>JBEKYE010000162.1:0-9943 GCA_049511275.1 Bryobacteraceae bacterium
CTCGGACTTGGATAGCTGCAATTTCAGTCGATTGTAGGCTCGCATGTCTCTAGCATACGGCCAAAACATTCTACATAAAACACGTTTTATAAGTTATTTTTCAAGCGGTCATGACACTAGTCTCATGTTTCTGAAATGTCTTGACCGTTTGCCAGCGCGGACGACCGCGAAGCAGAGCCGCGACTTGTCGCACGACCGTGAGGGAGCGGTAAAGGGACTTCGGTATCGGAAGACTAGGGTTTCTTGAAAAGTTTGTCGAAGGCGTTGCGGGCGTCGTCGGCATTGCGCGGAGCCGGCGGGCCTGAATTGTTGATGCTGGGAGCCGGCGGCGCGTTGGCAGTGCCTTCGCGGGCGACGGTGACGCGCGCGGAGAACATGGCGCAATCGTTGGCCTTGTCCTTGAGGGCGATGCGGACGGGGATGGGCTTCAGGCACTGGAAGCGCGTAGAGGGTTCGAAGTGGGAGCACTGCTTGCAGCAATGCAGGTCGGCGTTGCACTTGGGGCAGGCGCCGGAAAAGCTCACATCGGGGGGAAGGGCCGTGGCGCAGTTGTAGCAACGGGAGGCGGCCACGTGTTGCACCAGGCGCGGCAGGCGGGGGCCGGTAATATCGATGGGGGGGCGGGGGCCTTGGGGCCTGGGACCATCGGGCCGGGGACCCCGGGCCTCGCGGTCCGAGTCCATATACCCGTTTTGTCTATACTTGCGATCGCTGTCCATGGGGAAGGTTGCTCCGTAAATAGCAGGCAGAAGAACTAAGTGAAAACCCGATTACAAACTCCCGGTGCCCGGGATAAATCCAACTCGTATATGGCTTCCACGCCAGCCGGGCGGATTTTCAGAACACCGGCCGTTCGCGTGGAATAACCCAGAGGGGAACCGCGGGATTCCCACGGCGCTTGGCGCCAACGTGGCTTGGAACCCGCCTAAGCGTCAAACTCATATGTACCACGGATCGAGTCCGTTTGCACGCACCATCTTGCGGCCTTTTGGGATTTTTTCATGCCGGCTGGGGGGAACTCCATTTCAGTAGGCCGCCGGAGGGGCGGGTCAAAGGATCGTCAAAATGGTTGGGGCTGACGCGCAAAGCGTAACCCAGCCGGCCAGTGCGCTCCGGGACGATATCCCGGCCGAAGAGCGCGACGCCGTCGCGCTGCTCGACGGGAGGCAGAACCACCACCTCGGCATCTTCCAGGAAGCCGCTCGAATCCACGCGGCCCAGCAGCATTTCGACGCGCACGTCGTCGGGGTTGAGGCCGGCGAGATCAATGGCCGCGCGCACCGGCAGCACCGAGCCGCTGGTCAGACCGACGGCCGGGAACTCGTTGCCCGATTCGACGAAACGGACGCGCTCCCAGACCTCGCGGATGCGCGCACCCCAGCGGGCTCTGGCGCGCACGCGCTGGTAGTGGCCTTCGCGCAGATGGATATGCTGCTGGTGGGCGGGATCGTATAGTTCCGACATGTACTCGCGCACCATGCGCCGGCAATCGAAGGCCGGTGTGACATGAATCAGCGACTGCTTCACGCGGCGCATCCATTCGCGCGGCGTAGTTTCGCGGCGTTCATAGAACATCGGCACGATTTCGTTTTCCAGCAGGTAGTAAATGGCGGTGGCGTGAAGGACGTCCTGATCGGGCGAATAGGGCTCGCGCTCGCCGATGGCCCAGCCGCCGGAAACCTCGTAGGCTTCGTCGAACCAGCCGTCCAGGATGCTGAGGTTGAGCACGCCGTTGAGAGCGGCCTTCATGCCGCTGGTGCCGCAGGCCTCTTCGCCACGGCGGGGATTGTTGAGCCAGAGATCGACGCTCTGCACCATTTCGCGGCCCACTTTCATGTCGTAGTCTTCGACGAAGACCACGTGCTTCCACAGGTCGGGGTCGCGCGAAAGCTGAACCACGTCGCGGATGTAGCCTTTGGCGGGCTGGTCCTTGGGATGGGCCTTGCCCGCGATGACGATCTGCACGGGCATATCCTTGTTCAATAAAATACGCTTGAGACGCTCCACGTCGTGGAAGAGCAGGGTGGCGCGTTTATAGGTGGCGAAACGGCGCGCGAAGCCGATGGTGAAAGCGTTGGGGTCCAGGACTTCGCCGCTGCGGCGGATTTCGCCGGCGGAGGCCTGGCGGCGCAAAGCGGCGGAGTGCTGGCGTTCGCGAACGAAGTTGACGAGGCGGCGTTTGCGGCGGCGGTGGGCTTCCAGCAGCTCTTCGTCGGGAATCTCTTTGACGTGCTCCCAGAGCGAGGGGTCGTTGAAACGGTCGCGCCAGTCGGGCTCCAGGTATTGGTCGTAGAGCACCGCCAGTTCGGCGTTGAGCCAACTGGGAAGGTGCACGCCGTTGGTGATGGAAGTGATGGGGATTTCCCACTGGGCGAGTTGCGGCCAGAGGTCCTGGAACATTGCCTGCGAAACCGCGCGGTGGAGGCGGCTGACGGCGTTGCGGTAGGCCGAGGTATTGAGGGCCAGCACGGCCATGGAAAAGGGCTCGTCGCGGTTGGCGGGATTGCGGCGGCCGATGGCCATCAACTGCTGGAAATCGACCGCCGCTTCCCGGCAGTACTCGGCGAAGTAGTGGTACATGACGCCGGCGTCGAACAGGTCGATGCCGGCGGGCACGGGCGTATGGGTGGTGAAGACGTTGCTGGCGCGCGCGGCCTCCAGCGCTTCGTCAAAGGCCAGCTTCTCATCGCGCATGTAGAGACGGATCTGCTCGAGCGCCAGAAAAGCCGAGTGGCCTTCGTTCATGTGAAAAACGGTGGGCTTGAGGCCCATGGCATCCAGGGCCCGCATGCCGCCGATGCCCAGGACGATTTCCTGGCGGATGCGCGTATCGTTATCGCCGCCGTAAAGGGAATCGGTGATGTCGCGGTCCTGCGGCAGCAGGTTCTCCGGAATGTTGGTATCCAGCAGGTAGAGCTGGATGCGGCCCACGTGGAGTTGCCAGACCAGGATGGAGATCTCGCCGGTGGGCAGCTTCACTTTCACTTTGAGGTCCGCGCCGGCCGGATCCTTGACGGGAGTGACCGGCAGGGTATAGAAATCGTTGATCGGGTAGCGTTCCTGCTGCCAGCCATCGGGATTGAGGAGCTGGCGGAAATAACCTTTCTGATAAAGCAGGCCGAGGCCGATCAGCGGATAGTCCTGATCTCTGGAGGATTTCAGGTGGTCGCCGGAGAGGATGCCGAGGCCGCCGGAATACACCGGGAGACATTCGGTGAGGCCGTATTCGGCGGAGAAATAAGCGATCAGCTTGCCGTCGGGCGGGGGAGCGGATTTGCTGCGGGTGCGGGCGTCGAAGACCTCGCAGGCGCTGTGATAGACGGCCAGATAGCGTTGATCGGCGCCGGCCTTTTCCAGGGCGCTTTGCGAGACCCGGCCGAGCATGAGAACCGGGTTGTATCCGCACTCTTTCCAGAGAACCGGATCGAGCCGGCGAAACACGGAGCGGACCAGCGGCGACCAGCTCCAAAGAAGGTTATGGGCCAGCTCCTCCATGCGGGAAAGCGATTCGGGCAACGCCGGACGCACCAGAAATTCCCGGAGCGGCTGAATGTGAAAGGGCATACCGAGAGGCCACATTCAAGATAGCAGATCGGCGGAATCGGGCTGAAGCATAAATGGGACCGGTTGAGCGAATGCTTCGAATCTCCCGCAAGTTGGTGCCCCCGCCGGTTGAGATCCATGATACTCCTTCGCTTGCGCGCTAACCGGCGGAAATCTTTCGCGCCGGGTCAGGCTTTGCAGCAGCCGCGGGCAGCCGCTCACCCCAACCCCGGAACCCCGCCCAGCGTCTTCGCGAACTGGACCGCCCGCAGAATCGCGGCAGCCACCGCTTCGGCCGCGGCCACCCCCAGCGTGTTCAGGTCGGCATCGCGGTCGCCCAGCGAAAGCGCGAAGACGATGTCGCCATCGAACGAGGTGTTGACGGGGTAAATGGAGCGCGCTACGCCTAGCGCGGCCTGTTCGGCCAGCTTGCGGGCCTGCACTTTGCTGAGCCGGGCGTTGGTTGCGACCACGGCCAGCGTGGTGTTGCGGCCGCCAAAACCACCGGTGGCGCCGCGCTTCATGTGTTCCTGGGTATCGATGAAATCGTGGCTGGTGGGACTGGAGCGCGCGCCGGCAACGATTTTCCCGGTGGCGGGATCGCGCACGTCTCCGAAGGCGTTGACCACCACCAGGCTCGCAACCAGCACGCCCGCGGGCAGGGTGACGGTGAAGGAACCGGCCCCGGATTTCATGGCCTGCTTCATCCCCAGGATTTTGCCGACAGTGGCTCCGGTGCCCGCCCCCACGCAGCCTTCTGGAACGGCTTCGGTGGTGGCGGCTGCCGCGGCGGCTTCGCCCATGGCCATGGTGGGACGCACGCCGGCCTTGGCGATGCCGAGATCGTAAAGGATGGCCGCGGGGACGATGGGTACTTTGGCGGCGCCGGTGTCGAAGCCGATGCCGCGGTGTTCCAGGTAGCGGCGGACTCCCGAGGCCGCTTCCAGTCCGAAGGCGCTGCCGCCGGCCAGCAGGATGGCGTGGACCTGCGGAGTGACGTGGCCGGGATCGAGAGCAGGAGTTTCTTCCGTACCGCTGGCGGAGCCGCGGATATCCACGCCGCCGACCGCGCCGGCCTCGCACAGAATGGCGGTGCAGCCTGTTATGGCTTCGTAATCCGAGACGTGTCCCACGCGGATGCCGGGAATATCGGTGAGACCTTTCATGGCTGGCTTTCTTCTTAGTATGGTAGCATCGGAGTTCGGGGACCAACCTACTTGCTGGACCTTCTGAAAGAGCCGGTTTCCGCGGTTCAGGACTTCTTCTTGCTCGCCGGACGAGCCTTTCGGAACATTGTCCGGCGCCCGCACTACGGCGACGACATCGCGCTGCAAATGGACACCATCGGGGTGGGCAGCCTGCAGATTGTGGCCATCACGGGATTCTTCAGCGGTGCGGTGATGGCCTTGCAGATGTACCACGCGCTCGAGCAGTACGGGCAGATGGGCAAGACCGGACAACTGGTTTCGATCACGCTGGTGCGCGAGCTGGGACCGGTGTTGACGGCCCTGATGGTGGCCGGGCGCAACGCGTCGGGGATTGCCAGCGAACTGGGGTCGATGAAGGTGACCGAACAGATCGACGCCATGCGCGCGCTGGGCACCGATCCGGTGCAGAAGCTGGTGACGCCCCGCCTGATCGCCACGGCGGTGATGCTGCCGCTGTTGGTGATCCTCGCCGATTTTGTGGGGATGTTCGGCGGATGGGTGATTTCGCACTTCAATCTGGGAATACCCTCGAAGCAGTATTGGACATCGGTATGGCAGGCGCTGGACTGGAGCGACATCTGCCAGGGGCTGCTCAAACCTTTTGTGTTCGCGGTGGTGATTGCGTTGATTGGCTGTTACTACGGCCTGCGGACCACCGGGGGCACGCAGGGGGTGGGCCGCTCGACCACGCAGGCGGTGGTGGCGGCCACCGTGCTGACCTTCGTCCTGGATCTGCTGATCACCAAAATCTTCGTAAGCCAGGCATCCTGATGCCCCAAGAATCCAATTCCATTCTGCGGTTCGAGCACGTCCACGTCACATTCGACGGCGTGGATGCGCTGGCGGACCTCAGTTTCGAAGCCGTGGAAGGCGAATCGCGGGTGATTCTGGGAGCGGCGGGCAGCGGCAAGACGGTATTGCTGAAGACCGCGCTGGGCCTGGTGCGGCCGGATTCGGGGAAAGTCTTCGCATTCGGGCGGGACCTGACGACCATGCGGGAGCAGGATCTGTTTGAAATCCGCAGCCGCATCGGGATGCTGTTTCAGGAGAGCGCCCTGTTCGATTCGCTCAACATCGAGGAGAACGTGGCGTATCCGCTGGTGAACCAGAAGTCCATCCATTGCCCGCCGGCGGAAGTGCTTCCGCGGGTTGCGCAGGCGCTGGAGTTCGTGGAATTGGGCGGCACGCTGGAGAAGTTTCCCAGCGAGCTTTCGGGCGGCATGCGGCGGCGGGCGGCAATCGCGCGCGCGGTCGTGACCGAGCCGCCGCTGGTATTGTACGATTCGCCGACGGCGGGTCTCGACCCGATCACGGCACACCTGATCATCGCGCTGCTGATCAAGGAGCGCGACCTCAGCCAGACCACCACGCTGCTGGTGACCAATCGGTATCAGGACGGCAACCTGATTGCGAATTTTCGCTACAATTCGAAACAAGGGAGTTTGGAGCCGGCGCGAAACCGGGACGGGCGAGGCGCGCGGACCACTTTCATGGTGCTGAAGGAAGGCCGTTTGGTTTTCGAAGGTGATCAGGACCGCCTGGAGTTGTCCACCGATCCTTATATTATGAAGTTCGTGAAGCCACGGGTATAAGACCATGCCGGAGCAGAGCAAAGTGCGGTGGTCGCAGTTGAAGGTGGGGGTGGTGGCGCTGTGCGCGTTTGCGGTTCTGTTCGTGCTGGTGTTCCTGCTGACCAGCTCCAAGGGCGGGGTTTTCCAGCGCAACGCCCTGCTGCGCACCTACATGGATGACGCCGCGGGGCTGGCCGACGGAACCGCGGTGCGGTTGAACGGCATCTCCGTGGGGTATCTGGACAAGCTGCAGTTGACCAACTCGCGCGATCCGGCGCGGACCGTGGAATTCGATATGGAGGTGCAGAAGGACTACCTGCCGCAGATCCCGGTGGATTCGGTGGTGGGTGTGGCGGCCTCCAATCTGCTGGGCGACAAGTTCCTGAACATCACCAAAGGCGCCAGCCCGCAACACGTGGTGGACGGCGCGGAGCTGAAACCGCTGGTGTCGCAGGATATTCCCGAATTGCTGAAACAGATGGCCAAGTTGTTGGGCACGTTTCAAGACAGCGTGACCCGGGTGGACAACCTGCTGGCGGGGGTGGAGGCGGGCAGGGGCAACCTGGGAAAACTTTTGAAGGACGAAGAGCTGTACAACACCATCAACGGCATCTCGTCCGAGGGCAAGAAGCTGCTCACGGATATCCGCACCGGCAACGGCACGCTCACCAGGCTGATCTACGACGACTCTCTCTACCAGGAAGCGCGCAAGCCTCTGCAGCGCATCGACGCCATTCTGGCCGATTTGCAGAAGGGCCAGGGCACGCTTGGGAAAGCGCTGAAAGACCCGGCGCTCTTCGACGAAGCGCGCGAAACGCTGGCGGAAGTCCACAAGCTGGTGGACGACGTCAACGCCGGCAAGGGGACCGCGGGAAAACTGATGAAGGACGAGCAACTCTACCAGCGGGCAACCGCCCTGGAAGAGAAACTCACGGGAATCGTGGACAAGATCGCCGCCGGGCAGGGGACGGTGGGACAGTTGCTGACCAATCCGCAGCTTTTTGATTCGCTGAACGCGGCCACCGGCGAAATGCACGCGCTGGTGAAGGACATGCGCGCCAATCCCAAGAAGTTCCTGACCATCCAACTGCATATATTTTGAGCTCCCGAAAACAACTGGTGGTCAACGCCGATGACTTCGGGTTCACCCCGGATGTCAACCAGGGGATCGTGGAAGCGCATCGCGGCGGCATCCTGACGGCCTCCACGCTGATGGCCAACGGGGCGGCCTTCGACGACGCGGTGCGGCTGGCGCGCGAAACGCCGTCGCTCGATATCGGGTGCCACCTGGTGCTGGTGGGAGGCCATTCGCTGGTCAGCGGGAAAGCCCTTCCGCCGACGGTGGGGCGCCTGCTGGCGGCGGTGGCGCGCCGCGAGATCCGCGTCTACGACGAACTGGCCGCGCAGGTGCGGCGCATCGCCGCGGCGGGCATCCGCGCGACGCACCTGGACACGCATAAGCACACGCACCTGGCGCCCCCGGTGCTGGACGCGGTGGCGCGCCTCAGCCGGGAGTTCGGCATCCGCTGGGTGCGGCGGCCCTTCGATTTTCCGTTGAACGCGGCGGGCGCGGCGCCGCTCGGGACGCGCCTGGCGAGCCGCGCCATGGGACTGCTGCGGGGCCGGTTTCAGCGGGTGCTGGAGAAGCACGGCTGCCGGACCACCGACCATTTCGCGGGATTCCGGATCACCGGCCGGTTGCGCACGGCGGAGCTGGTGGAACTGCTCGGACTGTTGCCCGAAGGTACCACCGAGCTGATGTGCCATCCGGGCCGCTGCCGGGCGGCGCTGCGGCAGGCGCGCACGCGGTTGAAAGAGAGCCGCGAAGAGGAGCTGGAAGCGCTGCTGGCGCCGGAGACGCGTGCCGCGCTGGAGCGCAACGGGATCGAGCTGGTGAACTATGGGGAGCTGGAGGCTGGGTGAAGAGAGCAAGAAGATGGCCGCCCCTGAATCGCTGGCCCAACCGGCGGGGTAGACTTGGGAAGTGCCCACTGTTCTCAGGGTTAGGGGATACCGATTCTTCTGGCTTGATCCCGTGTTGGTCGCCGACGTGAGGGGCTTTCGAGCAAATGAGATGACCGACATTAGGAAAATGGTTGTTGAGAACGCGCAGTTCTTCTTGGAGAACCGGTATGACTACTTTGACGGAGAAAACTGAAACACTGGCGGTCGAGGTGTCGTGCTCGACGGATGCGCTATCCGTTACGCTGACCGATGGGCGAGTTGTTTCAGTGCCTCTCGTGTGGTTCCCGCGGCTCGCCGACGCGTCACCGCCGCAACGGTCCGACTGGGAATTAATTGGCGGCGGCATCGGAATTCATTGGGAGGCGATCGACGAGGACATCTCGGTGGCCAGCCTGTTGCACCCCGAGAATTTCGTCAGGCTGCCTGGTAAGGTACTTACGCGAATGAGCCGCACTGGACGGTCGAGGGCGGGGACCAGACGGAAGCGCGCTGTTCGAGGATAGCGGGCGGATGGAAGGCTTGCCGGTTATTCGATCACTGGGACAAGCTTGGACTCAAGGATGCGCCGGTCCGAAGTCACCAGTCGGAGCCGGTGGACACGGGCCGTGGCGGCAATTGCCCGGTCGGCGGGATCCCGCAGGACACTCAGTGAGGCGACATCCAGGGCCACTTCATAAGTCAGCCGAAGGATGCGAAATGTGTGCTGGCGTGCCCCCAACTATCGCCGCGCGGAGGGATCTCCAGTTGGCGCGGGCGCGTGGTCTTCCTTTGCCGGCGGTCCCAGCAGTTCGGTCAAGACCGGCTTCAGTGCGTCCGCCCAAACCTGATATCCATTCACCGTCGGATGGAGTTGGTCATTGGCGTTCATCATGCCTTCGTGAAGCCCTCCGTTGCGGTCCGCGAGTTGGTCGTTGATGTTTAGATACCGGATCCTGCCGCCGTCAGCCAGATTCGCCAGGTTCGCATTGATGCGGTCTATTTCCGGCATAACATCCATATTGTCGTTGCGGGGAAAGATTCCCATCAGGATAATCACCGCGTTCGGAGCCTTCGATTGCATGACACGCACCACCGCTCGAAGACCTTTTGTCACATTCTCGACGGCCGTGTCGATACCGCCTGGAGGCGCCGTGTTGCCAACGTTGTTCGTGCCGGCCAGCAACACAATCACCTTCGGGTTGACGCCATCGAGTTCGCCGTTCCCAAGACGCCAGAGGATGTTCTCGATCCGGTCCGCGCCCCACCCAAAGTCCGCCGCGTTCCAGCCGAAGAAGTTCTTATTCCAGTTTTCGAGAAGTTGCGGGTAGTCGGTCGCCCCCCATCGCCGTGTGATGGAGTCGCCTTCAAAGTAGAGATCGATGCGGCCTTGTTTGGCTTTGGCGAGGAGTTGTTCATGGGCCGTCTGCGAGTTCTTATCGGCTCGCGGAAGCGGTTGGTCCGCCTGAGCTGACAGCAGTGAAACTGCCGCCAGGCCGGCCATGAGCATTCTCACTGACGTTGCAAGCTGGTCGTTAACCTTCGTTGCGCTTCTCACAAATAACAAGAGATCACATTTAGTCGGACTCGGCAACACGAAAAGGGGAGCGACGTGGACAGACGCATTTCTTGTGGCAACACGGGTCAGCCTCAACCGCGGCGGGGAGCTGTACGTGTGCC
>JBEKYE010000163.1:0-9928 GCA_049511275.1 Bryobacteraceae bacterium
GGATACTGGCACAGCGCGGCGGCGCTGAGGTAACCGATCCGGCGAAAAGCCCGGATCAGGCGGCGCTCCGCGACCTGGTTGCTCTTCCATTCGTAGTTGATGTCGAGCGTGCCATCCGGCTTGAGGCGGATATAGTTGGACGAATCACTCGAGCCGGGATAAAAGAGCATCAGGAGCGCCATGGCCGGAGAGAGGTAGCGTGCCCACGTGAGGTTCGCCCAAATGCTCAAGGGAAATTGAAAAAGTACATCGGAGCGCAGCGGGCCAGTGGTCCCGTAGATTGTGCCCTGCAGCAGGCCGGGGCTGCCGGCATCCTGGTAGATGAGATTAAGCTGGCCCAGAGCGCTGTCATGGATCTCCAGGGCGGCGCCGATACGGCTCAACCGGAAAAGCGGAATGCATGCCATGGGGTTGTCCAGAATCGGCAACCGGCTCTCGTAATCCCGGTTGGTTTCGAGCACGATCTTGCTCGTCCCCAGCGTGCCCGCCGCCAGAATCAGGTTCTTGCCAAGAAACTTCTCATAACTGCCGCTACTTAGATTTCGAGCAGTGACTTCGACGCCGCCGTCTTGTTCTCTGTACTCACGCACCAGATAGCCGGTACGCAGAGTAACCCGATTCCGAGCCACTAACTCATCGACAGTGAAGGCAGGATTATAAATGGCGGGATCATACGGGCGGTAAAACTCGAGGTTATGGTACTGGTAAGCAGCACGCCCGTTATGCGGCTCGGTGAGCACCGCCAGGCGCGGACGGCCCATGGTAATCCCCTGGCGTGCGAAGCCGGCCTTGCGCATACGAAACCGGTCCAGAATATCGGAGGCAAGCTTCGTGAGACGCATCGGCGGAAGCAAATGAGGCTCCGCGCCGAAATAGGGCGCCAGATCGTCGTTCGCCCCGCTGATCCCCATGTGGTTGGAGATTTCGTCGTAGAAAGGCTCCAGATCCGCGACGTCGATGGGGAAGCTTTCCAGATCCTTAGCGGTGAAGCGGAAAACGCCCGCACCCCAGGCATTGGCCAGCCCACCCAGCGCGAAGCTCGCCACGGCCTCGAAGTTACGCGATTCGACCGGCATCAGTTCGGCCCAGTCCCGCACGATGTAGGACATGTACGGCGACTTGAGCTTGAGACTGATGTTCCGCTTAACGACGTTATGCAGCCCCTCGAATCCGGAGCCGATCAATTCTTCAAAGAGATCCTCGCGCTGCTGGCGCAAGGCGTACAGATTGCCTTCGAGATCGTGGATCTTCGGCGGCCGGTAGCCCACGTCCAGAACCAGCACACTGCGGCCTTGCAGCGCATAGGCCGAGAAGGCGCCGGCGGGGCCCGAGCCCACGATCACCGCATCATACAAAGTCGTATCTCCAGACCAGGTACAGGCCTTTCGCGCATTTCCAACCCGAGCGCACAACCGCCCCGAACAACCGAAGCACGGCGCGCCACCAACCGGGCACCTGGTTGATGAAGCACGCGTAGTATTCCGAACGGACTTCCACCAGGTAAAAAAGGATTTGAATCTTGCGGGTCAACACGCGGCTGCCCTTTCGCAGGCGCAGGGCCAATTCGATGGCCTCGGCATCGAGCCGCCGCGCTACGATGGTCTCCACCATCTCCCGCGCTTTGCGATCCAGCACGGGAAAACAGAGGCGGTTGGCCGCCACGTACCGCTCCACAACGGGACCGGGCAATGGGCGGCGGAAGAACAGGGCGTGGAAATGGCGCGCTTCGCTTTCGAGCGCCGTCCGGTCGTCAGCCATGGCGATTGCAGATGATCTTTCGCACGATGAGATGTACCATCGCAGGGAAACGCTTGATTCCGCTCCCCAATTTTACAATGCGCCACAGCCCGCGGCGAGGCCGGCGCAACCGGTTGCGATAGGCTGGTCTGGTGGAGCTGGTTCCGCGCCTGGATGACGGGAAGCCGCGGAATGGCCGACGAACTCGCCGAAGCCCGCGCCGGCGCGCCGGCTGCATTACACGTGACGGGCCGCTGGCTGACGCTCGCGGTTCCGTGCCGAGGCTGCGATGCGGGCCGCGCGCAAAATCCTGTTAGCATAGCATTCTCAGAATGAAGGCAGCATCCGACAGGGCTGGCGACGGGCCGCATCGCACGACCCGGGTGGGCGGAATTGCGTCCGCGATTTTGCTGACTGCCTATTTCCTCTACTTCAATTGGGGCAGTCTCAAGGTCCATTTCGCGCTCGACGATGTGGGCAATATAGATCACTACCACAACATTCCTCCCTGGCAGTTGGTGCTTTCCCAGTTTCTGCCCTGGCGTGGCGACCCCCGGCCGATGGGAGGCTTGTTCTACATTCCGATTTACCACTTCGCCGGTTTGAATCCGGTTCCCTATCAAGTGGTGCTTCTCGCGCTCCTGCTGGGCAATGTGTACTGGGTCTATCGATTCGCCAAGCTCCTGGGGTGCCGTGAGGCCGCCGCGCTGCTGGCCGCGCTGGCAGTCTGTTATCACGTGGGACTAGCCAACCTGTACTACAATGCCGCATTCGTCTTCGACGTGTTGTGCTGCTTCTTTTACCTGGCGACGTTGACTTACTATCTCCGCATTCGCAATCGCAACCGCCTCCTGGGCCCAGGTCAGACAGTGATCTTCCTGGCCCTCTTCCTGTGCGCGCTGAACTCCAAAGAGATGGCGGTTACCATCCCTCTGGTCGTGCTGGCCTATGAGTGGTTCTATCATCGTCCCGCGCCGTTGACCTCAGAACATCTTTGGGCGTGGGTCCGCGGTCCGGCGCGAATGGCGCTGATTGCCGCCGTGCTGGACCTGTTGGATGTCTATGGCAAGATATCCGGACCCGATGCCATGACCAAAGCGGAAACGTACCATCCGGTATTCACACTGAGCCGCGTCTACGCCTTCCATAGCATTGCTTTCCGGGACCTGTTTTCGGCAGGGATCTGGACCCCGGGCTGGCGGGGGGTTCTGACAATATGGGTCGTGCTGGCTCTGGTCGCCTGGGTACGGAGCGACTTGCCGGTCCTGCGTTTTCTGTTCTGGTTCCTCGTGATTGTGCCAATACCCATCGAGTTTCTAGTGGGCAAGGCGCTAGCTTGTCTGTGCCTGCTCATGGTCGGCTGGGCAATCTTCGTGGCAGTCAGTTTGGTGGACGTGACTCAGACGATAGGCCGCGCCACGGCGCGCTACGCGCATTTCAATCGCCTGGCGCGCCGCACGCTGGAGGCCGCGCTGCTAGCGGCGATCGCGGTTTCCTGGGCGCGCGAGAATCGCCATCTGCAAGTTGCCATAGTGAGAAACTCGATGGCTTCGCAGGGGTTCGAGACCTGGGATCTGATCCAGCAACTTCCCAAGTTCCAGCGTCCGCGCCCCGGCAGCCGGGTGGCGTTTCTGAGTGACCCGCTAATCGGTATCGATATGTGGCGTCTGGCTCAACTATGGGTTCACGATCTAAATACACAGGTCCACGTGCAGGCCCAGGGTCCACTCACCGAGGAACAGTTGGCGGAGATGGACTATATCTATACCTTCGAAGGCCGCAAGATGATCCAGTTGAAATAGCGCGAATCACCGGGAGACGCTGACCGGGACGGGCCGGCGCGCCGCGGCTCTCCGATACACCAGCCAGGCTGAGGCCACTACGGCCAGCGTCCCCAGGGCCAGCTTTCCTTCGAACAGCCAGACATTGGTGATCTCAGCCGTCGGCACGATCGAGCACAGGATGGCCAGCGTCGTGATGGCCCAGCCGGAGAGCGCGCTCAGCCGCTTGCCGCACTTCCAGGCGCTGCCGAAAATGTACAGGTAGGGCAGGAAGCCGGTGATCACCATCAAGGAAATCAGCTCCTGGTACGCCGCCCGCAGGCTGTCGCCCAGTTGAAATACCACCAGCAGAAATGACGCCACGCCGCCGAATGTGAGAATCGAAACGTACGGCGTGCCCCAGCGGGGATGGACCTTCCCAAAGGCTGCCGGCAAAAGGTGGTCCACCCCGGCGGCGAAGGGCAGGCGCGAGACGGAGCTTCCCAATCCGCCGATCTGTCCCAGCGCGCTGGCCATCACCAGCACCGCCAGAATGGGCGGGAGCCACAAGACACCCAGCGCCAGGCCGGCCGATTCTCCGGCTTGCGCGAGGCCGTTCAACTCGCTGATCTTCTCCGGCCGCAGCAACACCAGCATGGCTACCGTGGCGGCTGAGTAGAAGACCGTGGCGAAGCCCGAGGCAATCCAGCCGGCGCGCCGCAGCGTGCGCTGCGGATCGTGAATTTCCGCTCCCATCATGGCGGCCATCTCCAGCCCCGACATGGCGTAGGCAATGGTGGACCAGAAACTCACGGTGCCCCAATCCCATTTTGGGATCACGTCGATCCTGGTGGCCACGCCGCGCTTCGCGCTCACCAGCAACGCCAGCACGACCAGCAAGATTCCGAGGACCCAGGTGGCCGCGGCGCCCAAGTTTTGGGTCCACTTGCCGATGCCGACACCCAGCAGGTTGGTGGTCAACGCCACCCAGATCGCCACCAGCGCCGCCGCCAGCAGGGCCGCGCGGTTGTCGGCCAGGTACGCGAAGCGGGGACCCAGCGTGTAGAAACCGGCGCCCATATAAAACATCGCAGCGGTGGGAAGCCAGAAGGCGATGCCCATCCAGTACACCCAGAAACAGAGGAAGCCGTGCCAAGGCCCAAAATCGCCACGCGTCCAGACATACAGGCCGCCCGCGCAGCCGGGGTACTTCACGGCGAGCGCGCCCACGGCCACCGCCAGCGGCAAGGCAAAGAGCAATGCCGCCGCCAGCCACAATGTGACGGAACCGGGCCCGGCATGCGCCGCCGCGGGGATCCAGCGCGTGCCCACGATGCAGGCGATGGCGAAGAGGGAGACATCGCGGAGCCCCATCTCGCGTTTGAGGCCCGTGCCGGATTCGGTTGCCGGGGACATCGTTCCAGTGTACAGTGCAGCGGGACAGACGATCGGGTTTTGCCGTCTGTCAGGCGCGTGGGGTTTAGAGAGGCATGACAGACCACAAGAACCGATGGTCTGTCCCACTGGCCGTTAGCCGGTCCCGAATGCCTTTGCGAATTCGATCCCGATGCGGCGCAGCCCTTCGCTGAGAAACTCCGGCCGCCCGCCCAACCACAGCCGCACAAATCCTTCCAGGCCCAGGTGCACGCCCGGCACAATCAGCACGCTCTGGTTCACACGCACGCGCTCGCACAGCGGGTAGCTCGGCATTGGAGAATTGTACCGCACCAGGCACAGAGCGCCGGCGCGCGGCTCGCGAAACTCCAGCTTGCCGCCGAAGCCCTCCACCCACTTCCGCACGACCGGCAAATTCTGCTGCAGAATGGCCCGCGTGCGCGCGTACAGCCTTTCGCGGTTTTCCGCCTGCACGGCCACGCGCGCCACCGCGTCGGAGATCTTGTTCGGCCCGATGGTGATGTAATCGTGCTGGCTCCAGCACTGCGCCACCACTTCCTTCGGGCCGGCGATCCACCCGATGCGCACTCCCGGAATTCCGTAGGCTTTCGAGAGGCCGCTGGTGACGATGACGCGGTCGCTCATGCCCCAGAAGCTGCGCGTGCGCTCGCAATCAATCTCCGCGCCGAGATAGACTTCGTCGGCCAGCAGATAAGCGCCCACCTGGTCGCAGCGCTCCACCATGTGGCGCATGGCCTCGGCGGTGAGCACCGAGCCGGTGGGATTGTTGGGATTCGAAAGGTACACCAAGCGCGTCTTCTCGTTGACAGCCTGGTCGAATTCGTCCCAATCCGGTTCCCAACCGCGGTCGAGCAGCAGGCGGAAAGGGCGCAGCCGCGCGCCACAACTTTTGGGCAGCCCGCCATACTGCATATAATTGGGGACTTCCATGGCCACCTCATCGCCGTCGCGCAGGAGCGAGAGCGCCAGCAGATAGTTGGCCTCCGAAGTGCCGTTGGTGACTTCGATGTGTTCCGGCGTCGCGCCGGGATACTGGGCGGCCAGGGCTTCGCGCAGCGGAACGGTGCCGTTCGACTGGCTGTAGCCCAGAGGCATGCTCAGGATGGCGTTGAGGTCGAGCCCCATTTCCCCGAGCTCCAGCAGCGTCACGGGCCGCACACCGCTCTCGCTCATATCCATTTCGACCAGGTTTTCCCAGGTCGACTGCATGCGCTCCATCTCAAACGGTTCGATTTTCAAATGAGCCTCTCGTAACAATATTCGGCGATGTAAAGGTCCTCGACGCCGAGCCCGGTGAGGTCGCAGACGCTGAGGCCGGCGCGGTCCCACGCAGGCTGCTTTTCGCAGAACGCGCCGATCTCCATAGCCCGTTCCCACTCACCCGGCGCGTGCTGCAATTCTCCGAGGTTCTCACACTGGCGGCGCGAATCCACCAGCAACAGCGCGGCCTGTTGCAGAATTTCGGGGTCGAGCTCCTGTTTGCCTGTGGAATCCGCGCCCACGGCGCAAATGTGCGAGCCGGCCTGCACGTCGGCGGCGGCCAGCAGCGCCTGGCGCGACGACGTGGTGGTGACGATGAGGCGCGTGCGCTGGGCCACTTCGCGCGGCGACGCGGCGATGATCACCTCCGCGCCCGGCGCGGCAATGGCGAGATCGCGCGAGCATGCGAGCGTCCGCTCCACCGAGCGGCCCCAGATCCAGATATGTTTCAGGTTAAGGACTTCCGCGTGCAGCCGCGCTTGCAGCCGCGCCTGCACGCCGACGCCCAGGATGCCGATGCTTTCGTCGCGCCGCCCGAGTTCGCGCGTCACCATGGCGGCCACGGCAGCCGTGCGCAAATCCGTGAGGTGGCCCTCATCGGCCAGCACCGCCACCGGCTCGCCGGTTTCGGCCGACGCCAGCAGCACCATGCCATTCCCGGTAGGCAGATCGCGCGCAACGTTGCCCGGAAAAGTGGTCGCGACTTTCAGCGCGAAATACCGGCCGCCGCGCCGGTAACTGGACTTCATGTGGACTTCGGCGCGCTCCGATGCAATGTCCAGGTGCATCGGCATGGGAGTATCGCATTCGCCGCGGGACTGGGCGATGAGAGCGTCGCGCATGCAATCGATGAGATCGGGGTAAGCCAGCGCGCGCCGGATTTCGGAAAGCTCGATGATTCGCAAGCCGCTGCCCATTTTAGCGCGTCGGATGCACGGGGGCCTGCAACACGGTAAAATTCGCATATGCGAAGATTTGCCCTCTGGTTACTCATACCCGCAACCGCGGTCCTGGCCGGCGATTTTGAAGGACGGTGGGACGCAACCATTGTGTCCGGCGGAGCCCGCGTTCCGTTTCGCATGGGAATTACCGAATCGCCCGCGCGCGTCTGCTTCTTCGAAGACACCCAGCCGGCCTGCTCCACCTCGGCCGAGCTCAAAGACGGAGCGCTGACGGCCCGCTGGGACTACATGAACACGGAACTGCAACTTACGGCGAAGGACGGCGCGTTAACCGGAAGTTACGTGAGTCTGCGATCGCAGCGGTCCCGGCCCAGCGCGATTGAGGCGAAGCATTACCAGGCTCCGCCTGCTCCCACACAGCCACCGGCAAAATTCGACGGCGAATGGGAAGTCCACACGAAAGCGGCCACGGCCGGCAACCAGTTGCTATTGCAGCAGTCCGGCGCCGACCTGAAGGGCACCATCCTGAGAGTGGACGGCGACGTCGGCACACTGGTTGGCCGAGTGGACGGCAACCATTTCCTGATCAGTCATTTTTCGGGCGACCGCGCGGTCTCGCTCGACGGCACCTTACTGGCCGACGGGACTATTGACCTCACGCAGGGCAATTCCAAAATGACGGCGTACCGCCCGGCCGTGGCGCGCGCGCGCAATCTTCTGCCCCCGGAAGATCCTTCGATGTATGCCCGCGGCAAGGATCCGGCCGCGAAGTTCCATTTCAACTTTCCAGACCTCCGCGGCAAGACCGTGACGGACGATGACTTCGCGGGTAAGCCGTATATCGTGACGGTTACGGGAAGCTGGTGCCCGAACTGCCGCGACGAAGCGCCGTTCCTGGCGGAGTTATACAAGAGTTATCACCCCCAGGGCCTGGACATAGTCGGATTCTGCTTCGAATACTCCGATGACCCCACTTACGCTCCGCTCAAGGCCTTCGTCCGCAAGTACGGGATTGCTTACCCGATGTTGCTGGCAGGCGACCCGAGCAAAGTCAAACTCCCGGAGGTGGTGCCGCAAGTCGAACACATCGGGGCCTATCCCACTTCGATTTATATCGGGCGAGATGGCCGCATCAAGGCCGTCCACACGGGCTTTCCAAGCATCGGCAGCGGCGAAGAACTGACGCGCGTCAAGAAAGAAGTAAGGGACATCGTGGAGCAGATGCTGGCCGACAAGCCGGCGAAGTAAGAGGCAGCATGATGGCCAGCGGGAGCGCGACCAGGGGGTCGCGCGCAGTCCAGGGGGACTGCCCCACTGGCCGAGAATCCTCGGAACGGAAGAAGAATTTGAAGGGATGTAATCCTTACTGTTTGGGAATCGCCGCCAGCGGCCAGTTCACATACTTGATGCGCTCCCGCCGCCACGTGTAAGTGATGCGCAGGCTGCCGTCGCTCGCCTGGATTATCGCCGGGTAGGAGTACTCGCCCGGTTCCGTCTCGAGCGCGTGAAACTGGGTCCAGCGGTCGCCATCCGCGCTCACCGCCAGGTTCAACGGGCTGCGCGCCGTGGCGCTGTGGTTGTATACCATCACGAAACGGCCGTCCTGCAAGCGCACCACGTCGATGCCGGCGTTGGGATTGGGAAGATCGATGGGGTGGGCGGCGGTCCACGTCACGCCGGCGTCCGGCGAATCCGCCACCACTATCCGCCCGAACTGCGAACGCGCGTAGAACCGCACGTGCTTGGCGCCCATCCAGACCACCACCGGTTGGATGATGCCGCCGCCTTTCGCGCGAATGGGACCGTGCCGCATCCAGGTTTCTCCCTGGTCGGTGCTGCGCTCGATCCACGCCGACCACGATTGGTAACTCTCCACCGAGGTTCCGCTCACGATGGTGCCATCGGGCAGCACCAGCGGTTTGGCGCGAATGGGCCCGTAGATGCCGGCGGGAAGGTGCTCCGGCGCCGACCAGGTGGCGCCGTCGTCGCGGCTCGACATCCGTCCGGCGGTCCACTGTTGCGGTCCCGGGCCGAACTTATAGTAGAGCCACAGCACGCCATCGCCGGAGTGAAACAGCACCGGGTTCCAGGTGGCGATATTGGGCTCGCGCACCAGCCCGGCGGGTGCGCTCCAATGTCCGTTGCGCCGGCGCGCGCCCCAGATGGCCACATCCGGCCGCCCTTCCGCCGTGCCACCGAACCAGGCCGCCATCAGCTCGCCGGGCCGGATCTCGACGATAGTGGAAGCGTGGCACTGGGGCGTGGGCATGCGCTCGGCGACGAACTCCGAGGTCTGCGCGCCCAGCACCGCAGCGAACGCACTTGACATCGCAAACTTAGTAAACCGTTTCATCAAGGAACCGCTGAGCCGGCCGGGTTGACAGACGGAAGCGCCTGTCCCACTTCGATGCGCAAGAACTTGCGTGTCTGTGGGGCAGGCGCTTTCGCCTGCCAACCGATTATTTCACAACCGCGCGCGCAAGTAAGGCGCCACGGCCACGGCTACTCGTCGCGGAGGGCGATCATGGGGTCGAGCGCGGCTGCGCGTCGCGCCGGGACGTAACTGGCGGCGAGCGAGATGGCGGCGAGCAGGGCGGCTGCGGTAAGCAGCGAAACGGGGTCGTACGGTTTGAGGCCGAACAGCATGGAAGCGGCGGCCCGGCCCGCCCAGAGCACTATGGCGGTTCCTACAACCAGGCCCACGGCGAGCAGGAGCATGGCTTCGCGCAGGACCAGGCGGATAACGCTGGCGCGATCGGCGCCGAGGGCCATACGGACGCCGATTTCGCTCTGCCGGCGGCACACCATATAAGAAATGAAGCCGTAGATGCCGAGCGTGGCGAGCAACTCGGC
>JBEKYE010000164.1:0-11944 GCA_049511275.1 Bryobacteraceae bacterium
CGAAGAGCCATTCGAGATCCTGCCCGGTGGATTCAGCGATGGCTTCGACGAAATCGCTGGTGGTGGCGGTTTGATAGGCGAACTTCTTGGCGTAATGCTGGATGGCCTTCCAGAAGCGCGCGTCGCCGAGCTGGCCGCGAACCATGTGCAGCGTCCAGCCACCTTTGTTGTAGATCATCGAGTAAGCGGCGTTCTCGTTCTGCCCGTTTGCCGGCACCACGGCGGCAAGATTCGGCACCGCTGTAATACCGCGGCTGGCGCGCAGTTCGTCCCAGTCGAAGACGTCGCGACCGTAGGCGTGCTCTTCCCACAGCGCTTCAAAATAGGTGGCGAAACCTTCGTTGAGCCAGGTGTGGCGCCAGTCGGCGCAGGTTACCAGGTCGCCGAACCATTGGTGCGCCATCTCGTGAGCGATGAGCGAATCGGTATTGCGGCGGCGGTCTTCGAAATCGCGTTCTTCCAGAATGGCGGAAGCGCCCATGGTCGTGTTGCTGGTGTTTTCCATGCCGCCACCGAAGGTGTCGACGGCCACCTGGGCGTACTTAGCCCACGGATAGGGCGCGATGTTAGTGGAGAAGAAATCCAGCATGTCCCTGGTGCGGCCGAAGGTGCGGTCGACGTCCGCGGCTTTGCCACGCGGGACATAATACTCGACGGGCACGGTCCACTTATCTTCGCGCCTGTCGAATTCACCGGCCACCAGCGAGATGAGATAAGTGGACATCGGTTTGTCCTGCAGCCAGTGGAAGGTGGTGACGGCGGCGCGCTTGTCGTCCGTGCGGCCCACCAGCTTGCCGTTGGAGATGGCTTGCCAGCCGGATGGGACCGTGACCAGCATTTCCGTGGTGGTCTTATCGTTGGGGAAATCGTAGCTGGGAAACCAGTAGCGGTTGTTGCCCCCGGCCGTATCGCCGTTTGCCCAGATCTGTTTGGGGCGGTCGGGATGGTATGCATCGGGAAAGACGAAGAACATGCCGCGGCGCGGAACGGTGTGGTACTTAATGACGACATTGACGGGCGTGCCGGCCGGGTACTGCCGGTCGAGTGTGACATAGAGCTGGCCCTCGCCGGTATGGAATGTGGCAGAGCGGCCGGCTACGGTAACGGCTTCGATATCGAGATCGACGCTGTCGAGCGCCAGTTCGCGCACGTCTCCGGCCAGCGGAGCGACACGCAGGGTCGCGGTGCCGAGAAGCTTGTGCGCCGGGAGATCGAAAGAAAGTTCCAGCTTGACGTGCTGGAGGTCAAAATCGTGGCTGCGTGCGTAAGTGGGCTTCTCGGTGTAGGGGATTTGTGCGAAAAGCGGGAGTGCCAGCAGCGTAAGTGCGAGTGCGCGTTTCATATTGAGTTACCGGAAGAGCCTGGGTGCGAAGTCGTGGAGGGGCGGAGCCAGGTTTGAAACTTGCCAACCCAACCGCAGCGACCCAGCTATTATGTTACTCGTTCTCGGGAGGGATCTCAGGCGGCGGATCGGGGCGGCTGAGGTCGAGGCCGAGGATGGAGCCGGAGCGGATGCGCAAAGGGGTGACGCGGCGGACGGGCTCGATGGGATTGACGGGCGGCGGAGGCGCGGCGGGCTTGGGCGGCTCGGGCTGGAGCGGGGCCATGTCGGGCTGAAAGTTGCGCGGCTCGGCGCTGCGGGAATGCAGATTGGCGAGGACGCGGCGGGTGATCTGCTCGACCATGGATTCCATGGAGGCGTCGAGCGCCACGGTGACGGCGGCCCGGACGAGACCGGCATCGACGACGGCGATGAAGGGCACGCCGCCGGGAAGGGACTCCGGCGGCGCGGCGGCAGCGCCGGTGGCCGGCGCGTCCGGGGCCGGAGACTCGGAACGAGCGTGAGCGGCGGCTTCGGCCAGAGGTTTGACGGCCGCCAGCAGAGCGCTGGCCTCGAAGGGTTTTTTCAAAGCGCCGTCGGCTTCGACGCGGGTGGCGCGTTCGGGATCGAAGATCTCGAGCACGCCGGCGGTCAGGATGACGCGCACGTGGTGGTGGCGCGGGTTCATCTTGAGGTACTGGCAGATTTCGTAGCCGGTGCGGCCGGGCATAACGGTATCGGCGATGACCACGTCGGGATCCACATCGTCGAGGCGGATCAGAGCGGAATCGGCGTTGCTGACGGTGACGACTTCGTATCCCTCGTCGGTGAGGATACGTTCACCCATGCGCTGAGCGTGCGGACTGTCATCGACCAGCAGGATGCGGCTCATTGCTTCTTGTCGGGCGTTGGGACGGAATTGGTAGTGCCCTTCTGGGCGGCGGTGGCCTTCTTGGAGGGCCTGGGAACCTTGGGAATCTTGGGCGGCTTAGCGGCGACCTGTTTCAATTTCTTCGGCGCCGAGGTGCCCTTCTTTCCGGCGGTGGTGGATGCAGCGGCGGCCGGCTGATCCTGGGCGCCTGGCGCGGCCGGGGCGGCGGAGCCTGGGGTAGCGGCGGCGGGCGCGGCGCCGGCCTGACGGGCGTCGGGGCTCTTGTCGATCACGTCGGAAGAGCCGACTACGGTGATGCCGACTTCCTGCGTGGTGAGAGCGCCAGCGGCGGTGGCCGGGACGTCGAGGGGAACCGTGGGGTGGTAGTTTTCCATCTGCGGCGTGCCGGACTTGGCGGCCATGGAAGTATCGGGGCGAGAGTTGAGGGGTCCCATGACTTTGCTCAAGAGGCCGCGTTTGGTGCGGTTATCCTGCTCGTACTTCATGCGGAAGTCGGCGACGGGGTCGGGCTCGGGAATGGGGCGGCCCATGGCCTGAAGCTGGGCCTTGGCGTCCTCGACGTGGGAGCTGCGGGGATAATCGCGGACGATGCGCGTATAGGCGTCGGCCTGGCGGCTCTCATATTTGTCGCCGAGCTGGAGGTAATCGTCGGCGAGCAACCAGAGGGCGTCGTCGGCGCGGCTGTAGAGCGGGTACTGATCAGCCAGCGCCTGCAAGCGGTTGGCGGAGGAATTATAGCTGCGGCCGCCTTTCTTGTAATAGTACTGGCCGACTCTCATTTCGCCATCGGCGAGGGTCTCCTGCACTTCGAGGAGGCGCTGTTGGGCTTGGGGAGCGTACTTGCTGTTGGGGAACTTGAGCAGGACGTCCTTGCATTCGAATTCGGCGGTGCGGGCGTGGGTGGGATCGCGATCGGCCTTATCCATCTGCTTGTATTGCATGTCGCAGATCTTGAACTGGGCTTCGGCGGCCTCTTCCATGTTGGGGTAGAAGAGGATGAAATCCTTGTACTCGGCCTCGGCCTGGGCGAAGCCGTGGGCGCCGCCTTCGCGCAACCAGCTATCGGCCACGGCGAGTTTGGCCTTGGCGAGGTATTCGCTGGTGTCGTAGGTATTCATGAGGGTCTGCAGCGTGAGGCGGGCGCGCTCAAAGCGCCCTTTTTCGATGTCGTCAATGGAAGTATCGAAGAGGACTTTGTCGGGCTGCTGGGTGTCCTTGGCGATCGGGTTCTCGTACTTGTGGCGGCGGCAGGCGGAGGCCACCAGGAGAAGCGCGACCACCGAGAACACGGCGGCATGGCGAAGCGAATTGCGAACCATCATCGGTTTACTCACCCCTAGACCTATTAACACTCGGCATCAACACTGAAAAGCGGCGGCCTCGGCCGCGATCTGGCGCATTCCGCGCACGGCAGCTTCGGGATCGGGACTGTGAAAAACGGCCGACCCTGTGACGATCCAATCACACCCGGCGCGAACGACCTCGGCCAGGTTTTCCCGATGGACGCCGCCATCGATTTCGATGGGAAGCGCCAACCGCTTCTGACGGCGGAGGGAATCGAGCTTACGCACCTTCTCCAGCACGTAGGGGATCAGCGTCTGTCCCCCGAAACCGGGATTGACGCTCATGAGGAGCACGTAGTCGGCCACTTGCAGGACATCCTCCAGAACGGCGACGGGCGTGGCGGGATTGAGGACGATACCGGCCATGGCGCCGGCGGAGCGAATGAGGCCGAGCGTGGCGTCGAGATGGCGGCAGGCTTCATAGTGGACGGAGACGGAATTGGCGCCCGCCTGAACAAAGGCGGCGGCGTAGCGCTCGGGATTCTCAATCATGAGGTGGACGTCGAGATGGAGGCGGGTGGCCTTGCGAATGGACTCGACGACCGGCGGGCCGATGGTGAGATTGGGCACAAAATGGCCGTCCATGACGTCGAGATGGAGGATGGAGGCGCCGCCGCGCTCGACACACGCGATCTCTTCCGCCAGGCGGGCGAAATCCGCCGACAGGATTGAGGGAACAATTTCAAGCATTTGCGGGCTAAGGTGATTTTATCACAGCGGCGTAGAAGCCGTCCCCTGGATCATGGCCGGGGAGTCGGCGCATGGTCTCGGAAAGGCACTGGGGCGGGACGACGGCGACGATGGATTCGTTCTCTTCAGGTTCCAGGGAGCAGGTGGAGTACACCAGGATTCCACCAGGGGCGAGGGCGTGCAGAGCCTGTTCGAGGAGCACGGCCTGGCGGCGGTGGAGATCGTCGAGATCGGCAGGCGTGAGGCGCCACTTGATCTCGGGATTGCGGCCAAGCGTGCCGGTGCCGGAACAGGGAGCGTCGAGGAGGATGCGGTCGAAGGGACGGGCGAAAGGAAGAGGCTGAGTGCCGTCAAGGACCACGAGGTTTCGAGTGAGGCTCTTGAGTTGAGAGATGCGATGGAAGTGGAGATCGCAGGCGACGGCGCGGACGCCGGATTCGAGAGCCTGGGCGGTCTTGTTTCCGGGGGCGGCGCAGAGATCGAGGAAGGACTGGCCGGGGGCGAGCTGGAGCAAGGGGACGATGGATTGCGAGCCGATGTCCTGGGTGCGGCCGGCGCGGGTGAATTTCTCGGGCTCGCGTAGGGTGTCGCGGGCGATGGCGGCGGCGGACTCGGGCCCGAAGTGGCGCTCCCAGCGGGCCAGCAGCCATTCGGGACAGGAGAGCTCGATTTCGCGGGTGGGCCAAGCGACGGGGTCGCGATCGACCTGGCGGAGGATGGCGTTGACGAAACCGGCGGCGGAACGTTTGCGGGCGCGTTTGACAAGGTCGACGGAATCGGTGACGGCGGCGTGGGGCGGGACACGCTCGAGGTAGCGGAGCTGGTAAATGGCCATGCGGAGGGCGATGCGGACTTCGGGATCGAGCTTCTGGCGGCGGGCGGAATAGTGCTCAATCAGATAATCGAGCTGGGCGCGGAAGCGGAGGACGCCGAAGACGATCTCGGCGGCGAGCGAGGCGTCGCGGGGGTCGAGCGCCAGGGAGTGAGCGAGCAAAAGATCGGAGGCCCAGGCACCGGATTCGACGCGGCGGAGGATGTCGAAGGCGAGGATGCGGGCGGGTGCGGGCATGAGGTGATGGTAGCAGCGGGGAGGGGAGTGAGGATTTGGGATCAAGCGAGGGCCGCTTCGCGGCCAAATCCGACCGGGTGGTCGGATTGCAGACCAGGGGGTCTGCCCCACGGGGCGGCATGTACATCTGCGGAATTGTGCCACCATAAAGACAAATGGAATTGGAAAAGACATTGCTGCGGAAGGTGGGCGAAGCGGTGGAGCGCTTCAAAATGATCCGCGACGGCGACCGGGTGGCGGTGGCGCTTTCCGGAGGGAAAGATTCGGCGACGCTGCTGGGAGCGCTGCTGCTGTTGCAGAAACGTGCGCCCATCGGTTTTTCGGTGTGCGCGTTCACGGTGGAGCAGGGGAAATTTTTGCGGCCGATCGAGCCGCTGGGCGAATACCTGAAAGAACGCGGGGTGGATTGGACGTACTTCCGCGATGCGCCTTCGATGCGGCTGCTGGAGGAAGAGCCCGACCATGGGTGCGATTTGTGCAGCCGATACCGGCGGCGGGCGGTGTACGAAATCGCCAAGGGGTTGGGCGCGAACGTGATCGCCTTCGGGCACACGGCGGACGATTTCTGCGAAGCGCTGCTGCGCAATACCATGTTCACGGGGCGGTTGAGCGCGCTGCCGGCGGTGACCAACTCGCGGAACCGGGATTACCGGCTGATCCGGCCACTGGTGTTCGTTACGGAGGACATCACGCGGGCGTATGCCGAGCAGATGGGCGTGCCGCTGGTGCCGTGCGGCTGCTCGCAGAAGACCGGGACGGTGCGGCGGGCGCTGCGCGACATGTTCGCGGAGCTGGAGCGGGAATATCCACACCTGAAGGACAACATTCTGGCGGCGATGGGGAACGTGGATGGGAGCCGGCTGCTGGATCCGCGACTGCTGCACCTGGAGAAGCCGGAGTTGCTGCCGATTGTCACCGATCTGTAACCTTAATTTGACCTGATTGTGACAATACGATTAAGATGGGCTTCTCTCCTTAGGCCATCTTATGAGACTGCTGCCGCGCGAAGAGAGGTTTTACCACCTTTTCCTGAAACAAGTTGAATTGATTTCGCAGGCGTCGCGGCTGCTGCTGGCCGGAGTGCAGGCGGGAAATTCGCGCATGGCGGGATGCGCCACCGAGATCAGCGTACTGGAGCGGCAGGCCGACGAAGTGATCCACGAGATCTTCACGCGGCTGAACCAGACGTTCATTACGCCGATCGACCCGGAGGACATCCACAATCTTTCGTCGGCGCTGGACAACGTGATGGACGGGATTGAAGACACGGCGCACCGGCTGGTGTCGTACCGCATCGACCCGATTCCGCCGAACATGGTGACGCTGGCGGAGATTGTGGCGGCGTGCGCGCGGGCGCTGCGGAGCGCGTTCGAGGCGCTGGAAAAGGGCAAGCCGCTGACGGAGCAGACGATTGAGATCAACCGGCTGGAGAACGACGCGGACCTGATTGGGCGGAGTTCGGTGGTGGACCTGTTCAACAAAGAGAAGGACCCGATCACGTTGATCAAGCTAAAAGAAGTCTACGAATTCTTCGAAAACACCATCGATAGCTGCGAGGACGTGGCGGACGTGCTGCAGAACGTGACGGTGAAGAACAGTTAAGCGCGAGCGCCGCGGGACTCGGGAAGCGGCACGCTGCCCCTACGAAAACCGATGACACCCTGGACACTGGCGTGCGTGATCATTTCGATCGCGCTGATCTTCGACTACATCAACGGGTTTCACGATGCTGCCAATTCGATTGCGACGATTGTGGCGACGCGGGTGCTGACCCCGTTGCAGGCAGTGGTGTGGGCGGCGTTTTTCAATTTCGTGGCGGCGTTCGTGTTCGGCACGGCGGTGGCGAAGACGGTGGGTAAAGGATTCGTTAACCTGAGCCTGGTAACGCCGTGGGTGATTCTGGCGGGGCTGGCGGGAGCGATTGCGTGGGACCTGATCACGTGGTGGTGGGGGCTGCCGACCAGTTCCTCGCACGCGCTGATTGGGGGATATGCCGGCGCGGCGCTGGCGCACGCGGCCTGGACGAAGGGATTTCAGCACACGCTCGACGGCCTGATTGTGGGGCAGTGGCCCTTGACGGTGCTGTTTATTTTTTGCGCGCCGCTGATCGGCATGGTTTCGGCGTATGCGTTGATGATTGCGGTGTTCTGGATCTTCCGTCGCACCACTCCCAAGAAGATGGACGTGTACTTTCGCAAGCTGCAGTTGGTTTCGGCGGCGCTCTTCAGCCTGTCGCACGGGTCCAACGACGCTCAAAAGACCATGGGATTGATCACGGGCGTGCTGGTGACGTCGGGATTCCAGAAGAACTTCGACATCCGGGTGTGGGTGATTCTGTCGGCGCACGCGGCGATCGCGCTGGGGACGCTGAGCGGCGGATGGCGGATTGTGCGGACCATGGGGGGAAGGCTGACGCGGCTGCGGCCGCGGAGCGGGTTCTGCGCGGAGACCGGCGCGGCGATCGCGGTATTGCTGGCCACGCGGCTGGGGCTGCCGGTTTCGACGACGCACGCCATTGCGGGGGCAATTGTGGGCGTGGGAAGTATTCAGCGGATGAAGGCCGTGCGGTGGGGCATGGCGGCCAACATTCTGTGGGCCTGGGTGATGACGATCCCGGCGGCGGCGGCGATTGCGTGGGCCGCGTTTACGGTGCTGCATTTGATACGGGGAGTGTAGGCTGGGCACATCGCGGCGCCGGCGCGACTGCTGCGCCGCGCGCTCACTCGCGGTGCATGCTGAGGTCGGTTTCGTCTTCGGCGTGGTGACGAACGTCGATGCCCTTCACCAGGAAGACCACGTCTTCGGCGATGTTAGTGGCATGGTCGCCGATGCGCTCCAGGTTGCGGGCCACGAAGATCAGGTCGACGGCGGCGGGGACGACGCCGGGATCGCGCTGCATGGTGGCCAGGAGCTCGGCATAAACGGCGTCGCGCAAGTTGTCCACTTCGTCGTCGGAAAGGAGCACGCTGCGAGCCATGTCGGTATCGCCGTTGACGAAGGCGTCCAGGCACTTGAGGAGCATGGATTGCACCAGCGAGGCCATCTTGGGGATATCCGTCATGGGCTTGACGAGCGGATGGTGCATGAGGGAAAGAGAGCGCTCGGCGATGTGCTGGGCGAGGTCGCCGATACGCTCCAGATCGGTGTTGATTTTGAGCGCGGATGTGAGGAAGCGGAGATCGCGCGCGACGGGCTGATTGAGGGCCAGCAGACGCGTGGCGAGGCCGTCGATCTGCATTTCCATGCGGTTGATCAACGGCTCGTCGCGAATGACCTGTTCGGCCAGTTCCCTGTCCTGGTCCACCAGGGAACGAACGCTACGGTGAATGGCGGATTCGACCATGCCGCCCATCTCCAACAACTTGTGATTCAACTCCTCGAGCTCGACGCTAAAATGGCGCAACTCACTGCCTCCCTTCCCCGGTTCTCTCTTCGCAGACGATGATGCCAGCCATTCCGAGTTTAACCGAACCTGCCGGTGATGTAGTCTTCGGTCTCTTTCTTGGCGGGATTGCGGAAGATGACATCGGTGAGGTTGTATTCGATCAATCGCCCCATCAGGAAGAAGCCGGTAAAGTCCGCGACGCGCGCGGCCTGCTGCATGTTGTGCGTGACGATCACCATGGTGCACTGGTCCTTGAGGGTGAACATCAGCTCTTCGATTTTGGCGGTGGCGATGGGGTCGAGGGCGGAGCAGGGCTCGTCGAGAAGAAGGACTTCGGGGTCCACGGCCAGGGCGCGGGCGATGCACAGGCGCTGCTGCTGGCCGCCGGAGAGCGCATAGGCCGACTCGTGGAGCTTGTCCTTGACTTCGTCCCAAAGGGCGGCGCGCCGCAGGCTGTGCTCCACCTTGTCGCGCAAATTGGAACGGGTGGCCATCCCATTGATGCGCAGGCCATAGGCTACGTTGTCGAAGATGGACTTGGGGAACGGATTGGGGCGCTGGAAGACCATGCCGACGCGGCGGCGGAGGTTGGTGACATCGACCGTCGCGACGTCCTCATCGTCCAGCAGGATTTGCCCTTCCATGCGGGAATTGCGGATGGTGTCGTTGATGCGGTTGAGGTTCCGCAGGAAAGTGGATTTGCCGCAGCCGGAAGGGCCGATCAGAGCCGTCACGCGGTTGGTCAACATATCGAGCGAAACATCGTACAAGGCCTGGAACGAGCCGTAAAAGAAGTTGATGTTGGTGGCCCGGAGCTTGAGGCCGGGCTGTGGCGTGGGGGGCGGTAACGGAGCCACTTTTGGAGATTGGCTTTTCTTGGGCTCTGAAGCGAATTCGGGTGCGGTGCTCATAGATTTCGGAGTGCTAGCCACGTGGAACAGAAACCCCCTTTGCCAAAACCAGGCGGGCCAGGATATTGGCGGTTAGGACCACTGAGATCAAAACAAGGCCGGCGGCCCAAGCCTGCCGGTGCCAGTCTTCGTATCCCGATAGGGCGCGGAAGTAGATCATCACGGGTAGTGAGGCCGTCGGCTGGGCGATGCCCCCGTTCCAGAACTGATTGTTGAAAGCGGTAAACAGCAGAGGCGCGGACTCGCCCGAAATGCGGGCCATTCCGAGGATCATTCCCGTCAGGATTCCCTTCTCCTTCGCGGAGCGCGAGGGGAACCTCGCGCAGAAACTGTTCCGTCTGTCGGGCTACAACCGGAATCAACATGACGCTCAACGCAATGGAGCCGGCCACGGCCGAAAACCGCTTCATCGGGACCACCACGAGGCTCCAGGCAAGAAGCCCCACCACAATGGAAGGGATTCCATTCAGCAAGTCGGCTACGTATCGGACCAGCGAGCCGAGCAACTTGTCCGGGAACTCCGACAGGTAGACGCCGGCCAGAAATCCCACGGGAAGTCCAATCAAGCCGGCCAGGCCGACGATTTCCAGGCTGCCGAGCATCGCGTTGGCCATTCCGCCGCCCTCTTCCCCCGCGGCAAGCGGCAGCTTGGTAAAGAAATTCCAGTTCAGCGAGCGGCTCCCGTAGTAGACCAGATACCCCAATATCAGGAAAAGAGTAGCGACGGTGATGACGGTGAAAATTCCGGTAATCGTCAGCATCACCGCGTTGACGCCTTTGCGCCACATCAACCGCTTGCTCATGCCCGTTTGGAGCCCTTTCCGGTAGTCGCCATGATCATGAGGCGCGCCGCCCCGTTGATGATGATGGTCAGGCAGAACAGAACCAGTCCAAGCTCAACCAGGGCAGCCGGGTAAATGGTTCCGGTGGCTTCGGTGAACTCGTTGGCGATCACGGCGGCGATCGAATAGCCCGAGGCGAGAAGCGAGGCGCTGATTTTCGGATCGTTCCCGATGACCATGGTGACCGCCATGGTCTCTCCCAACGCCCGCGCGAGGCTGAGGAAAATGGAGCCGAATATACCAAGCTTCGCGTAGGGGATGACCACCTTCCACGTGGTTTCCCAGCGGGTGGCCCCTAACGCCAGCGCGGCTTCCCGTTGTTCCCGCGGCACGGCCAAGAGGGATTCGCGCGATACCGAGACAATAAACGGTAAGGTCATGAAGGATAGAACGATGCCTGCGGTCAGAAAGCCGACGCCGTACGCCGGGCCTTTGAACAAAGGCAAAAAGCCGAGTGTCGATTTCAGAAACGGCTCGACGTACAGCCGCATGAGCGGAACCACTGTAAAGAGCGCCAGCAACCCATAAATGACACTGGGAATCGCCGCCAAGAGCTCTATCAGAAACGTGAGCGAACTCGACAGGCGAGCCGGCGCCAGTTCCGCGAGAAAAACCGCGGCGCCCAACCCCAGCGGAACCGATATGAGAAGCGCCAGAAGCGAGGTGACCACGGTGCCATAGATGAAGGGCAGCGCCCCGAATTCTTCAGTCACCGGGTTCCATTGCGAGGAAAAAAGGAATCCGAATCCGCTCTTGTGGCGGGACGCCGCAGAAGTGGTCCAAAGCTGGTAGACCAATAGCACGGTCACCAACAGGATGCTGGCGGCAAACAAAGTAACGACCCAGCGGGCGACAATGTCGCCCGCCTGGGTTTGTCGCCGAATCGCCGGATTATCTACAGCCAACGGCGTAGTCATGCTTGCTGTTGTAGGGCCTTACTTCTTCTTGGGCTGGCCTGCAGCCGGCGCGTTGATCTGCGCGATCTGCTTAATCTCCTTGGCGACCACTTCCTTCGGCAGGGGTGCGTAGTAGAGACCGGGGGCGTACTTCTGGCCGTCGGCCAACATCCACTGAAGAAATGCCACGATGTCCTTGCTCTTGGCTGCATCCGGAATCTGGCTTGGAATCAACAGGTAGGTGAAGCTGGAGATGGGGAAGGCTTTCTTACCCGAAGCGTTGGTAATCGAGATGCGGAAGTCGGCCGGGATCTCTTTGGCAGCGCCGGCCGCGGCTTCGGTCACGGAATCAACGTCGGCCTTCACGAAGGCGCCTGAGGAGTTCTTCACCAGACCAGTTGTCACCTTGTTCTGGGCTGCCCAGAACAGCTCTACGTAGCCAATCGAGTCGGGCGTCTGCTTCACCAGACCGGCGACCCCCTCATTTCCTCTCCCACCCAGCCCCACCGGCCAACTCACCGAGGTATTCGCCCCTACTTTGCTCTTCCATTCGGGACTGACTTTGGACAGGTAATCCGTCCAGACGAAGCTGGTT
>JBEKYE010000165.1:0-9898 GCA_049511275.1 Bryobacteraceae bacterium
CCGCAGGAAGTGATAGCCCGCGCGGTAGCATTGAGCGCCGAGCTCGAAACCACCATTACGCCGGGTTTCCAGGCTTTGGTCTTCAAGGCCTCCCGCGGGATCGAGGACATCTACGAATTGACCTACATCCGCAAGGACGGCAGCCGCTTTCCGGCTGTCGTGTCGGTCACCGCCCTGCGCGACGACATAGGCGCAATCATCGGCTACCTGTTGATCGGCACCGACAATTCCGCGCGCAAGCAGGTGGAGGCAGAGCAGATGAAGCTCGATCAGCGCCTGCGCGACCAGCAGTTCTACACGCGCTCGCTGATCGAATCCAATATTGACGCGATCATGACCACCGATCCGGCGGGCATCATCACCGACGTCAACAAGCAGATGGAGGCCCTCACCGGCTGCACGCGCGACGAGCTGATCGGCGCGCCGTTCAAGAACTACTTCACCGATCCAGGGCGGGCCGAGGCCGGCATCAGGCTGGTGCTGCGCGACAAGAAGCTCACCAACTACGAGCTCACCGCTCGCGCCCGGGACGGCAAGACCACCGTGGTGTCCTACAATGCGACCACCTTCTACGACCGCGACAGGAAGCTGCAGGGCGTGTTCGCCGCCGCGCGCGACGTCACCGAGCGCAGGCTTCTCGACCAGGCGCTCCAGGAGCAGAATGTCGAGTTGAAGAGAGCCCGCGCCGCGGCGGAGAAAGCCAACCTCGCGAAATCGGAGTTCCTTTCCAGCATGAGCCATGAGCTTCGCTCGCCGCTCAATGCGATCCTGGGCTTCGCCCAGCTCATCAATTCCGATTCCCCGCCTCCCACGCCCTCCCAGACCGCCAGCATCGATCAGATTCTCCACGCCGGATGGTACCTTTTGGAGCTGATCAACGAAATCCTCGATCTTGCGCAGATCGAGTCCGGCAGGCTGGCGCTGTCGTCGGAGCCGACTTCGCTGGCCGAAGTGATGTCGGAATGCCAGGCCATGATCGAGCCGCAGGGGCAAAAGCGCGGCATCCAAATGACCTTTCCCCGGTTCGACGCCCCCTGCTTTGTCAATGCCGATCGGACCCGCTTGAAGCAGGTTCTCATCAACCTTCTTTCCAACGCCATCAAGTACAACCAGCCGAACGGGACCGTCGGCGTGGCCGTGGACTGCCCCGGCAGCGCCCCGGATCGCACTCGCATTAGCGTCAAGGACACCGGCGCGGGGTTGCCTCCGGACATGCTGGAGCAGCTCTTTCAGCCTTTCAACCGTCTCGGACGGGAGACCACTGCCGAGGAGGGCACGGGTATCGGCCTGGTGATGAGCAAGCGCCTGGTGGAACTGATGGGTGGCAAGATCGGCGTGGACAGCACTGTCGGAGAAGGTAGTGTGTTCTGGTTCGAACTAAACTCGGCTGTCGCGCCACAACTTGCAGTGGACCGATCCGAAACTGCGGCCATTCCGCAACCTCCGGCTCAACCCGGCGCGCCGCTGCATACACTGCTCTATGTGGAGGATAACCCGGCTAACCTGATGTTGATCGAACAACTCATCGCGCGCCGCCCGGACATGCGCCTGCTGACTGCGATAGACGGAAATCTGGGTATCCAGCTTGCGCGCGCCAGCCAGCCGGAGGTGATCCTGATGGACATCAATCTGCCTGGCATCAGTGGTATCGAAGCCTTGAGGATCCTTCGCGACGACCCGGCCACCGCGCACATTCCGGTGGTTGCCCTCAGCGCCAATGCCATGCCGCGCGACATTGAGAAGGGCCTGCAGGCGGGATTCTTCCGGTATCTCACCAAGCCAATCAAGGTCCATGAGTTCATGGATACGCTGGACGTCGCACTGGAATTCGCCCGGCACGTGGCCGGTCATGCCAGGTAAATCGGGGCCAAGGTCATGGTGAGCCTGGCCGACATTCTGAACGCCAGAATCCTGGTGGTTGACGATCAGGAAGCCAACGTTCTTCTGCTGGAGGGCATGCTGCGCATCGCGGGCTATGCTTGCGTCGAATCTACCACCAATCCGAGCGAGGTCTGCGAACTTCACCGCAAGCGCCGCTACAGCCTGATCCTGCTCGATCTCCAGATGCCCGGCATGGATGGATTCCAGGTGATGGAGGGCTTGAAGGAAATCGAGGAGGATGGTTATCTTCCGGTCCTCGTGATCACTGCGCAGCCTGCTCACAAGTTGCGGGCTCTCGAAGCCGGCGCTAAGGATTTCGTCAGCAAGCCGTTTGATCTGGCCGAGCTGCGCGCGCGCGTTCACAACATTCTGGAGGTGCGCCTGTTGCACCTGGAGACCAGGAACTACAGCAAAGTGTTGGAGGATACAGTTCGGGAACTGGAGCGGAGCCGCGAGGTGATCCGTCTCAAAACCCTCGAGGAGCGAAAGAAAAGCGAGCAGGAATTGGCCTTGGCGCAGGAGACTCAGGAAAGCTTGCTGCCCCGTTGCCTGCCCCAGTTTGAGAATTACCGCATCCACGCATTTAACAATCCCACGCGCTATGTGGGAGGAGATTTCTACGATTTCCTGCAACTAAGTTCGGGAGATTGGATGGGGGTCCTGGCGGATGTCTCCGGCAAGGGGATGTCGGCAGCCCTGCTGAGTTCGATGGTGCTGGGCGCTCTCAGCGTGGAATTTCACTCCGGGACCCAACCGCAGGAGGCCTTGAACCGGATTAACCGGCTCCTTTGCGAAAAATCTCTTCCCTACCAGTTCGTTACGCTCTTTCTCTTTCTCCTCAGCCCGGATGGCCTGGGACAGTTCATCAGCGCGGGACATAATCCAGCCTATTTATTCCGTTCTGCCACGGGAAAAACCGCAGAGCTGGCCTCTAACGCCAATGTCCTGGGGCTGTTCGATGACGCCTCTTATGAATCCGGCGCGTTTCGTCTCGACCAGGGAGACATTCTGGTGGTGTATTCCGACGGCTTTACAGATGCGCAGAACCCGCAGGATGAGATGTTCGGAGAGGAAAGAGTGCTGAGACTCATTCAGCAGGAGGCGCCCTCGGGAAGCGACGCGCTCAATCAGAAGTTCCTGAAAGCCATCGAGGAATTCACTCAGGGCATTCCGCAAAGAGACGACATTACCTTTGTGGTCGTTGAAAAATGCCAGTGAGACTCTTCGCCATCCTCAAGTCCCGCCTGCGGCGGTTCCGAACAATGCACCGACGCCCGCGGTCGCTGCCATGGCTAGAGCTCCCCAAAACGTGACGCGGATTGCGCCCAGCGTCACGCTCGCGCCCCCGGCGCGCGCAGCCAACCCTCCCAGAAGCGCCAGAAACAGCAGGGAAGTCCCGGCGACAAGGGGAATCAGGCCGGCGCCCGGGGCTATGGCCGTGACCGCCAGAGGCATGGCCGCCCCGACCGCGAAGCTGGCGGCCGAGGCCAAGGCGGCCTGAATCGGACGCGCGGTGAATGCCGCGGAGATGCCGAGTTCATCGCGGGCATGTGCGCCTAAGGCGTCGTGGGCCATGAGTTGCGCGGCAACCTGTTTGGCGAGCTTGGGATCGAGCCCGCGCGCCACGTAGATCGCCGCCAGTTCCTTGTGTTCTCCCGCGTTGTCTGTCTTTAGTTCCGCGCGCTCCAGGTTGAGGTCGGCCTGTTCCGTGTCTGCCTGTGAGTGGACCGACACATATTCCCCTGCCGCCATCGACATCGCCCCGGCAACCATGCCGGCGACCCCCGCGACCATCACGCTACCGTGCGTCGCATGCGCAGCCGCGACACCGAGCACCAGACTCGCCGTCGAAAGGATCCCGTCGTTCGCGCCTAAGACCGAAGCGCGCAGCCACCCGACGCGTGCGCTGCGGTGTCGCTCCATTGGGCCTGCCGGCATCGGTCAATTACGGTACGACAGGGATCGCCGGTCCGATGCTTGGATACCTGCTGTCGTAAAGGTGGTATCCGTTGTCATAAGTGATGTAAAGGTCGTACCGGCCGCGATCAGATAAGCACGCGGATGACCAGATGAGTTCGTTGCTGCGCTTCTTAGGTTACTCCGGGAAACCGGAAGGAGTGGTGGAAAACGTGCATTTCGAAGGCAGATTCTGCATCTTGCAGCGACCTTTCAAACCAGACGCCCCGGCGCCGGCATCCCAGCCGGAACCTGGGCGAGCCGCATCGGCGGATGCTCTTGCTGGTCTTTGAGCTGCTCCGATGCGGTTTTTCTTTTGGGGGGACGGTTTCTGCACTCCGTCCGGCAATAACTGCACGCGCCGCGCTTGCGGCGCGTTCCCGAAGGTGCGGCAAGCATGGCCCTGAACGTGGGTGGGGTGGATGGACCTCGGAGTGCTTCTCGTCCCCTTGTGCGACCGGCCAGCCGAGGACCGCAAGGCAGGGGGTCCGACCAGAGCGAAGAGCCGGGCGCACTGATTTCTAGAGCAAAAGGAGAAGAAGCAGATGAGTATTTTGAGAGCAGTAACAACGAGCGTGTTCGGCCTCGCGCTGATGGGCGCAGTATTCTCACCAGGCGCAAAGGCGGACGATTGGAACAGGAAAACCGTGATGACTTTCAGCGGGCCTGTGGAGATCCCGGGAGTTCACCTCAAAGGATGGGCTGTATTGCCGGCCGGCACCTATGTATTCAAAATCCTGGACTCGCAGTCCGACCGTCACATCGTCCAGATCTTCAGCCAGGACGAGAAAACCGTCTATGCCACCATTCTGGCCATCCCGAACTATCGCCTCAGGGCAACCGACAAGACCGTAGTTACTTTCCGGGAGCGGCCGGCGGGTGAGCCGGAAGCTTTGCGCGCATGGTTCTATCCCGGCAGAAACTGGGGCGAGGAATTTGTTTATCCGAAGGCGAGAGCGGTAGAACTAGCCAAGACCAACAACACGCCCGTTCTCTTCATGGAAGAGATGCCGGTGGAAGTCTTGGAGCCGATAACAACGGCAAACCACCCAGTGGTTCTGCAACTGAAGCAGGCGCCCGTCATGGCGGTTAAACCCACCGGAGAACCGGTGCAACTGGCCGCGGCGGTCACCCCGCCACCCCCCGCGGAATTCAAACCCGACACCGAGCCGGCAACGCCGGTAGCGGCTGTGCTCCCAGCCACGTCCAGTTCGTTGCCGCTGATCGGACTGCTCGGGCTGTTGGCCTTGGGCGGAGCTTTCGGCCTCCGACTGGCGCAAAAGCACGTTCTGTAAGAGCTTTGGTCAAGTATGCGGCGTGCTTTTTTTCTGGCGCGCGGTAACTTGCACCACGGGCAGGCAGGCCCGGCAAACTCGGAAAGAGAGCAGCTATGAGGAAAGGGGTATCCCGGGCGGGAGAGCGTGGCGCGGCAAAATGGATCGCTCTCCCGGCTCTTTTCTTGATTGTCCTGCTTGGTTCCGCCGGACCGCGGGCTCCCGCAGCAGGACAGCAGCACGACTCGGGTGATTTCCGAATCTCGGTGGACGTCGCCCTGGTGGTGTTGCACGCTACGGTAACCGACCGGCAAGGCGGCTTGGTCTCCAATCTGGGCGAGCAGGATTTTGAGGTTTATGAGAACGGTACGCTACAGCCCATCCGGCTCTTCAAAAACGAAGATGTCCCGGTCACTGTGGGACTGGTTATCGACCACAGCACGACCATGCGGCCGAAAATGGCGGAGGTGACGGCCGCTGCCCGGACTTTCGCGCGGTCCAGCAATCCGGAAGACCAGATGTTCGTCGTCAACTTCAACGAAGTCGTAACCTTGGGACTGCCCGGAGCGATTCGATTCACCGCTAGCGCCACCGAACTCGAACACGCGATCACCAGGGTGCGTACCGGAGGCCTGACGGCTCTTTACGACGCGATCGCCAAGGGGCTGGAGGAATTACAGGCGGGCACCCGCGACAAGAAAGTGCTGATTGTGGTCAGTGATGGCGGCGACAACTCGAGCCAGCGCAGCCTGGATCAGGTCATGAAGCTGGCCGGGCAGTCCAGCGCGGTCATCTACGCCGTAGGCGTATTCGACGAAGAAGATCCGGACCGGAACCCCGGTGTGCTCAAGCGCCTGGCGCGGGCCACCGGCGGCGAGGCTTTTCTTCCCGACCAGATCACGGAAGTGGTAGCCATCTGCGAGCGCATCGCTAGGGACATTCGCCATCAATACACGATTGGATATGTTCCAGTCAACCCGGCTCGCGACGGTTCTTATCGTGCCATCCGCGTACTTGCCCGGACCAAAGACCAGGGCAAACTCTCCGTGCGCACGCGCACCGGCTACATAGCCGGCGGCGAACCGCGGCTTGATGACAAGGGCGCCAGATGAGGCTGATCGTTGGGAAAAAACCACTCAGGCAAATTTTGAAGTGGTCCCAGCGCGCGCTCTTTGCCGGCGGCGTCTTGCTTCTTGGCTATTGCGGATTCGCTCTCACGGACGCCTGGCTTTTCCAGAGGCGCGCCAGCCGGGATCTCGACCGCCAGCTGCGCGATCGGCGTGCGGCCAGCGAGCTCGCGCGGCAACCGGAGTCAGCTGCATCTCCGAAAGGCACGCCTGCCGTCGCGGCGGGCGGGCTGATCGGCCGCATGGAGATCCCGCGTCTGCTCCTTTCCGTGGTCGTCGTCGAAGGGGTCGACAAAACCAGTCTCCGGCGCGCAGTCGGACATATTCCGGGCACGGCGCTGCCGGGCGAGGCCGGCAACGTGGGCCTCGCCGGGCATCGCGACACTTTCTTCCGTCCGCTGAAAGATCTGAAAATCAGTGACGAGGTCCAGTTCTCGACGCTGAAAGGTACTTTCAAGTACCAAGTCGTATCGCTCAGGATCGTGGAGCCGGACACTGTGGGGGTACTCGCTCCGTCGGGCGAGAACGTGCTGACGCTGGTCACCTGTTACCCTTTCTACTACGTCGGCCCGGCGCCCAAACGATGGATTGTGCGGGCAAGACAGGTGTGGCCGAAAACGGTGGCATCGTTAACTGTGAAATGATGAAGACGGCCGGCTAAAAGCTGGCCGCCGGGGAGTGAGCTTGAAACACGCGTCGGTTGCTCTCGCCGCCCGAATCCTCGTGATTGAAGACAACGACTCGGATGTCTTCCTTCTCGATAGGGCGCTGAAGAAACAGGATTTCCCATTCGAACTGGTTCACCTGCTGAACGGAGGCGAAGCCCTCGCCTTCATCCGCAGGCAGGGATGCTATGCGGATGCGGCCACTCCAAACCTGATCCTGCTGGATCTGAACCTGTCCAAATATACCGGTGAAGACATCTTGCGCGAAATCCGAAACGCCGGACACCTGGCCGGCGTTCCCGTATGCGTGTGGAGTTCTTCCCGATCCCGGCGGGACGAATCGCTGCTCAAAGACCTCGGAGTTTCCCAATTCATCCCCAAGCCTTCCGGGCTGGATCAGTTCATGGAAATCGGCAAAACCATCAAGGATATGCTGCCAGGCGCCGGGGCCGGCTGATGGCCGCGCATCCTTGGCAAGATCTCGAATTCAGTCAGTTGGCTGCCCACCAGCCGCAAGGATAGGGCACGGGCGCATGCGGGAATGGCACTGCGCGTGCTCTGCTTTTCGGTCCAGCGAGAAAGGTTAATGGTGGCGTTTGGCAAGGAATAACGGCGGTCCTCAGCCGCGTTCTCCCTTTTCCGCGGTGGCAATCGTGCGGCCAACCGCCGGGGAACATATGGAAAGCAGTTGCCCCGCCATTGTTGGGGTAGGCGCCTCCGCCGGTGGACTGGAGGCATTCACGGAGCTGCTCTGTCATCTGCCGGACGATACCGGCATGGCATTCGTACTGATTCAGCACCTCGATCCGAAGCACGACAGCCATCTCACGGAATTGCTTTCCAAGGAAAGCAAAATGCCGGTCGCGGAAGTGCAAGCCGAGACTCGCGTTGAGGCCAATCATGTCTACGTGATTCCGCCGCGATGCAATCTGGGCATTTCCGATGGGATAATTCATACCCCGCCACGCTCACCGCGTGGCTGCAACATGCCGGTCGACTCCTTTCTCCGCGAGCTGGCGGCGGACCGCGGCAGCCAGGCCCTCGGCGTCATCCTGTCGGGAACCGCATCCGATGGGACGCTGGGCCTCCGAGCGATCAAGACCGCCGGCGGCATCACCTTCGCTCAGGATTCGCGAACCGCGAAGTTCGACGGCATGCCGAAAAGCGCCATCGCCGCCGGTGCGGTGGATTATGTCCTCTCCCCGGCCGGAATCGCGTTGCAACTGGTGGCCTTCGCGCGCGCTGCTCAGGTCCTGGCCGAACCTGCGGAGGCCACCGAGCCGCCAGAGGACGCGGAATTAGCCAAGATACTCCGGCTGGTGCGGAGCGCTACCGGAGTGGACTTCGCCCACTACAAGCACGGCACTCTCGCCAGGCGCATCAAGCGGCGCATGGCCCTCCGCGGATTCCCCACGCTGCAAGACTACAGCCGCGATCTCGAGCAGAACCGCGAGGAAGTAACCGCGCTGTGCGAGAACTGTTTTATCACCGTCACGGCGTTCTTTCGCGAACCAGCGGTCTTCGAGGAACTGAAGAAGATGGTATTCCCCGCGCTGGTCGAGGGTCGGGCGCCCGAGGATCCGATCCGCATCTGGGTGCCTGGCTGCGCCACGGGCGAAGAGGCTTATTCCATCGCCATCTGCCTGATGGAATTCCTGGATGAGACGAGAGTGAGTTTTCCGATCGAGATCTTCGCTACCGATCTCAGCGAAACCGCCATCGAAAAAGCCCGCGCCGGCATATACACGGGCAGCGCGTTAGAGCATGTCTCGCCGCAGCGATTGGCGCGCTTCTTCGTCCGGTCGGAACGCGGGCACCAGATTGGGAAGGACATCCGTGACATGTGCGTTTTTGCCAGGCACAACCTGGCACAGGACCCGCCTTTCTCCAAGCTGGACCTGATCAGTTGCTGCAACGTGCTGATCTACCTGGGAGACGTATTGCAACGCAAGGTCTGGTCGATCCTGCAGTACGCCCTCAAGCCGGCGGGCTTCCTGGTGCTCGGTCCTTCGGAAAGCGTCGGCGCGCTTTCCGGCTTATTTCACCAGGTGGATAAGAGCCATAAGATATACTGCTTGCGGGAAGCCGCAAGTACGCCGGCGCTGCCGCTAAGCGAAGGCCGCCGCTCCGCGGGCCGGCTGGATCGCCGGGAGAAAACTGCCGAGGCCGGAACCGGGCCGGACGTGCAGAAGGAAGCCGACCGGTTGTTGCTGGCCGAATATGCCCCACCGGGCGTCATCGTCGACGACAAGATGAACATCGTTCAGGTCCGGGGCCGCACCGCTCCGTACCTCGAACTCTCGCCGGGCCAGCCGACCCAGATTCTTTTGAAACTGGCGCGCGAAGGCTTGATCGCTGGCCTGGGCAAAGCGATCCGAACTGCCCGGCAAACCAACGCCGCAGCCCGGGAAGGCGGCTTCCGGATCGGGGAGGGTGGCGAACTGAAAGACGTCACCATCAAGGTGATCCCATTCCGGGGTCCTTCCTCTTCGCAAGAGCGCCATTTCCTGGTCCTGTTCGAGGAGGCAAGGCCGGGCGCCGCGCCGGGGGCGATGCCCAAACCAGCCAGGCAGACCAACGGGGGAAGCACCCGGCTGCGGCACGAGTTGGCGGCCACCAAGGAGTATCTGCAATCCATCGTCGAAGATCATGCCGGCACCGTGGAGGAGCTGAGGGCCGCTAACGAAGAGGCGCAAGCCGGCAACGAGGAACTGGAAACCGCGCAAGAAGAGTTGGAATCGGCCAACGAAGAACTGAACACCCTGAACGAAGAGCTGAAGACCAGCAACGTGGAATTCAGCAAGGTCAACCGGGACCTCACCAATCTTCTCGAGAGCATCAGCATACCCCTGGTGATGGTTGGCCGGGACCTGCGCATCCGCCGCTTTACCCGCGCCATCCAACCCATGCTGAATCTGGGCGCCTCCGATGTCGGGCGGCCGATCACCGATTTTCAGCCTCAGGTGGAACTGCCCGACCTGCGGCGGTTACTCCT
>JBEKYE010000166.1:0-9802 GCA_049511275.1 Bryobacteraceae bacterium
TCTACACGCTGCGGCACACGTGCCTGACTCGTTGGGCGCCGCACATGGACCCATGGACGCTGGCGTACCTCGCGGGGCACAGCAACATGAACACCACGAAACGCTACGTGCACCCGCAGGAACAAACGATCACGGCTGCGATGCAGCGAGCACGCGGTGAAGTCACTAAACCCCAGCCTGACGAACGGCGGCCTGGGCACAAAACCGGGCACACGCCACAAGTGAGCAAGGAAATGCGGAACGCCGCAATTGGAGTAACCCAATGATTTTGAAAGGATTTACTGGTGGGCGGTCGCGGGCTCGAACCGCGGACCTTCTGGGTGTAAACCAGACGCTCTAACCGACTGAGCTAACCGCCCTAAAAGTCAGTGACTCACGAAAACCAAGAGGCTATGAGAGCCTCCGCGCAATAGTTCGTCCAGGAACGTAAATACTTTACCAATGTATCACCGAAGGCCCTACTGTTCTACCGTTGCGGCCTCCCAGCGTTTGAAGGTTCACTTCGAACGGTGGCAAGTGACCCGGCACAGCGTAATGAGATTTCCGGAGGGGCTTGGGCTCAGTCGCCTGCCGCGCTGTCCCGCTCCGCTCTGGACCACCAGCCCAGATCCTGCAGCGCTGCGCGCACTTCGGCCCAGCGCGTCTTGGTCACTGAGATCCCCAGCATCACCAGGATCACCACCACCGCCGCCACCGCCGTCTGCATTTCCGTCAGCCGGTTCTTCAGGAAGAACAGGCCCCGGCCGTATACCATTTCGACGTGCACCCAGTAGACCAGCAGCGACGTTGTGCCGAACTGCCGCACCCAGCTCCAGCCGCCTCTCGCGCCGTGGCGCGTCCACAGGAAGGCCAGCGAGAGCAGCACCATGGTCACTCCTTGTTTGGTCAGCACCTGGGCCGGGCTGTTCAGCCAGAATTCCGACTTCGCATAGATGGAATACGGCAGGCTCGCGAAATACTGGCAGGCCACGATCGTCGCGCCGCCCAAAATCGCTCCCCACTGCATGGCCCGCTCCGTGGCTTCCTCCGGGATCACGCGTATGGCGCTGCCCGCCGCCAGGCCGAACGCCAGGTAGGCGCCCCACGGGAAGAAGCCGAACAGTTTTTGATCGGGCACGATGTAGCCCCGCAGCATCCACGGCACGCCTGACCAGTTCAATTGCGATACCAGGGGCGACGCAAACGCGATCCCGAGGCCCAGCACCGCGCAGAGCCGCACCCGTTCCGCTGTGCGGAAGAGCGCCATCACGGAAAGCAGCGCGATCGCAAACCCCATGCAGTTCAGGATGTCCACGCGGAACAAATCCTGCCACGGCGCCGGGATGCCGAAGATCCAGAGCTGCACGCGGAATGCGAAGGCCAAAAAAAACAGGTAGCCCGCGCGCCGGTAAGCCGTGGTCACCCGCTGCGCCGGGGCCATCCCCTTGCGCTCCGAGCTGTCCATCAGAAACGCCAGCGTCACGCCGGTGAGGAACAGGAAAATCGCCGGCGGCATGCCGCCCAGGAATTGTGAAAGGATATACGGACCGCCGCTCCGCAGATCGTCGCGCAGAAAGGAATCCCACACGTGGCCGTGCAGCATGATGACGGCTCCCAATCCCCGCAACCAGTCAAGGTAGTGGAGCCGGGACGAGCTGGAATTGATGCGCATGCCTGAACCCGTTCGGGAATTACTTCTTCCTGAGCAGAATCTCCTGTTTGGTCCCTTTGGGCACGTCCAGGTGGAAAACCGAATCGGGAATTGTCGGATTCAGCTCGACATTGGTGTACGTGATCAGAATATAATTCCTGGCCTTTTCGTAAAATTTCTGCTGCGCCGCGTAGCCGCCCTTGTCGGATATCCAGAGATCGATCCTCTTCCACTGGTCCAGCAGCTCGGAGGACTTGGGAGTCAGTTCCAGCCGCGTGGTTGCTTCGCCCGCCACGGTCTCCGGGCCGCCCAGGTTGATAACATAGGCCGCCCGCAGGTCGTTCGAGCTGCCGCCGAATCCCAGCGCCATGTACTGATCCACAAGCGATTTCTTCTTTCCCAGCTCCAACACCTGGATCTCACCCGGATTGTTCGGGTAATACACCTGTACTTTGCTCCCGTTCACCACCGCCTGCTTCGGGTTGGTCCCCTGGATATCCATCCGCACCAACAGTTCCTTCGGTCTTTGGCGCTTCACTTTGATGGTGCCGGTTTCCACATCTTCCTCGTGAATCACTTCCTCGTGATCCACTCTCCGGATGTTCGCCGCCAGTCCTTTGAACCGCGACGCCGCGGCGTCAATCCGCGCAAACACCGCCGCCAGCGGATCCTGCCCCGGCGCCCGCGCGCCGGTTGCCAGCAGAGTACCAATCAACACGAAAAAAAAACGCCAGCGCCGCATCTTGTGTAGTGTGCCCGGTCACGGCCGCGTCGACACGATATAACCGTGCAATTCCCCTTCCGAATCCACCACCGGCTCCGTGTGCGTCAGCGTCAGGCGCGGATTGCCGGCGCGGACTTGCAGCAACCGCGTCAGCGTCGCCACTTGCTGGTCATCCGGAACGCCCGCCAGCGCTTCCCTGTCGACAAAATACTGGTGCGTGCCGCGTTCCGACGGTAAGGAAGAAATGTCGCTGGCCTGCGGGATGCGCGGCTGATCCCGAAACCAGTCGCGTGGCGTCAGGAACAAAAAAGCCAGTATCACCCCGACAATCACGTCGTACTGCCAGCTCCCGCGCGCATATTCCCAAAAAATGAACCGCTTCAACATGCTACAGTCGCCATTCTATCAGGCGGCGGGCTGCTTCCGCCCGCTTGACTGTCCCCGCGTGGCGATCTCCGCATTACCATCCCCGCGGGAGCCGGATCCGAATTCCCTCGGCTTCGTTCACCAGTTCGAACCCTTCCAGTTCGTTCAGCGCATCGTGCAGAAATTGCGCCACCGCTTCGGCCCCTGCCGCTGGTCGGTTCCGCAACGGTACCCAAAAAATCTCCGGCACCTCCAACCGCACTTCCACCTGCTGGGAAGCGTGCGCCGCCAACTCGAGCGGCAACCGCATCACCGCGTAGCCCAGCGGCGGACGGTCCTTCGGCTGCAGCACGTTGACCGCAGTCTCGGCCGGCAGTAAGCGTGCTTCCCGCGACGTGCGGTTCCGCACCGCATAGCTGAAGACTACGGTGTCCTGCTCCACCCGCACCGAATCGAAACGCGCTTCCAGCGAGTCTCGGTCCCCGAGTTCCGGCTCGATCGCGTGCCACAGTAGCCAGGCCGGTCCGGCCACCACCACTCCGAATCCCGCCGCCAGCGCCAACCCGATCCACCATGTCCGCAGTTTGGACATCGTCTGATTGTATAGCGGCCCGCGCGCTACAGCACCACCACCGGATGGTACAGGTTCGGCAGCACGGCTTCCCCGATGGCCACCAGTTCGCCCCCTCGCGTCACCGCCTTCACATACCGCGCCGCCTGCTGCGAGCGAAATGGCGAGGCCGGAAAATTCCGCCCGTTCCGGATCTGCGCCGCCGCCACATCGTCCACGTATACTTCCGGAAAGCCCGGCAGCATCTTGGCCGCCGGCACCAGCGCGTCCACCAGCCGCTGGTCCGCCGCCAGCCGTTCCAGTTGCGCGATGGTGTGCGCCTGGCCGATCTCGAATTCGCCGCTGGCCAGCCGCCGCAGATCCCGCAGGTGCGCGCCGCATCCCATCGCCTGGCCCAGATCGTGCGCTATCCCCCGCATGTACGTCCCGCCGGAGCAGCGCGCCCGCAGCCGCGCTTCCGCCCCGTCCGTCCCCAGCAGGGTCAGTTCATAGACGCGCACCTTCACCGGCTCCAGTTCCACCACCATGGATTTTCGCGCCAGCTTGTAAGCCCGTTGACCGTCGATCTTCTTGGCCGATACCGGCGGCGGCGTCTGCATAAACTCGCCCCGGAACCGCTCCAGCAGTTTTTCCAGTTCACCCGCGTCCACCCGCACTTCCACCCGCGGGCTGGTGGCTTCCCCGGCCCGGTCGTACGAATCGGTCGACCAGCCGAACCGCACCACGCCTTCATAAACCTTGTCGCTGTGCGTATAAAACTGCGCCAGCCGCGTAGCCCGCTCCAGCACCAGCGGCAGCACGCCCGTGGCGATCGGGTCCAGCGTTCCCAGGTGCCCCACCTTCTTCGTCTTGGCGATGCGCCGGACCTTGCTCACTACATCGTGCGACGTCCACCCCTCCGGCTTATCGACTACCATGACTCCGTTCAATATGGCCTCAAGACTTGCATAGCGGTTATTGCCATACCGCTTGCTTACGCGCGCGGCTCTGATGCGAGCCGCGACCGTAAGGGAGCGGTCTTCGCGGAATACGAGAGTGCCTTGATGAAAGGGTGTACTTCCTCAGCACCCGGCCTTCTTCGCCCAACATAGGTATCCAACCGTGAAGTTTCTTTCCCGGTCGAGTCCGTCCAGCCAGGGCAGGATCACCGCCGGCGGCACCAGCAGGATCGCGGCCGGAATAAAGCCCAGCCAGCGAATTCCCCCTGTAAAAAATTGTAGGCCGTTCAGCAGCCGCCGCGCGAGCAGACGGAAATATCCGCCCGCCGGCCGGATCTCCACCGCTTCCAGGCCCGCGCGTTCCAGCAGGTACTCGAGGCCGTAGCGCGTGTAGCGAAAGTAATCGTGCGGTGCCTGGTGCACTTCCCATTCGTGCGGCGCCGCCACCAGCAGCCGCCCGCCCGGCTTCAGCGTGCGAGCCATCTCCGCCAATGCCCGCCCCGGTTCCCGCAGGTGTTCGATGGTCACAATCTGCAGCGCCGCGTCGAAAACTCCGTCGGCAAACGGCAGCGCCCCCAGGTCGGCCACCGCATCCAGCTTGCTGTAGTCCCAGCCTGCGTCTCCCACCGCCAGGTCCACGCCGCAGTATCTCTGCCGCGCGAAATAACGGGCGTACTGCCCTTCGCCTGCGCCCGCGTCCAGCACCCGCGCTTCCGCCGCCAGTTGCCCCGCGAACGCCGCCACCGCGTCTTCGATCTCCACCTCGAAGTGCAGGATGTGCCGCCGCAACGGCTTCGGCAGGCGGTATGCCGGCTCCGTGTACCTCATCGCCCGCGCGCCTCCATCATCACCGTGGAGCCGGCCCCGAAAGCCGCTTCCACCAGCGTCGGCCCCAGCGCCGCCGCCACCAGCGCCAGGTAGATCAGGTCCTTCGCCAGTCGGGCGCCGCCGCTCTCCGCAACGCCGCGCACCCGCCGCGCCATGGGGTCCAGGCCGGGCGCCACGCTGCTCGCCAGGCCCGCCGGATTGTCCCGCAAGGAAAAATACTTGCGCCGCAACACTTCGAATCCACACTCCTCCAGCAGCCGCTCCACGTGCCGGTCGCGGTAGTCGAAGAGGTGGCGCGGAACGTCCAGACCATTCCAGCGCCGTCCCAGCAGACGGAACTGCCAACAGCCCGCATTCGGCACTTGCACCACCAGCCGCCCGTCCTCCGCCAGCAACTCCCGCGCCGCCTTCAGGTACCCACGCGGATCGTACAGGTGCTCCAGCACGTGGAACATCGTGATGGCCGCGCAACTCCGCGCCCCCAACGGCGCCCGCGCCAGGTCGCCGCACACCGCCGGCGCCTGTTGCCGGCGCCACGCCGTGGCCGCCGCCTCGCGCGAAGAATCCAGTCCCACCACCCTGAAGCCCCGCTCCCGCATCATGCCCAGGAACAGTCCGCCGCCGCAGCCCACATCCAGCAGCGGGCCGCGCGCTTTCGAACCCTTCATCGCCCGCGACACGAAGCCGACATGGTCGCGCAGCACCAACCGCCGGTACACTTCCTCCAGCCGCCCCGCCGCTCCGCCGTCCGGCGCAAACCAGTACTGGTCCGGATACGACTGCCGCACTTCTTCCAGGCTCGGCTGCGGATCCAGGCGCGCCAGGCCGCAGTCCCGGCAGCGCACCACCACGAACTCCTTGTCCGTCGTGCGGTAGAGCCGGTCCGGCCCGCGGAACAAAGCCGTGGATTCCTCCGAGCCGCACACCAGGCACGCGCTCATACCGTCTCTTTCAAAGGCAGCCGGTGCGCCAGAATCATCCGTCGCACATCCCCCGGATTCATTTTCCGGATGCGTCCCAATTCTCTCCGCTTGCGCAGCATCCGCGGCGTCATCCGCAGCGCCGCCAGGTTGCCGCGCAGCATCGCCGCCGCCATCCGCAGCTTCCCGCCGAGGCCTGGAAAATAAGCCGTGTCGCCCGTGCCCCGCCGCGCCGCGCCGTACCCCGCCACCGCCCGCACCGCGGAATAATACGGGTTCAGCCACAGCAGGCTCCACGGAAACAGTTTCACCGCCAGCAGAATCCGGTTGCGTTCGATCAGTTCCAGCCGCCACGCCGAATCCTTCCCCAGCGTCGACCCGCGATGGTGCCGCACCACCGCCTCTGGCGTGTAGATGCACTTCCATCCCGCGATGCGCGCCCGCAGCCCCAGTTCCGCATCGTCGCCATACGCGAAAAAATCTTCGTCGAAGCCGCCGATGTCATCCAGCATCTTCTTGCGGTACATCGCCGCGCATCCGTCCGGCCACAGCACTTCTTCCTCGCGGTCGAACTGTCCGGTGTCCTTCGCTCCACTCCCGCGCCCGCGGTTCTGCCCGTCCGGATAGATCAGGTGCCCCACCTTGTCGATGCGTTGCGGCTCTTCCCAAACCAGCACCTTGCTGGCAGCCATCCCCACGTCCGCGGCGCGGGTTGCCGCGCGACGGAGTCCCGCCAGCCAACCCGGTTCGGCCTCCGCATCGTTGTTCAGCAGCGCCACGAATTCGCCTCGCGCCGCCGCCATCCCCTGGTTATTGGCCGCGCAGAATCCCCGGTTCTCCGCGTTCCGGATCACGCGCGCGCCAAACTCCGTCTCCGCCATTTCCGCCGAGCCGTCGCACGAGCCGTTATCCACCACGATGGTCTCGAACTCGACCCCTGCCTGCCGCCTCACCGACTCGAGGCATGCCCGTAGCAGCTCCTTACGATTCCAATTGACAATCACGACGGAGATCAACCGCTTATGCTAGCAGGGCCGCGAGAACTCCGGGCGGCGCCCAGTGGGACCGGCCTCCTGGCCGGCCGGCAACGTGGAACAGGCTTTCCAGCCTGCAACGAAGAGCTTCTTGCCGGCGCTGGACGCGCTTTCCAGCGCGCCCGCTACAGGCCAGGAGGCCTGTCCTGCCTATTTGTTTGCCAGCCGCTCCGCCAGCACGCGGTTCGAGTCCTTGAGGAGACCCGCGGCTTTCGGCATGCTGTCGATGGCCTTCAGAACTTCCGGATCCGCCTGGATGGCGAACTGAGTGGCGGTCTTGCGGTCAAAGGCGCGGAAGATCATCTCGTACCGAAGGTTGGTGCGAATCCAATCCATGTTGGCGGTAAGTTCCGCATCCGTGAAATTGATCTGCTTGGATTGCAGAAACTCCTTGAAGCGTTGCACCGTGTCGGCATCCGGCTGCCAGTTCTCGGGCAGGTGCGGCTTCTTGGCGCCGAAATAGGAGTCGGCGAAATGGTAGAAGGCGCCGGGGCCGCCGATGAAGGGCTGCAAGCGGCGCTGGAAAATATTGCTGTGGGTAACGTATTTCTCGTCGGGCGTGATGCCGCCGCCGCCGTAGACTTTACGGCCGCCATCGGTGGACTTCACGTCGTCGGTCGGCGCCGGCGCGTCGGCTTTGGGGCGCGCGGAGTAATAGTCGTAGAGCGATTTGTGGGAATAGTCGCGCTGGATCAAGCGGCCGCTGGGCGTATAGTAATGCGCAATGGTCAGCAGCAGGGCGCCTTCATCGACGGGGAATTGCGCCTGCACCAGGCCCTTGCCGAAAGTGGTTTCGCCGAGCACCCAGGCGCGATCGTGATCCTGCAGGGCGCCCGACACGATCTCCGAAGCCGAAGCCGAACTCGCATTGACCAGCACGACCAGGGGATACTTTTGCGCCGCCTTAACCTCCTTGGCACGATAGACCTGTTCGGCTTCGACGCGGCCGCGTTGCGAAACCACGGTCTGGCCGTTGCGCAGGAAGCGGCCCGCCAGGGCCACCGCCTCATTCACCAGGCCGCCCAGGTTGTCGCGCAAATCGAGGATGAGCCCGGTTGCCTTGGATTCGTCCAGCTTGCTCAATTGCGTGTTGACGTCGTGCTCGATGTTGGAGGCTTCGAACGTGCTGACCCCGAGATAGATTATGTCCGGCTTCACCCAGAAAGCATCCACCACGCTGGTTTCGATTGAGCCGCGCGTGACGGTGGTGGTGTACGGCTCGGTGGAACCTTCCCGCCGCACGGTCACGCGCACCTGCGTGCCGGGCGTTCCGCGGAGCAGGTCGGCCACGCCGGAGGATGGCATTTGCAGAGTATCTTTGCCATCGACGGCCGCGATCACGTCGCCGCGGCGCAGGTCGGCGTTCCAGGCCGGCGAATTGACGAACGGCTCCATCACCACCACATGGTTGCTGTCCGTGACAATCAGCATGCCGACGCCGGCGTACTGGGCGCGCTGCTTGCGCATCATGTCCTTATATTCGGCGGGGCCGACGAAGCTCGAATGCGGATCGAGCGCGTGCAGCATGCCGGGAATGACGCCTTGATAGAACACACGCTCGGAAGCAACGGGATCGGCGGCATTCTGTTCCACCAGCGCGTAGGCGGCGGAAATGGCCTTGAGGCTGGGATCGAGGTCGTCGCTCGCCGGGGTGGCGGCGCGCGCCAGAATTCCCGGACCGTACAGCGGTGCGAGCAGAGCCGCGGATCCGACGATGAGTACGGCGAGTAATGGTTTTTGGATCTTCATAAATATTGCTGGCCGGCGAGGCGCGATTCCCTTCCTTGGTTTCATGATACCGCAGTGGCAAACGGGGCTGGAGGGGCGCTTAACGGTCTCCGGCCCGTTCGATTATCCTTACTGTTATGAAAATTGCTTTCATCGGACTTGGCCGTATGGGTTCCGGCATGGCGCGCAACTTGCTTCGCGCCGGCCATGAGGTGGTGGTTTTCAATCGCAGCCGGGATAAGGCCCAGGCCCTGGTTGCCGATGGCGCCCGCGTTGCCGATTCCCTGGCCGGCGCCTGTAGCGCGTCGGACGCCGTTATGACCATGCTGGCCGACGACCGCGCGGTGGAACAAATGGTCTTCGGCGAAAACGCCATCGCCTCCGCGCTTCCCGCCGGCGCCATTCACATTTCGTGCAGCACCATCAGCATGGCGCTGGCCCGGCGTCTGGCCGCGGAACACCACCGGCGCGGCCAGAAGTATTTGAGCGTCCCGGTTTTCGGCCGTCCGGAAGCCGCCGCCGGCAGGAATCTCCTGGTGGTGGCCGCCGGCCCGCCGGACCTGGTGGAGCGCTGCCGGCCACTGTTCGACGCCATCGGCCGCCAGACCTTTGTGGTTGGCTCCGATCCCTGGCAGGCCAATGCCGCCAAGCTGTGCGGTAATTTCATGATCGCCGCCATGATCGAGGCGTTCGGCGAGGCCTTCGCCACATTGCGCAAGGCCGGCGTCCCACCGCACGACTTTCTGGAAGTCATGAGCGCCCTGTTTGGTTCGCCCGTGTATGCGAACTACGGAAGCCTGATTGCCGGCGGGAAGTTCGAGCCGGCCGGATTTGCTTTGCGGTTGGGGCTCAAGGACGCCCGCCTGGTGCTCGAAGCGGCCGAGGAACTGGCTGCCCCGATGCCGCTCGCCAGCCTCATCCGCGATAGTCTCCTCTCCGCCATGGCGCACGGACAAGCCGATCTGGACTGGTCGAGCGTCACCCGAGTGGCCGCGCGCAGTGCCGGCATCGAGTAGCCGCGCCCTTGGATGAGTTGGGGTCATGGGGCGATTGGGACGCCGGC
>JBEKYE010000167.1:0-9795 GCA_049511275.1 Bryobacteraceae bacterium
GCCAGGGCGTCAAGACCATGCTGCCCATGCTGATCGCCGAGGAGCTGGACGTCGATTGGAAGCGCGTCAAAATCGAGCAGGCGGACTTCGACGACAGCAAGTATCCGCAGCAGAACGCCGGCGGCAGCACGGCGACGCCCAACAACTGGTTGCCCATGCGCCAGGTGGGCGCGGCGGGGCGGGCGTTGTTCGTCACGGCGGCGGCTCAGGCCTGGAGCGTGCCCGAAGGCGAGTGCACGACGGCTTCGGGACGGGTGATGCACAAGGCTTCGGACCGGTCGCTGGGGTACGGCGAGCTGGCATCGAAGGTGGCTGGAATGCCGGCTCCCGCGCTGGCGAATGTGACGCTGAAGGACCCGGCGGATTACAAGATCGTCGGCCACACGCAAACGGCCACGGATTTGCATGAAATCGTGACCGGCAAGCCGATCTTCACGATCGACGTGAAGCTGCCCGGGATGCTGTTCGCGGTGTTCGAAAAGTGCGGCGTGATCGGCGGGAAGGTGGTCAGCGCCAACCTGGACGAGATCAAGAAAATGCCGGGCGTGAAGCAGGCTTTCGTGGTGGACCGGCCGGAAGTCAAAGGGCCTTCTCTGCTTTCGGACCCCGGCCTGGTGAGCGGCGTCGCGATACTGGCGGAGACGTGGTGGCACGCGCAAGCGGCGCGCAAAGCGCTGAAGGTGGAGTGGAACGAAGGGCTCGCGGCGAATCAGAGCAGCGTGGAGTATGCGAAGAACGCCGAGGAATTGAGCAAGCAGGCGCCGCAGACCACCGTTCGCGCTGATGGTGATGTGGACGCGGCTTTGAAGGGCGCGGCGAAAGTGGTGGAGGCGGCGTATTCCTACCCGTTCATCTCGCACGCGCCACTTGAGCCGCAAGGGGCCACGGCGCATTTCCACGACGGCAAGATGGAGATGTGGACCAACAGCCAGCAGCCGGGCAGCGGCCGGCGCCAGGTGGCGCAGACGCTGGGAATGACGGAAGCGGATATCACGCTGCACATGACGCGCGGCGGCGGCGGTTTTGGGCGGCGGTTGACCAACGACTACCTGGTGGAAGCGGCTTATATCGCCAGGCAGGCCGGGGTTCCGGTGAAGCTGCTGTGGTCGCGCGAAGACGATATGACGCACGACTACTACCGTCCGGGCGGGTTCCAGTATCTGAAAGCCGGCCTGGACGCGTCGGGCAAACTGGTGGCGTGGCGCAACCATTTCGTCACCTACGGCGAAGGCGATCGCACGATGTCGGCGGCTTCGATTGGGCCGAGCGAGTTTCCGCAACGCTTCGTCTCCAACTATGCGCTGCTGCAATCCACGCAGCCGCTGGGCATCCGCACCGGGGCGTTGCGCGCGCCGGGAAGCAACGCGATTGCGTTTGTGACGCACTCGTTTATCGACGAGGTGGCGCACGCCGCCGGCAAAGATCCGGTGCAATTCCGCCTGGAGCTGCTGGATGCGGGGATGGCGCCGCAGCAGCCCGCGGCACAGGGCGGCCGCGGAGGCGGGATGCCGGGTGTCAACGCCGAACGCATGAAGGGCGTGATGCAACTGGTGGCGGAAAAATCCGGTTGGGGCAAGAAGACCTACCCGAAGGGAACCGCCATGGGCGCGGCTTTCCATTTCAGCCACCGGGGATACTTCGCCGAAGTGGCCGAGGTGACGGTGGACGCCGCCAATAAAGTGAAGATCAACAAGATCTGGGTGGCCGCGGATGTGGGCAGCCAGATCATCAATCCCGGCGCGGCCGAGAACATCGTGCAGGGCGGGATCGTCGATGGTTTGAGCGAGCTCATGTCGCAGGAGATCACCGTCGATAAGGGCCGCGTGGTCGAGACCAATTACAATCGCCACGGCATGGTGCGAATGGCGCAAGCGCCGCCCGAGATCGAAGTACACTTCCTCAAGACCACTTACGATCCGACCGGATTGGGCGAGCCGGCGCTGCCGCCGATTCTGCCGGCGGTGGCCAACGCGATCTTCAGCGCCACCGGAAAGAGGGTGCGGTCGTTGCCCTTGTCGAGATCGGGCTTTGGCTGGGCGTAGCCTGCTTGCGGCGTGCGTGGTTGCACTGGTGGCGCGGTGCGCGCCGGCGCAGGACGAGTTGCGGGTGCAATCGCCCAACGGCCGCCTGGAATTCCGCTTGTTCGTGGCGCAGCCGGAAGCGGGGCAGTTGTTCCACCTGGCTTACCAGGTGCAACTCGGCGGCGCGCGCGTGCTGGACACTTCCTACCTGGGTTTGAACATCCACGACCAGGAACCGATACTCGGCGAAAACGTGGGACTGACGGCTTCGAAGAGGTCGCCAGGGGCGGGCTACAATTCGCTGACCGCGCAATACCTGCAAAACGGCACGGTGGGACGGCGCCTGAACGTGGAAGTCCGCGTCTGGGACGACGGGGCGGCATTCCGCTACGTGATTCCGGCCACCGCCGCGCTGAATGAGTTGCTGATCGAAGACGAGCTGACCGAGTTCAGCTTCGTGAAGCCGGTAGATGCGAAGGGACCGGTCGGCTTGCCGTTCGTGATGGAGCAGCCGGGAACCGGCTGGGTGGGGATTTACGAAGCGGCTAATGGCGCTTACCCGCGCACGAACCTGGTGCGCAGCGAAGCCACGACCATGATCACGCGTCTGGTGCAGCAAGATCGCGTTCCGCGGATTGCGTACGACGGGAAGACGCCATTCACGGGCCCGTGGCGGATGGTGATCACCGCGCGGGACCGGGAAGGGTTGATGCAGACGGCGGTGGCGCGGGAATTAGTGCGGTAAAGTCAGAGGGATCGCACGAGGCCTATGTTGAACCACCCAAGATGGAAGTTAAGGAACTCGTCCAGAAGGTTTCATAACTTGTTTTCGGGTCAGTGGTACCTTAACTCCCGTCTCGGTCAGTATCGTTCCCCCAACGGCCTCAATATCCGCAAGCGTACTAATATTCTTGGCGGCAATTCGCTTGGGCAACACAGCGGTAAAAATCTGAGCCGCCACAACAAAGGTTCCCATATCTGGCCCGTGGGCCGTATTATAGAGGTCCTGCACATCAATTGAAATCGGTCTATCTTGCCCGTCGATAGAAAACAAATTACTCTTGGCTATCAACGGATCTGATTTATAATCAATTGCGTCATCTTGTATCCGCGCTACAGCGATGATATTGTAGGATGCAGCATACTCATCAGCGAGCAAGCCCGTCTTAATCACTTCCCCAATCGGGCTTGGCCCAACCTGTCCCCAACTAGATATAAGACCAGCAGGTATTGGCTTTGGTCTATGACGCACTTGGTACCACCCAACGCAGGAAAGGATAATACCCCCAAAGACGCAGGCTGACCATATTCGGCTGCGTGACCGGCGAGACTCAGTAGTGTCCTTCCCGAATACCTTTCGCCAGTCCACGCTTAGAAGACCAAACAGGGCCAGAACCGTAGAAACCGCAAAGTAAATGTCGTCCTTGCCCATGCAGGAAGTCTACCAAATCACCTGGGCCTTAAGGGGTCAGACGCCGTTTCAACACGCCTGCTATGTTGACGTGGCGACGAACTGTTTGGGGTGTGCCGCATCTACTCCCCAGCTTCGGGGAAAGTCAGCCGTATTGAACGTCAGCAACTGCTGAATTCCATGGACCAACACCAGAGCTGCCAGGCGCGCGTCGTGGGCGCGCTTTCCGACTACCTGGCAGCGGTCGACAAGTTCGAACCAACGGTCCAGAACATCCGGAGTCTCGGCGAGGAGCGGGAACTGATTTCGTAACGCGCGGATTGCTTCAGCCGCGGTCTCGGTCGACCACCCGAGGCCGTTGGCCGAATCGGGGCGAGTCGCGACCGCCCAGAACTCCACAAGGACCTGAGCGCTGATGAACAGGGAGACGTTGCTTGCAAGCAGGTGCTCTACGGCTCTCTGGGCGACGCTATGCTCGGGACTTCGGTCGTCTGCGAGTCGCAGGAGTACGTTCGTATCGATGAGCAAACTCATCAGTCGTAGAGGTTCTCCCGGCGCAACTCTTCAGCCGGGATAGCAGGGCCTCTACGCTTCGGCAACTGCGCGACCCAGTCGCGGAAGGTGCGTGCCCGCTCGTGGGACGGCAGGGTCTCCCAGAGGGCGTGTGGCGCTTCGGGAATCAGGCGGAGGGCATCACCTTCATGTTCCAGGCGAAACCGGGCACGCGGACCGGCACCCAGGGCGCCCGCCGGGATCTGGAGGTCGCCGCTAGCATTCGTTTCAAGGATGGTGGGCTCAGCCATGATTTCCATCTACATGCTAGCACGGTCACACGGCCGCGGACTGCCCAAGACCGGCCGCCAACGGGCCAAGGTCGGAGGCAAGCCCGAGTCTACTTTTGCCGCTCCCCCCGTCACATGCACTTTGATATATTGAGGTCTGAAAGCCTAAATAGGGAGGCGTGCCATGAGCTCTAAGAAAGGGTTCTCGCGCCGCGGGTTCCTGCAGGGGGCGGGGATCGGCGGCGTGCTGGGGACGGGACTGCTCGAAAGAAACGCCGAGGCTGCGCCGGCGGCGGCGGGCGCGGCGGTGGCGGGGCCCGGAGCGGTGCCGATCACTCTCAACATCAATGGGAAGCCGGTCAACCTGACGGTGGAACCGCGCGTGACGCTGATCGACGCGCTGCGCGAATATGTGGATCTGACGGGCGCCAAGCGGGTCTGCGACCGCGGCACGTGCGGCGCTTGCACCGTCCTCATGAACGGGAAGTCGGTGTATAGCTGCTCCGTGCTGGCGATCGACGCGCAGTCGAAGTCCATCGAGACCATCGAAGGCATGACCAGCCCGGAGAAGATGCACCCGGTATCGCAGGCCTTCTGGGAGAACGATGCGCAACAGTGCGGATATTGCACCTCGGGATTCGTGGTGGCCTGCAAGGGATTCCTGGACGAGAACCCGAACCCGACGGAAGAAGACGTGAAGCACGGGCTGGGCGGGAACCTGTGCCGCTGCGGAACGTATATGGGCGTGCGCGCGGCGGCGCTCCAGGCCGCCAGGGAAATCAAGGGAGGGAAAAATGGCTAACACTCCCGACTATAGCTGGCCGCCGAAGGAACAGCGCAAGGTGATCGGGCAGCGCGTCAATCGGCTGGACGGGCCGGTGAAAGCGACCGGACGCGCGAAATATGCGTCGGATACCAAGGTGAGCGGCATGCTGTATGGCGCATACGTCGCGTGCCCGCACGCGCATGCCAAGGTGACCAGCGTCGATACCAGCGAAGCCGAAAAGATGCCGGGCGTGAAGGCCGTTCACGTGATGGCGCCGGCCGGCACGGAGATCCAATGGCAGGGCTGGGAAGTGGCGGCGGTGGCGGCGCTCACGGAACTGCAGGCGCGCGACGCGGCGCGGAAAATCCAAGTGGCGTACGAAGCCATGCCGCACCTGGTGCATGAAGAGGACTTGAGCAAGGCCGGCGCCAACGCGAAGCGGGGAAGCGAGCAGAAGGGCGGGGACGTCGACCAGGCAATTCAGCAAGCCGAGGCGGTGTCGGAAGGCCACTACGGATTTCCGGTGATCACGCATTGCTGCCTGGAATCGCACGGGCAGGTGGTCCAGTGGCAGGGCGAGAACGCCAGCGCGTGGCCGTCGACGCAGGATGTGACGGACTACGGGGGACAACTGGCGCAGAGCCTGAAAATTCCGGCCACCAACGTCAAGGTGCAGATGGACTACGTGGGCGGCGGATTCGGAAGCAAGTTTTCGCCGGATGCGTGGGCCACGGTGGCGGCGAATCTTTCGCAGAAGGCCGGCGGGAGGCCGGTGCGGCTGTTCCTGGATCGCCAAATGGAGCAGATGATCGCTGGGAACCGGCCGTCGGCGTACGCCAAGATCCGGATTGCGGGGAAAAAGGACGGAACCATCACCGGATGGGATTCGGCGTCATGGGGCAGCGGGGGATTTCAGCCGGGCGGGCCGCCGCCGCAGCCGTACGTCTTCGTCACTATCCCCAACTATCGACGCGTGCACACGGGCGTATCGCTGAATGTGGGGCCGAGCCAGGCCTGGCGCGCGCCGGGGAACCAGGCGGCGTCCTACCTGACGTGCTGCGCGATGGAGGATTTCGCGGCGAAGATCGGGATGGACCCGCTGGAAGTGTTCCGCAAGAACGTGAACTACGCGCAGCCGGCGTTTCAGGAGCGGTACCGGTTCCAACTGAACAAGGCCGCGGAGCTGGCGGAGTGGAACAAGCTGTGGCATCCGCGCGGCCAAAGCGGTGCGGGGCCGGTGAAGCGCGGCTTGGGCGTGGCAGTGGGCACGTGGGGCGGGCGCGGGCATGCCAGCAACTGCCGCACCACCATCCACCCGGACGGTTCGGTGCTGGTGGAAATCGGCACGCAGGACCTGGGGACCGGCACCAGGACCATCATCACGCAAGTTGCGGCGGAGAGCCTGGGGCTGCCGGTAAGCGCGGTGAAACTGGAGATCGGGAGGAGCGATCAGCCGCGCGACGGCGCTTCGGGCGGATCGAGTACGGTGGGCGGCGTATCCACCTCGACGCGTAAATCGGCGGTGAATGCGCTGGCGAAGCTGCTGGAAGCGGTGGCGCCGGCGCTCTCGGCGCAGCCGGAGCAACTGCAAGCGGTGGATGGCAGGATCCAAGTGAAAGGATCGCCGGAAAAGAGCCTCACCTGGAAAGAAGCCTGCCGGAAGCTGGGCACGGCGTCGATTGCGGAGATGGGATCGTTCAACGGCCGCAACGACGGCGCGGGCCTCAGTTCGGAAGGCGCGGCGGGAGTGCAGATCGCCGATGTTTCGGTGGATACCGAGACGGGGGTGGTCTCTATCAATCGCTACGTGGCGGTGCAGGATTGCGGGTTGGTGATCAACCCGAAGCTGTCGGAAAGCGTGGTGTATGGAGCGGTCATCATGGGCATCAGCACGGCGCTGTTCGAAGAACGCATTATGGACCAGCAGACCGGGCACATGCTGAACGCCGACATGGAGTTTTACAAGCTGGCGGGGATCGGCGACATTGGCGACATCGTGGTGCACATGGACATCCGGCCGGAGAACGACAGCAAGGGCGTGATCGGGCTGGGCGAGCCGCCGGCCATTCCGATCTGCGCGGCGGTGGGTAACGCGGTAGCCAACGCCATCGGGGTGCGCGTGGCGCAGTTGCCGATGACGCCGGAACACGTGCTCAATACGCTGGAAGGGAGGAACGCGTAATGGAATCCTTCGCGTATGTCAACCCGGCGACGGTCGAGGAAGCCGTAGGCCAACTGGCCGCGCGCTGGGGCGAAGCCGATGTGCTGGCGGGCGGGACAGACCTCATCAGCCTGATGAAGGAAAACCTGCACACGCCCAAGCGGGTGGTGAACATCAAGAACATTAAAGCGCTGGAGGGCATCCGGAAAACGGCGGCCGGTCTGCGGATCGGCGCGCTGGTGACCATGGATGAGCTGGCGAAGAGCGAACTGGTGCGGACGGGCTATGCGGCGCTGGCGCAAGCCGCGGCGGCCATTCCGAGCCCGCAGATCCGGCACATGGGCACGGTGGGAGGCGATTTGTGCCAACGGCCGCGTTGCTGGTATTTCCGCGGCGGCTTCGGGCTGCTGGCCATGCAGGATGGCAAGCCGCTGGTGCCGGACGGCGAAAACAAGTATCACGCCATTTTCGGCGGCGGTCCGGCGTATTTCGTGAGCGCGTCGAGTTTGGGCCCGGCGCTGGTGGCGCTGGGCGCTAAGGTTAAGCTGGTCTCGGCGAAAGGCGCTCGCGAAGTGCCGGTGGCGCAGTTCTTCGTCACGCCCAGGGACGCAGACACGCGGGAGATCGCGCTGCGGCCGGACGAAATCCTGACCGAGATTGTGGTGCCTGGCGCGGCGAGGAAGAGCGCCACGTACGAAGTACGGCAGAAGACGGCGCTGGATTGGCCGCTGGCGACGGCTTCGGTGGCGCTCGAGATGAATGGGACGACGGTGAAATCGGCGAAGATCGTGCTGGGCCACGTAGCGCCGGTCCCCTGGGATTCGGCGGCGGCGGCGCGCTCGCTGGCCGGCAAGGAAGTGACGGAGGCGACCGCCGAGGCCGCCGGCAAAGCCGCCGTGGCCGACGCCAGGCCGCTCAGCCAGAACGCGTACAAAGTGACCCTGGCGCGAGTGGCTGTGAAACGGGCGCTGCTCAACGCGGTCCAGGCCGCGAAAGGGTAAGTATGGAACTGATCGCGAAAATCGGAACGAACCGCTGCGCGCACCTGCGGTGGAAGGGCCTGTTCGTCGACACGGCCCCCAACCCCGAATTCGATGTGAGCGCCGATTACTCGACGTGGTGCCGGCATACCTCGAAATGCGTCGGCCCGGACGGCCAGATGGTAGACCCCGAGGAGTGCTGCGCGGAGCGGAACTGTTACGAGAAGTTGTAGGCAAAAAAACCGGTGACCGACGCGGCCGGACCTGATGGGCCCTGCCGGCAGTCACCGGTGGGGACAAACACCAACAATTGCAATATGCAATTAATATATTGCAATCTGCGATTGATGTCAAGCATCGAATCACAAGTGTTTTCAGAGACTTTCGTGTTGTAATGAGCCTTGATGAAGGTCACTTGGTCGAGAGCGGCAGCGCTGGCGCTGGCCTGTTGCGTGGCGGCGAGCGGCGCGGAATATCTGGTTTATGCCGGAGGGTATACGCGGGGCGCGAGCCACGGCATTTACGGCTATCGCTTCGACACGCGGACGGGAAAAATGCGCGCGCTGGGCCTGCAAGCCGAGGTGTCGAACCCGTCGTTTCTGGTCGAGCATCCGGACCACCGCTTTCTGTACGCGGTGAGCGAAGATGCCGCCGGCATGGTGAGCGCCTACCTCATCGATCCGAAAAGCGGGAAGCTGTCGCTGGTGAATCGGGTGTCGTCGAAGGGCGACGGGCCGTGCCATCTGGCGCTGGATCGAGAAGGGCGCTGGCTGGCGGTAGCCAATTACAACAGCGGGAGCGTGGCCGTGCTGCCCTTGCGCAAGGACGGCGGCCTGGGCGAGGCGGCGGCCTTTGTGCAGCACACCGGAACGGGGGTAAACCCGCAGAGGCAGGCCGGGCCGCACGCCCACGCGGCGGTCTTCTCGCCGGACAACCGCTATCTGCTGGCGGCGGACCTGGGCGCCGATCGGATTTTCGTGTACCGGTTCGATGCGGAAACGGGCGCCTTGCGGCCGGCTGGCACGCCATCGGTGGCCGCGACACCGGGTTCGGGCGTGCGGCACCTGGTGTTTCATCCCAATGGCAAAGTGCTTTACGCCGTAAACGAGCTGGCCAACACGGTAACGGCATATCTCTGGGATGCCGCGGCGGGACGGCTCGCCGAACTCCAGACGGTGTCGTCGCTGCCGCCGGGATACCCGGGGCCGACCACGGCCGCGGAAATCGCGGTGAACAGCGCGGGGACCATGGTCTACGCGTCGAATCGCGGGTGCGATTGCCTGGCGCTGCTGGTCATCGACCCGGTGCGTTTCACGCTCTCGGCGCTGGAATTCACGCCGCTGATCGGGCAGACGCCGCGGCACTTCGCGCTCGATCCGACGGGCGCTTACCTGGTGGTGGCGAATCAGGGATCGGACAGCCTGACGGTCTACACGGTGCATCCGCGCACGGGCCAGATTCGCCCGGCAGGGCAACCGGTGACGGGAATCGCGATGCCCACGGTGGTGGTGTTCGTCAAGCCGGAGTGACGGCCGCTCCCATGTGGGGCAGCCAATCGTGGCTGCCGCCGGCTTTTCAGCCGGCGCTCGCCGCGCGCGAGAGTTCGCGTCGAGCCTGCAATAGCCGCTTAAAAGGCGGCTGCGGGTCAGATTGCCCGCTCCATAACGAATCTCG
>JBEKYE010000168.1:0-9790 GCA_049511275.1 Bryobacteraceae bacterium
CGCAACTGAATTTGAGCGGGCTAATGGAAATGAACCAGGCGGCGGGGATCTATCTCAAACTCAGGAATTACGACAAGGCGCACGAATGGCTGTCCAAGCTGGAGCCGCTCTTGCAGGAGGCCAGCAAGGGGACGATGGATCACGAGAAGCGGAACTACGCAAGCCTGGAATACCAATACTGGAACAACATGGCCAAATTGGCGCGCCTGGAGGGGCGCAAAGCGGATGCGCTGGAGGCCGACCGGAACGCGTATTTTGCCTATTCCACGTTCAACCCCGGGAATCTTGAGTACATGAGAACGTCACTGCGCGAGCAGTGGAAGGCCGTCAAGGGCACCGAGGAAGGATTTGACGCGTGGGCCACCAAGCCCGGTGAGACTGCGACGCCTCCCGCGCCGAAACCAGCGCTGCCGGCCGGCGCGACGACCGTGGTATCGACGGCGATGGGCTGGACCACGCTGGACAAGCCGCTGCCGGATTTCAAAATGGAGGATGCGGGGGGCAAGACTTGGCAACTGGCGGATCTGAAGGGGAAAGTCACGCTGATCAATCTGTGGGCCACGTGGTGCGGGCCGTGCCGGGCGGAGCTTCCTCATCTGCAGAAGCTGTTTAACAAGGTGCGGGAGCGAAAAGACCTGACGGTGCTTACGCTGAACACGGACGACAACCTGGGCCTCATACTGCCATTCCTGGAGGAGAACAAATACACGTTTCCGGTGCTCGCAGCGGACGCCTACGTGCACAAGCTGGTTCCGGAGCTGAGCATTCCGCGGAACTGGATCGTGGACGCCAACGGCATCCTGAAGACCGAACGCATCGGCTTCGGGAGCGGCGACGACAAGTGGGTGGATGACATGATCGCGGCCATGGAGAAGGCTCGCGGCCCGGCCGCGGACCGCTGAATGTGGGGCAGCCAATCCTGGCTGCCGCCGGCTTTTCAGCCGGCGCTTGGCCAGCGCGAGGCTGCGCACCCAAAAGGAGCCGCCTGAAGGCGGCTGCGGGCACGATTGCCCAATGCCACATAGTTTTCCCAGTACCGGGAATGCTGCAGAGTTTGTGGGGCAGACCCCCTGGTTTGCGCGGGACGCCCTCGTCCCGCGGCCGGAGCAACGATATCAGCATCCTATAAAGCGCGGGCAGGCCGGCGGGGGCGTCGGCCGCAGTCCAAGGGGGACTGCCCCACGATCAATGCAGGTGCGTGATGGTGCGAAAACTATGTGGCATCAGGCACGACTGCCCGCCCCACCCTTACCTTCTCAACAGCCGGATGCCACCGTTGGACGTATTGAGGTCGATCAGCGGACCGCCGGCGCCGATGACGCCATCCAGATGGTTCTTGCTGATCTCGCCGTGGGCCGTGATCTCAAAATCCGTGTTGACGGAAGAGTTGGACGTGCGGGCACTGACGCGTGCGTTGGTGTTTTCCGGCAAATGCAGCGTGATGCCGCCATTGTTGGTGCTGACGCGGACAGCGCTGGAGAAGTGCGCCGGAAAAGTCAGTTCCACGCTGCTGTTGTTGGTCTCCGCGCGAACCGGGCGGTCGGCGCGCGCCAGATCGGCCTGGATGCCGCCGTTCGAAGTGGAGGCCTCGAGCGAGCCGGCCAGCCGGTCGGCATGAATGTGGCCGTTCGAGGAATGGGCGGTGACGTCGCCTTCCACGTTCAGCAGCTCGATGGCGCTGTTGGAGGTTTCGGCGTCGAGGTTTCCGCGGAAATCCACCACGTGAATCGACCCGTTGCTGCTCTTCAGGCGCGCTGGGCCGACCCCGTCCTGTGTGCGGATGGAACCGTTGGAAGTGGTGATCCGGTCCAAGGTGGCGTTGCGGGGAATCTTGATGACGAACCGCGCTCCTTCGTTGCGGCCGAGCGACGGGCGTGGCACGCGGATGCTGACCGAATCGGCTGTGGCATCGATGTCAACCCTGAGATTATCGGCATCGCTTTGTGTGGGTCCGTACTTGGTGCCGCTGATATCGACAGTGTCCTGGTCCCAGCCGGAGATTTCCACCGAACCGTTAAAGGTCTCGACGGTAATCCGCCCACCGGGTTTGAGCGGGTAGCTGGAGTGGAAATCCTTATTGAAACGCTCGCCCCAGCCGCCTCCATCGATATAGCAGGACGACAGGCAGAGCGAAGAGGCGACCACCGGAATTACCAACAGCGCGCGCATATTTGTCCTCGAAAGGCCGACCTCGAAAGGTCGTCCTTGAAAGTCAGCATACGCAGGCGAGGCGGGATTTGTTCCGGGGAATCAACGCACCCATTCGCCCGCCGACATGCGCAGCGCCACGCGGGTCAGGTTGCGGATGTCGTCTCCGGGGTTGGCGGAGAGCAGCAGCAGGTCGGCGCGCTTGCCGGCCTGGATGGTTCCGGCCTCGTTGAGCCGGCGGAGCGCCGCGGCCCCGTGGCGGGTGGCCGCCACGATGACGTCCAGCGGCGGGATGCCGGCGTCCACCAACAGTTCGGCCTCGCGCTGGATGCCGCCACCGCCGCCGGCCGAAGCCACGGCGATGGGGATGCCCGCCGAGAACAGGCGGCGGGTGTTGCGTTTGGCGATGTCTAGCTGGGGGCCGGGACCGATCGAGACCAGTTGGGGCGCCACGAAGATCTGCAGCGTGCTCAGCAGGGCGACGAAACCGCGGTCGAGGTCTTCGGTATCGGTGACGATGCCGATGAAACCGTTTGCGCCGAGATCCACCAAGCGGCGCGCGTCGGCTTCGGTCGAGACATGGCCGGCGGCCTGAATACCGGCGCCGCGGGCCGCTTGCAGGGCGGCCGCGGCGATATCCGGCTCGATTTTCCAAATGTGAAGGAGCGCGGCGTGCCGCGCGGCCAGTTGGGCCACCTGGGCGCGGGCGGCGTCCGGCGTGGCGGGGTGGCCGGGGGTGAACGCGTCGTCGCCGGCGGCGGCCTGGGGATAAATGTCGATGAGGCCGGGGACCAGGAACTTGCCGGAGCCATCCACCTTGTCGGCTTCCGCGGGGATCTGCACGGCGGAGAACCGGCCGGCTTCGCGGATACGGCCGCCGGCCACCACCACCACGGAATTGCTGAGCGGCGGGCCGCCCAAACCATCGATCAGGACCGCCCCGATAATGGCCTTCATGTGGCTCTCTTCGGTGGGTTTGCAGGCGCTGGAGAAAATGACCAGCAGAACCAGGGCGGCGCGCGGCAGCATGAACCATCCATCATAGCCGAGCGCCGCGCCGTGCGATGCAGTACAATCTTGCTGATATGACACCTGAAAATGCAGCGGCAGTGGAACCCCCGCCCGCGGGAATGAGCGAACTCGCGCGGCTCACGGGCGTCTTCTTCGAGCCCGGCAGGACATTTGCGGACGTGGCCCAGCGGCCGAGCTGGTTCGTCCCCATGTTGCTGACGGTTCTATTTGGACTGATCTTCTGCGTGGTGGTCGGGCAGCGCATCGGCTGGGACAATGTAGCCCAGCAGCAGATGGAGAAGCGCATGGCCACGATGCAGCCGGAGCAGCGCGAGCAGGCCATGAAACAGGCTGACCTGACGAAGAAGATCACGCAGGTTAGCGCGTATGTCATTGCGGTCATCGGGCCGGCGATCGGATATCTGATTGCCGCGGCGGTGCTGATGGGGATTGTCGCCGGGATCCTTTCGGCCCCGGTGAAGTTCAAACAGATCTTTGCCATCATGTGCTACTCCGGAATGGTCGGAGTAGTGGCCGCGGTGTTGATGGTGGTGGTGATCTTCCTCAAGAAAAATCCGGCTGATTTCGATATTCAGCATCCGCTGGCGTTTAACTTGGGCGCGCTGATGGATCCGAATGGGCCCAACAAGTTCCTGTTCGCGCTGGCGAGCTCCATCGACGTGTTTTCGATCTGGCGGATTCTACTCGTCGCGGTGGGGCTGAAGGCGGCGGCCGGCAAAAAGCTGTCTTTCGGCGGTGCGCTGTTTGCGGTGCTGCTGCCGTGGGCCGTGTTGGTGCTGATCGGCGCCACCTTCGCCGGAATGTTCGGATAGCACCCCGGCCGCAAGATCTGCTGCTGTCGGGTAAGCGCCCGCTGACGCCCGGGCTCCGATCGGGGCCGCGATCGTCAGCGAGCGCTTTCCGCAATGGAATTACATCGCGCGGCCGTGGACCCGGGAAGCTCCAGCCCACCGGTTCCGGTAGAATGAAAGTGAATACGTTTGAGGGATACGGTGTCGGCGCCACAGGAATTCACGCACCTGCTCGTGAGCTGGCGCAACGGGGACAAGTCCGCGTTGGACGCGATGACTCCGGTTCTGTACGCCGAACTGCGAAAACTGGCCCGTCATCTGCTGTCCGCCGAGCGTCCCGATCATACTTTGCAGCCCACCGCGCTGGTGCATGAAGCCTATCTCCGACTGGTGGATCAAAAGTCCGTGGACTGGAAAAACCGCGCCCATTTCATGGGAATGGCCGCGACCATGATGCGGCGCATCCTCATCAACCACGCCAAAGCGCGTAAGGCCGCCAAGCGGGAAGGGTACGCCGAAGCGGTTACTTTGGACGACGCCTTGGGAGTCTTTACCGATCCCCAGGTTGACCTGCTGGACCTGGACCACTCGCTCGACCGCTTGACCAAACTGGATCCCCAGCAGGGCAAGGTGGTGGAGTTGCGTTACTTCGGGGGGCTGTCGATTGAAGAGACGGCGGAAGTGATGGGCATCTCTCCCGCCACCGTGAAACGGGAATGGGGGACGGCCCGTCTGTGGCTGATCCAGCAACTGGAGGGGCCCCCGGTACAATGACCCCGGAGCGCTGGGGCGAGATCAAAGCGGTCCTGGCGGGCGTGCTGGAAACCGACGCCGGCGAGCGAAGCGCGACGCTGGACCGCCTCTGCCATGACGACGCGCAATTGCGCCGCGAAGTGGAAGCGTTGTTGTCGTTCGAAACCAAAGCCGGCGCGATGTTGAACTCGGTCGCCGTGCCGGGAGCGGCACTGCGATTGGAGACGCCGGCGCCCTCGGCCATCGGGCCGTATCGCGTGCTGCGCGAAATTGGCCACGGCGGCATGGGAGTGGTCTATCTCGGCGAACGCGCCGACGGCCAGTACCGCAAGCAGGTGGCCATCAAGCTGATCACCAGCGGCCGCCACGACGCGGGGTTGGAGCGCCGGTTCCGGCGCGAGCGGCAGATCCTGGCGCAGCTCGAACACTCCGGCATCGCGCGGCTGCTGGATGGCGGCTCGACCGAAGAAGGCCAGCCGTACTTCATCATGGAGTACATCGAGGGCCAGGGGCTGCTCGAATACTGCGATAGCCACAAGCTGGGCGTCACGGAGCGAATCCGGCTGTTTCTCGAAGTGTGCGACGCGGTGGCCTACGCCCACCGGCAGCTCATCGTGCATCGCGATCTGAAACCGGGCAACATCCTGGTGACCGCGCAGGGCGTGCCCAAGCTGCTGGATTTCGGATTAGGCCAGGTGCTGGAAGCGGGCGAAGGCGCGGAGGAAATCACGCAAGCCGGTTTTCCCGTGATGACCCCCGCCTATGCCAGCCCCGAGCAGGCGCGCGGAGAGCCCTACACGGTATCGAGCGACGTCTACTCGCTGGGAGTGATTCTCTACGAACTGCTGTCCGGGCTCCGGCCCTACAAAGTCCCGACGGGATCTTACATCGAACTGGCGCGGGTGATATCGGAGCAGGAGCCGGCGGCGCTGGGACAAGCGGCGGGCAGCGGCACGGCCGCAGGGGCGGAGTTGCGATCGAGCACGCCCGAGCGCCTGCGCCGGCGCCTCTCGGGCGACTTGGAACGGATCGTCGCTAAGGCGCTGGCCAAGGACCCGCGGCTGCGCTACGGCGGCGTGCCGGAGCTGGCCGGCGATTTGCGGCGGCACCTGGACGGACGGCCCGTCAAAGCGCGCCCGGCTACGCTGTGGTACCGCGCCCGAAAGCTGCTGCTCCGCCATCGCCTGATGCTGCCCGCGGCGGCGGCGGCGCTCGTGCTGATCTTGAGTTTCGCGGCGGCCACGTGGTGGGAAGCGCGGCGCGCCGAGCGGCGCTTCCAGCAGGTGCGAAGCCTGGCGCACTCGGTGATGTTCGAACTCGACGACGCCATTGCCAAGCTGCCCGGCTCAACCGCGGCGCAGGAACTGCTGGTGGCGCGCGCCCTCGAATACCTCCAGAGCCTGGCGCGCGATGCCGGCAACGACGCGGGCCTCCAGCGCGAAGTGGCCTTGGGCTACGAGCGCGTCGCCCTGGTGCAGGGCTACGCAGCCGAATCTAACCTGGGCCGCGTGCCGGCGGCGATGGCCAGCTTTCAGAAAGCCGAGGCGATCCTGGCGCGTCTGACGGCGCACGCGCCCGCCGACAGTTCCTTGCGCCACGACTACTTCCGGGTTACCAACGAGCTGGCCACCACCTACGGCCGCAGCGGACAGTTTCCGAAAGCTACGGAGATGGCCCGGAAGAATCTGGCGCAGGCGGAGGCCGCCTTTCGGGACAAACCTTCCGACATCGCCGCCATGCAGGATCTGATTGCGGTCAATTTCAGCGTAGCCGACACGCTCACCGATCAGCAGAAGTACGCCGAAGCCATCCCTTTGCGGCAGCGCGGCCTGGAAATGGCGCGCAAACTGGTAGAGTTGCAGCCGGGACAAGCGGAGGCCGACCGGTCGCTGGCGTTGGCGGAGAAGAAACTGGCGGCGTTGCTCGGAGTATCGCAGCGGTACCAGGAGAGCCGCGAAGCATATGAGCGGGCGCGCGTGATCGATGAGCGGCTGAGCGCGCGAAATCCCTCGAACCTGCGGGCTAAGCTGGACCTCTCGTTCGATTACAGCGATCTCGGCTGGGTAACGGCCCGCATGGGAGCTTACACCGAGGCGCTGGCATGGCACCGGCGCGCCCTGTCGCTGCGCGAGGAAGCGGCCCGGGCCGATCCGGACGACGTTCGGGCGGCAAGAGGCGTGGCCGCCAGCACCAAACGCATTGGCACCACGCTGGGTAAGATGGGCGATTTCGACGGCGCGCTGGCCGAATTGCAGCGGGCCGTGGCCCTCTATGAAGACTTGACGCGGCGATCGACGGCGGACTGGGCCACTGTGGAGGAACTGGCCGATGCGCACTCCGATGCCGCGGATGCATTGGTGGACCTGGCGGCGCGGCGCGGCACTCCGGCGGCGCGCCAGCGGGATGACCGGGCGCGGGCCATCGCCGAGTATCAGAAGGCGGTGGCTCTGTACGAGGGCTTGCGCGACAAGGGTGTGCTGCCCAAGGCCCATGAAAAGTATATTGCGGAGTATAAAGAGGACATCGAAAAGGTCAGGCGCGCCGGGCAATGATGCGGGCGGTGCGACGCGTGCGTCCGGGCTCGCCTCGCTCGCTGTAGAAAAGCACTTTCCAGCCGTCGAACAGGGCGCGGAGTTCGCCGGGATGCATCCGAAAATCGGGATTGCATGGGCGCGTGGCGGGCGCGTCGTCGAACAGGTGAATAGCGCCCGCGAAGACGCCGCCGGGGCCGACGCCCGCGCGAATTTGCGGAAAGAGGTTGCGTTGCAGATAGAAGAAATCGCAGATCAGGTGGTAGCCCTCCGGCGCGATGTAAAACCCGCCCCGCTCGAGGTCGGCGAGCGCGCAGTCTACCGCCAGCCCGCCGGCATGCCGGCGCAGCAGGCCGATGGCAACCGCGGAAGAATCCACGGCGGTGACTTGCCACCCCAGCCTGGCCAGGTGCAGGGCGTTGCGGCCCGGCCCGCACGCCAGATCGAGCGCCCGCCCGGGACGCAGTAGATCGGCGGCTTCCACCAGCAGAGGCTCGGGCGTGAGATCGACGTGATCGGGCTCGGAGTAGTGAGCGTCCCAGTCGCGGGGCACCGTTCTATTATCGCGAAGGGGTCGGGGCAGCGGTCAGTTTGCGGAAAGCCTGTTTATCATCCGAATGGAAGATCGCGCAGTCTGCTCTGATCGGGCGTGCCATGAGGGACAAAAGGAAAAAGCCGGAGCGGTTGGGCTCCGGCTTGTGAGGGCGCTCTTATTAGAGGAGGTTAACGATTTGACCTGCGGCGGTACGCACCCAGGATTCCGATTAATCCGCTTCCCAAAAGCAGCAGAGAGCCGGGTTCGGGTGTGGTTACCGGATCGAACTCGGTCAGAGCCATTTCATCCCCATCTCCGCCGGCGGTCTCCAGCGTGAAGAAAATGACACCAATCGGCCCATCATCATTGAAAAAGAGATTGAAGTCGCCGCTGCCGCCGTCTGGGGTGCCCCAGGTACTGTCGCCGGCCGGCTGCCCCACTAGTTCAGTGTACATGTTCAGGGTGGAGCCACTCGTGCCCCAGTAAGTGTACGTCCCTTCGTCGCTACTGGGCACTAGATTGGCAAGGGTCCAGGTGCCGTTTCCCGCGCCTGCGCCGGTAACGCTGACGGTCAAGCTCTGAATGTCGGCGTATATATCGGTAGCCAGATTCGCCTCGGGATTCGGCAGCGTGGTGAGGTCGAGCGTGATCAATCCAGTGGCGCTCGCGCCGTTTTGAAAGGGCGCTCCCGACCAAGCCAAGTTGTACGTCTGATAGATATCCCCCGCATGTGCAGCGGGCGCAAGGCCCAGCAACCCGACCAGGGTCAGTCCAGCGAGAAGGTGCCGGAAATGTCTCACGTTATTCCTCCGTATCCACATCTGAGCGAGAAACTCAGACTTCCCAGTGATTATGCCCCGGCCAGGAGTGCAATTCAAGCAACTTTTCTGGTTTTAAGGGCCGAAACGGTGCTAGTACTGTCGAGTATCCCCACAAGCAGAGGAGAATACGCCCCTGCCGGGAACGGGCCACTTCTCGCCCCTGGTACCTGGCCGCGCTCCCCGTTATGATGTGGGCTGATGCGGATCGTCGTGCTGGTAGGTTTGCCGGGCTCGGGTAAGTCCACTTATCTGGAGCGGCTGGGCGCGCCGGCGCTGTCGTCCGACCGGGTTCGCGGGCTCCTGGCGGACGACGAAACCGACCAGACCATCCATGATCGCGTCTTCCAGACGGTGCGGTATCTGCTGCGGCAACGGCTCGAGTTGGGCCGCCCGGTGACGTATATCGACGCTACCAATCTCACGATCGAAGACCGGCGCCCTTATATCGAGATGGGCCGGGCGCACGGGTGCGAGGTGGAAGCGGTCTTCTTCGATGTGCCGCTCGAGGTGTGCCGCGAAAGGAACGCGCGGCGCCGGCGCGTGGTGCCGGAGGATGCTCTGGCGAAGATGGCGGCGAAACTAACCCCGCCGGCCATGGAGGAAGGCTTCGCGCGCGTGACACTGATTCGTGAGTGAACGGTCAGCGGCTGAAGGAGAAGACCGGCTCGATGTCGACCGGAATGTCCTTGGCGGCGGCCAGCGCGGCGGTGAGCTCGGGCGGCATCGTGTCGTACCTGGCGAGCAGTGCTTCACCGCGCGCGCGGTCGCCGGTGGCTTCGATGGTCAGCAGCTCTTTGGCGAGCGCCGCGATCACTCCGGGGATGCGCGCGTAATCCATGATGTAACGGCCATTGGCGTGTGTCACCGCCCGGCCTTCCAGCAGGTAATTGAGTTCCATCATCTCGGCGCGGCCGTGGGCTTCGCCGGTGCCGAACCGCAGCGAGCGGAAAAGGTCGGCGACGTACGAGGCATAGTATTCTTCCAGGCGGTCTTTGGGCAGAACTTGGTGATCCGCCAGCCACGCCAGGCCGAACATCCCGACCACATCGGCCTTGGCTTCTTCCAGTCCCGCATAGGCGGGGCCGATGGCTTCGTTGATGCTCATCTGCTTGCCGGCGCGATGGGCGAATTCCGGACCGAGTTCGTGGGCGATCTCGTGCATCAGGGTGCCGGCCAGGT
>JBEKYE010000169.1:0-9759 GCA_049511275.1 Bryobacteraceae bacterium
GCCGGGGGCCGGTTTTGTCCTGGACGATCAGGTGGAAGCGTTGCGGCGTGGAGGTTCGCATCTCGATGACGAGATATTCGAAAGCGGACCAATCCGAGGGAAAGTCCGGGCCGAGGTCTTTGAGGTCGAACTTCTGCACGGGCTGGGTACCCTCGAAGGCGAGCCGTTTGGTTTGCGCGTTGGCTATCGCGCCAAACACCAGGATCGATAGAAGCAATGCATTCTTCATGGGATTCATCTTCCGTGAAAGCGCCCTTCGCGGCTGGCGCACCGCTTAGTGTCTGTCACGGCGCCGCCATGCGCAAGCGGGATTGTCAGGAATTAGAGCGGACACATAGTAGCTAAGTACGTCACTTCAGAAGTTCACTGACGGGCCTCCTCTCGTGTACACTTTAAGAGTTCGTCATCCGATTGTCGTCCAAGGAAAGAAAATGCGCGCCCTGATTCACCATTCGCTCGCCGGACTCATGATCATCGGGATCGCCGGCGTCGCGACAGCCCAGAAGAAGGAATTCACCAACTGGCCGGCCGGCACCTCGCCGCAGGAAGTCGGCAAGAAGATCGTTCAGAACATGCTCCCGCGCTGGATTCCGACGAGACCCGCGGTCCATTACGCCGAGGACTCCACCTGGTACGCCGCGCTGGAGTTCGCCAGGCTGACCAACGACCAGGCGCTGACCGACGCGCTGATCAAGCGCTTCGACCCCTGGCGGACCGAAGAGGGACAGCAGAAGCTGATCTCCTGGGAGCGCCACGTCGACCACAACATCTTCGGCATCGTGCCACTGGAGCTGTACATCCGCACCAAGGACCCGAAATACCTGGAGCTCGGCAAGAAGCTGGCCGACCGGCAGTGGGAGAAGCCCACGCCGGAAGGGCTCTCGGACCAGACCCGCTTCTGGATCGACGACATGTACATGATCACGATCCTCCAGGTGCAGGCCTACCGAGCCACCGGCGATAAGGTCTACCTGGACCGCGCCGCGCTCGAAATGGTGGCCTACCTGGACAAGCTGCAGAAGCCCAACGGCCTGTTCTATCACGGGCCCGAGTTTCCCTTCTTCTGGGGACGGGGCAACGGCTGGGTGGCGGGCGGCATGTGCGAACTGCTCAGCGAGCTGCCGAAGAACCATCCCAAGCGCGCACGCATCCTGGAAGGCTACACCAAGATGATGGCATCGCTGTTGCAATATCAGGATGCCGACGGGGTATGGCATCAACTGATCGACCACCCCGAGTCCTACCAGGAGAGCTCCTCGACCGCGATGTTCACCTTCGCCATGATCACCGGGGTGAAGAAGGGCTGGCTCCAGGAGAAGCCCTACGCCCCGGCCGCGCGCAAAGGCTGGCTGGGGCTCAACAACAAGTTCATCGACCAGGACGGCCTGGTGGACAAGGTCTGCGTCGGCACGGGCCAGACCAACAGCTTGCAATTCTACCTGACCCGCCCGACCGAGAAGGGCAATCCGCACGGCCAGGCGCCGGTTCTCTGGTGCGCGAATGCCCTGTTGAAGAAGTAGTTGCTTCGCTTGGCGGAACTGTATCCATCCGGCCGATTGGATAGTAACTAAGCAGGTGGTTTCAGAAGTTCGTTCACGTATTGCCAGATCGCTTGCTTACGCGCGCGGCTCGGATCGGAGCCGCAACCGTGCAGGGCACGGTCTTCGTGGCACGCGAGGGCGTATTTATGAAACGGTGTACTAACCCAAGCGCCCCGTCACATCATGGTCATTCCGGATGGCGGGCCACTTCACTGGCGGCCAGCAGGTAGGCGCCCGTACCCCAGGTTTCGGTGCCCACCGGCATGGTGCGATAGGCGTCGGTTCCTTGCGGGCTGGTCCCGGCAGAAACGCCGATGACCAGTCCGTCTTTCACGTAGCGGTGGTTGATGGCGAGCCAGGCCTTCAGCGCCCTGGCCTGGTAAGCGGGAGGCAATACCCGCAGGCGCACCAGCTTGAGCAGGCCATATGAGAACATAGCCGTGGCGGAGCACTCGGGATAGCTCTTGGGATCGTCGAGGACGGTGTGCCAGAGCCCGTCCGCATCCTGGGTGGACTCGAGACCCCTGGCCAGTTTCCGCGCGATGGAAGCGAGTTCCCGGTATTTCGGATCGCGCTGGTTCATGACCTCCATGGTGTCGGCCAGCGACATCAGCACCCAGCCGTCTCCACGGCCCCAGAACCCCTCGGAGTGCGTGCCGGTCTGCCAGTCCCACATGTGGTAGATGAGGCCGGTCTTCTCGTCCTGGAGGTGGCGCGCATGGACGACGATCTGGTTAGCGGCATCCTGGATATAGTCGGGCCGATTCTCGATCTGGCCCAGGCCGGAGAGCAACGGGCAGGCCATATACAAGGTGTCGACCCAAAGCTGGTGGCTGCCCTGCCAATGCCCGAGGCCGCCGTCCGGACTGCGCTCCGCGCCGGTTTCGATGAAATCGGCCACGCCCTGCGCCAGTTTCAAGTGCTCCGGCTTGCGACGCTCCCGATAGAGATAGAGCACGGCGGCCGCCGGGCTCCAGTGGCCGCAGTATCCGCGGCGCGCGGGGTTGGCAGGGGAGGGCCCGATATCCAGAAGCGTCTGGACAGGCTGGGCTTCATAGATCCGCGCCCATTTTTCCACGTAGTCGGCATAACGGGTGTCGTGCGCCGCGCGGGCGGCCTTCATGAGACCCATCATCTGGACGCCTTCGCCCCAGTTGAACGGATAGGCTTCGACTTCGGTGCCGATCAGGTGATCGGCCACGCCGGTCAATCCGGGCGGAATCCGGGGAGCGCGGGCTGCGAACGCTGCCAGCAGGCAGGCTCCCGACAGGAGCACGAAAACACGGAATCGAGAAACTTGTTTCATGGCATTACCGGGAGCCCGATCCTTCGGTTGTAAAAACAATCGCCGCGCCATCCGGGTCGACCACCCGGACCGCGCCGGCCGACTGGAGCGGCGCGAAGCCGCGGCGGCGCAGCTCGCCGGTGGCGCGCGCCACGTCCGGCACAAAGAAGACGATACGCGGCTTGGCCTCGCCGGTGGTCAATTGAAGCTCCACTTCGTCCGCGGACTTTCCGGGGAGGAGAAGCCGGATCGTGCTGCCGCCTGGGCGAACCTCGAAGCCCAACCTGGCGCGGTAGAATACCTCTGCCGCGGACATGTCAAGGACGTTCGACACCGCGCGCGCCAGGTGCTGCGAGATGCGCCGCGCACCCAGATGACGGCCGCGATCGGCGACGTGGAGAGAGCCCGGCAGGTACTGCAGGTATTCGAGCACCTGTCCTTCCGGATCATGAATGGAGAAGAGCAGATTGCCGGCGCGCGCCTTGTTGACGGCTGTTGGCTCCAGATTGCGCTTCGAGTATTCGCCGCGTAACGCTTCGATGTCGCCGGTCTCGAAGCAGATGTGCATCATGCCCAGGGGCTGGGAATCCGCAGTGCGCGGGTACAGCTCGATGAACTGGCGGTCGTTGATTTTCAGGAAGTCCACCGTGGTCGCGCCGGCATCCTCGAAACGGAACGCTTGCTCGAAGCCCAGACCCTGGTAGAAGGTTGCCGACGCATGCAGGTCGGCGATCCGAAATGCGACATGCGCGATGCCGCCGAGCGCGAGCGGCTGCGCGCAGGAGACCGCCACGCACAGCAGGCCGGGCGCGATTTGCCGGATCTGGAAGCGCAGCGTATCAATATCCTTTCCGCCGACCTTGCCGCTGAGCAGAGTGTATCATGGCGATAGGCGATTTTCCGGCCTGGAGGTGTGGTATGAAGCGCTGGTTTCCCGTCGCCGGCAGCATGTGGCTGCTGCTGGCACTCACGGCCTTTGCCGCGACTGAGGTAACCAACCAGGTTCCCGGGCCGGTGAGCGAATTCGGCGCCGCCGCGATTCGGAACGCCGCCGGCGGGCTTTCCCTGGGACGCGTGGCGATCTCCGTGACGAAGGACTTGAAACCGGAAGCCTTTCGCATCCGCGCGACTGAGGGCGGGTATGCCGTGACGGGCGGCGATGCGCGCGGCGCCATGTACGGAGCGCTGGATTTCGCCGAGCAACTGGAACTGAGCGGGAAGGTGCGCGACAAAGAGGAGCAGCCGTCGCTCGGGGTGCGCGCGCTCAAGTTTAATATTCCGCTGCCCGGAACCGGCTATTTGTCCGAGGAGGACCTGGCCAACAACCAGTGGTTCTGGAGCCTGGATTACTGGCGGAAGTTCCTGGACATGGCGGCGCGCAACCGGTACAACGCCATCACCTTCTGGAGCGCCCATGCCTACGACCACATGGTGCGGATCCCCAAGTATCCGGAGGCGACGGACGTGCCGGCGGCCGAGCTCGAAGGCGACATCGGGTTCTTCCGCCAACTGTTCCAGATGGCCGCCGACCGGGGCCTGGACACCTACCTGGTCACCTGGAACATCCATGTGTCGCGCGCGTTCGCCCGGGCGCACAACGTTCCGGCGGCCGGCTTTGATTCGCCGCTGATCCGCGATTACCAGCGCGAGGCCATCAAGGCGCTATTCGCCACTTATCCCATGCTCACCGGCCTGGGTACCACCGCCGGAGAGCGCATGGACGCGATGACGGCGAAGCAGAAAATGGACTGGATTGCCGACACCTACTTCGCGGCGCTGAAGCAGGTGGGGCGGCGGGTGCCGTTCATCCTTCGCTACTGGCAGGCGGAACCGGAGGCTGCCGTCGCGATGCTGGAGTCGGTACATTATCCCGGCCCGGTGTACCTGGATATCAAGTTCAACGGCGAGCACATGTATTCGTCGGTGGAGCCGCATGTGCTCGATCCGAGATGGGTGGCGCTGGCGCACGGCCACTACCGCCTTCTCTGGCACCTGCGCAACGACGACCTGTTCATCCTGCGCTGGGGCGACCCCGACTTCGTGCGCGGAACCGTGCGCCATATGTCGGGCGAGGATACGGCCGGCTTCGTGGAAGGATCGGAGGTGGACGTGCCCGGCGTGGACCGCATCCACACCCAGGCCGCCAAAGCGCACCAGGACTGGCAATACACGTTCGAGAAGCACTGGTTCCGCTACATGCTCTGGGGACGCGTGGGCTACAACGCGGCCGAGCCGGATTCCACCTGGCAGGGGCATTTCCGCCAGCGCTTCGGAGCGGCGGGCGACGACGTCTATGAGGCCATCCAACAGTCCAGCAAGATCGCTCCGCTGATCACCTCCTACCACTGGAACTACATGAACGGCGACTGGTATCCGGAAGGCTCGATCGGGAGTTGGAACACCTCTTTCGAGCAGCCCCGCATCAACTACCGCCGCGCCGCCATGTACCACGACGTCCGCACGTACATCTTCAACAACACCATCGGCGGGGAGATGGCCAACATTCCGGAGTTCGTGGCGGGATCGAAAAAGCTGGGGCCGCTGGAGGTGGCGGACCGGCTGGAGGAGTATGGGGCGCGCGCGCTGCAGTCGATCGCGCGGGCTCGCGGCCACGTGGAACGGGGCGCCAAGGAGTTTGCCTGCACCGACGCGGACCTGATGGCTTACGGCAACCTGGGCGTCTATTACGCCGAGAAACTGCGGGGCGCCGCGCACCTGGCCCGCTTCCTGTTCGGAGCGGGCGCGCAGGAACAGAAGGAGGCAGTCGCGCACCTGGAACTGGCACTGAAGGCCTGGCGCGGGGTGGTTGCGGCCACCGAGAACCACTATGTGCCGCACGAAGTCTGGCTCTTCGGCCAGTTCGACTGGAAGCGCTACCTGCCGGACGTGGAGGCGGACATCCGCATCGCCAGCGAGGCGAAGCCGCTGCGGCCGGGATCAACGTACGATGTCCAGGGTCTGCACGGATGGCTGGAGTATACCAACGGGCTGTTGGGGCGCGGCAAGATGCAGCCGCCGGCGGCCGCCGCACAGCCGGTTCGAGTGGAAGCGGAAGCAGCGGCGTCCATCACTCTTCCGCTGGCCATTGGCGAGGACCGTTCGGCCTCACAGGGCAAGTACGTGGGGGTTGCGGCGGGGGAAGCCAGACAACCGGGCGAGAGCATCACCGGCTTCCGCGATTTCGTCTCTCCAGCCGCCAGCGCCACCTACCGCATTGAGATTCCGGCGGACGGCGCGTATCTGCTGAGCGCGGTCTGCTGGTGGCCGGAGCGGGCGGGCAACTTCGCCGTCCTGGTGGACGAGAACAACGCTGGGGACGATGTGTTACGCCCTTCCAAGGATGGGCCGCTCGGTTCCTGGACCGTCGAGAAGCTGGCGGCGCCGCTGTACCTGGGCGCGGGGAGCCACACGGTGCGAATCGTCGGCCGGACGCCGGGCGCGCGCATCGACCGGTTCGAACTGGCGCCGGCTGCGGCGGGCATCACACCGCCCAAGGGCCGGTAGGGGATCAGGGTGAAATATTGGCAACTTCGTAGATTGTCGGAACGGGATTTCGGGGATTTCGGCGACGAAACTCCCCGACGCCAGCGGCTGAGCGAATTTGGGGGTTCGTAGCCTCTCTTGTAAATAGTCGTAAATGCTTGATTCTGCTCGCGGGTGTCGCGCGGCGCGACATGGCTCGAACTGTCCCCGAAACTACGTGTTGAAGGTCTCCACCGCCCGGATCATGGCGATGATGTTCTCCACCGGGGTGCGCGCCTGGATGTTGTGCACGGTGTTAAAAACGAAGCCGCCGTCTTTGTAAAAGGCTTCGCAGCGCTTCAGCACCTGCTCGCGCACCTCGCCCGGCGTGCCAAACGGCAGCGCCTGCTGGGTGTCCACGCCGCCGCCCCAGAAAACCAGGTCGCGGCCATATTTCTGCTTCAGGAGTTCCGGTTCCATGCCGGAGGCCGAGCACTGCACCGGGTTGAGAATGTCGAAGCCGGCCTCCAGGAATGAAGGGACGAATTTTTCCACCGCGCCGCAGGAATGCTTGAAGGTCTTCCAGGGCGTGTTCTGGTGGACCCAGTTGTTGACCTGGCTGTAATAGGGCATCCACAACTCGCGGAAGGTCCCGACCGAACAGAAGGACGAAGTCTGGGTTCCGAAATCCGTCCCGCAGATGTTGACCACGTCCACCAGGCGGCCCAAGCGCGCCGCGATGCGCTCCAGGTTGGCCAGCGCGATCTGGCATTGGCCGGCAAACACGGCGTGCACGTAATCCCTTCGCGCGCGCGTGGAGACATACCATTCGGTAATGTCGCGAATGCCTTTGGGGTAGGGAAGGCCGACTCCCGGAACCAGCGCGATGTCGCCGAACGCGGTGCCGCCGAAGCTCGCCACTACGCTGCGCCCGGTGGAGGCCGCGCGGCGCGCTTCGCGCTCCAGGTGGGCCAATTCCTCTTCGGAGATGGGGCCGTATTCTTCCAGGTTGTCGGCGGGGTTGAGATGGTCTTCGTCGACGGGCTGCTGGCGGATGATGGCGTCGAAGAAGTAACCGCCTTTGGGCATGCGGGAGCTGGGAGGGTTGGAGCGGTCGCCGAGCGGGTGCATCAGGGTGTCGCCACGCTCGTCAATGGTGACGTTGAACTTGCCGGGCACCAGCACCTCCGCGCCGTCATACATCCGGAACGGCTTCCAGTCTTCGGCGGGGAATCCGAAACGCGTCATGCGCCGGATTACGCCCTCGGTGTCGATGCCCAGCGCGAGTTTGAGGTCTTCGTCGATTTCGCCCAGAAACTGCCCGGGGTCGATGACCTTTACGGGCTTCTTCTCCAGGCCGAAATAGTCTCGCAGTTCGAGGACGCAGCTTACGTGGATGCCGGACACGAACGTGGCGCCGAAGTCCACCGGAACGCGGTCCGGCTGCCGATGATTCAGGGCGCAAAGCACGCGCTCTCTGCTGCTGGTTTTCGTCACGTGTTACGGACCTCCAGGTTGACCGCCGCGAGGTGGGGGGACGTAAGCTGGATGACGCTCAAGCCCACCAGGTAGGAGAAGCCGGCGAGGGCGAAGATGGTAAGGTAGCTTCCGGTCGCCTGCAGCACGAAGCCCACCGCGCTCGAAACCAGCATGCCGCCCGTTGCCCCTCCGAACCCGCAGATCCCGACCACCGAACTGACGGCCCGCTTCGGAAAGATATCGGAAACGATGGTGAAGATGTTGGCCGCCCAGCCGGCGTGGCCCGCCATGGCGAGAGAGATCAGTCCGGTGGCCAGCCAGGGGCTGGATACGCGAGGGGCCAGCACGATCGGCAATACCATCAGGGCGCACGCCAGCATGGCTAACTTGCGGGCGGCGTTGTTGGTGCGGCCGTGCCCGATCAGGCGCGAGTAGAGCCAGCCGCCGAATATGCCGCCGGCACTCGAAACCAGGTACATGGCCGCTACGGGCACGCCGATCTGGTCGAGTTTCAACCCGAACTGGGAGTTCAGGAACTTCGGCCCCCAGTAGAGGTAAAACCACCACACCGGGTCGGTGAGGAAGCGGGCGAGGAGCAGTCCCCAAACGGGCCGGTTGGCAATCAACACCCGCCAGGGGATGTGCACGGCGGATTCCGGAGGCTCGCTGCGGATGTAGTCGAGTTCGGCGCGGCTCAACCTGGGATGGCGCGCCGGCTCGCGATAAACGAGGAGCCACGGCACAATCCAGACCAACCCCGCGCCGCCGAGAGCGGCGAATGCCCATCGCCAGCCGAATTGCAGTGTCAGCCACGGCACCAGGAGCGGCGCCAGGATGGCGCCCACGTTCGATCCGGAATTGAAAACACCGGTGGCCAAAGCCCGTTCGCGCTTGGGGAACCACTCCGCCACGGTCTTGATGGCAGCGGGGAAATTGCCGGCCTGGCCGAGCCCCAGCAGGAAGCGTGCGCAGCCGAAGCCCAGCGCCGACGTGGCGAGGCCGTGCATCATGGTGGCAATGCTCCACCAGGCGAGCGCCAGGGAGTAGCCCAAACGCGTCCCCACGCGGTCAATGAAGCGGCCGATGCCGAGCAGGCCGATGGCGTAGGCCCCCTGGAAGGCCGTGACGATCAACCCGTACTGCGCCTCCGACCAGCCGATCTCCCTTTGCAGGGTAGGGGCCAGGATACCCAGGATCTGCCGGTCGGCATAATTCACCGTGGTGGCGAAGAACAGCAGCGCGCAGATGGTCCAGCGGAAGCGGCCGGCCGGCGTTCGAGGCGCTGCCAGGGCCGCCTCGGCGGCCTGCCGATCAGGGCCTGGCGGGAGTGAATTCTGCAATGGCACTGTAAAGGCCTGCGCCTGGGAAAGAAACATCCGCCGTCCAGAGGTCAGCGCCCATCGGTCAGCCGAAATCCATCATAGCCAACAGACCTGACCCGGACAAAGCCTGCCACGCCGGCCGGCGTGACCGCGCTGGCGTTGCAGCGCAAGTTACTGCGCCGCGGCCAACGCGCTTCCGGCGCGCCAGGCGGGGCGCTACTGCTGCCGCCTCGCCAGGATCTCGTAAACCGGCTTGTTATCCGCGAACACCCGCCACTCCACAACCTTGCCGTCGCGAATCACCGCTTTCCAAGCCGCGGGCGTCCGCCACGAAACGCCGTCTATAGTCCCACCTGCCTCCCCCACCGCTAACACCGCGTCACCTTCGGCCATCACATGGTCCGTGCGAATCCAATAGTCCGGACACATCACGAAATAACCGCGCCATCCGACCTTCAAGGAGGTCGCGCCGTACACCCGATTCCCCGCCGAGTCTACGAACACATGGTCCGATGTCATCAACGCCGTGAGGGCCTCTACGTCGTGACTATTGATGGCGGTCACGAACTGGTTGAAAGTGCCGGCGGAGTTCATTGTGGTCAGCCGGTCAGACATGGACCCATTCCCGCAACGCCGCCATCTGCCGACCGGCGAGCGGCATCGCGTCAAT
>JBEKYE010000170.1:0-9651 GCA_049511275.1 Bryobacteraceae bacterium
AGGCCCCCGTAAGGAGCCACCAGGTGGCCGTCGGCCGCCATGCGCTGATCCAGCTCCGGAACGAATTTGTCACGCACCCAGGCGCAGGCCGGTTCGGCCAGATCCTGGTTACGGGCCATGTCCCAGGTGACGTCGTATTGCATGTCGGAGCCGTCGGTGACGTGGTTATCGATCAGAAAATCGGGATTCCAGGTGGTGAAGATGTGCAGCCAGGCGCGCATTTCGGGCGTGTCGGCCTTGATGTAATCGCGGTTCAGGTTGAGACGCTGGGCGGTGTTGCGCAGGCCGGTGTCACGCGGGCCATTCTGCTGCGGGCGATGGTAAGGGCTGAAAGATTCGTGACCGTCGACGTTGAAAACCGGGATGATCACGAAGATCGCCTGATCCAGCCAGGAGGCCAGTCTTTTCGTGACGGCCATATCGCGAACCAGCATGAGGACCGTGTCCTTGCCCTCGATTTCGCCCGAGTGAATGCCGCTCTGGATCATGACGACGGCCTTGTTGGTCTTAGCCGCGGCTTCGGGCGTGAAGGCGCGATCCTTGGAAACCACCAGCGCGATCATGGTGCGCCCTTCGGGGGTGGCGCCGATATTGAGCACCTTGACGAATGAGGACGCCCTCTCCAGGCGGTGGGAAATGTCGACGGCTTCGGCGTACGGGGCGGTCAGCGTCCAGCCGGTCTTTTCGCCGGTGGTCAGCAGATCGGGAGGCGATGCCTTGGTGCTGGCGGTGAGTGCAGCCGCGTCTTTGGCGGCGGGAGGCTCAAGGGCGGAATGGGGCGCGATGGGTTCCTGAGCGGACGACCAGGCAGCCAGGGCACACAGCAACAGCGTGGAGCGAAGCATGAGAGGTATGGTATCGCAAGACGCAGCCGGGAGAGGGAATTCGAGGCAGTCGGAATATTTCGGCTTCAGCTCCAGTCGGCGGGCTCTTTGCGGGTCACTCGCAGAACCTGCGTGATCGCCAGCAGTGACGTCAGGACAGTTCGCTCGCCGTGGGCGCCCAGTTGCGGCGTCGAACCCGCCATTGCCAGCGCGATCCGCGGGCCGGGCCACGCCAGCCAGCGGACCAACAGAAGGGACCGCACCGAAGTCTGGGCCAGCGCCCCGCGGGTGAAGGCGTGAGTGACGGCGGCCAGCAGCAGAGGACCATGAACGCGGGCCGCGGCCAGCGTCCATACACTGGGGACGATGGCAATCGCCACGGTGCCGACGAACAGCATGCGGCAGAGTGTCCGGATTCCCGGGTAACGCCGGCAGAGGCTTTTCTCCAGCGCCACGAAAGCCATGAACCATACCAGCCAGGTGAGGAATTCGATCACCACCAGGGCCGGGAGCGAGAGCGAAGCCATGCTTAGTCGATGGCGGGTCCGAAGTAGCCCTGCGCCAGGGCCGGTTCCGCTTCGAGTGCCTTGGCCCAGCAGGATCGGGCTTCTTCGCCCTTGCCGGTGGTTTCCAGAATGCGTCCCATGTTGAGCAGGGCTTCGGGCATGCCGGGTTGTTGCGCCAGCGCGTCGCGGTAGAGCCGCACCGCCTTTTCGAGCTGTCCGGCTTTCTCGTACATCAAGCCGGCGTTGTAGAGCACTTCGGGAGTGCGCTCGCCCAGATCGATGAGGCGGACGTGGAATTCCAGAGCGGAATCGAAATCCGAGGACTGGATCGCCAGCGCCGCCAGGCCGCGCAGGGCGTCGATGGACTTCGGGTCGCCTTCGAGCATCTTCTCGTAGAGCCGTTCGGCATGGTCGCGCTCGCCCAGGCCGCTGTAGGCGAGGGCCAGGTTGGCGTGTGCTTCGGGCCAGTTGGGGCGGTGCTTCAAGCAGCCCTCAAAGGCCTCCGAGGCGCCGCGGAAATCTTCCCGCTGCAGCCGCAGGTAGCCCAGGCGGAAGCGGGCTTCTTCTTCCTTGGGAGCGCGGTCCAGGATCTGCTTGTAATAGCGCTCGGCTTCCTCCGGCTTGGCGGTGCGCTCGAGCAGCAGCGCCAGGTTCCAGATGGGAGCTAGACCATCCGGGTTGGCCTGGATGGCGCGATCGTAGGCCTGGCGGGCGCCATCGAAATCGCCCAGTTGCTCCCGCACAATGCCGATATTGGTGTGCGCTTCGCAGGATTGCGGCCGCAGTTTGAGAGCCTCTTCATAGGCTTCCGCGGCTGGTTCCCAGCGCCCCGACTTCTGATGCGCCAGGCCCAGGTTGAACCAGCCTTCAAAGTGGCCCGGCACCGAGGAAGTCAGCAGGGTGCAGAACTTTGCGGTGAGGGCGTGTTCGCCGGCCGCAGAGGCCCAGGCAGAGAGGCCTTCCAGAGCCACGATGGATTCGGGCCGCTGTTCCAGCAGCCGCTCCGAGTATTCCCGCACCATGTCGAAATCCTCTTTCGACATGCCGATCAGGACCAGGTTGGCGAGCGATTCTTCGGAGTCGGGATTCTGTTCCAGGATGCGCTGGTAGAGCGGCGAAGCTTCGTCGGGGTGACCCAGGGACTGCAACGAAGCCGCCTTGCCGAACAGGGCGTCCTCGTGATCGGGCGCCAGTTCCAGGCAGTGCTCGAAAGCGAACAGCGCGCTCTTGGGATCTTCCAGCCGGAGCTGCGTGGCGCCCAGGCCGAGGTAGGCGTCCAGGTGCGAGGAGTCCAGCGTACACGCCTTGTGGAAGGCCTGCGAGGCCTCGTCCCACGCGCTGATGCGCTCCAGGCAGACCGCGAAATTGAACCAGCCTTTGGCGAATTGAGGCTTGAGCTGGGTGAGCGTGCGGTAGCTCTTGGCGGCTTCCTGGTAATCGCCCAATTCGAACTGAATGTGCCCCATCGCGCGGTAGATCTCCGGCGATGCTTCGTTGGAGGCGACGGCGCGCTGCAACTGCTTGAGAGCGTCGTCGCGCTTGCCGGCCAGGTGCAGGCTCACGGCGCGAGCCAGAAATCCGGATGCCGGGCCCGGATTGCCGCCCGTCAAGCCGGGCTTGTCGCCACCTTCCAGATGTGCTGGCCGGAGGGGCTGAACTTTGGGGGATCTGATGGCGGTACTCATGAATTGCGATTCTCCTTCGTGGGGATTCCTGCTGGTGTTAGTCTTACCCAGTAAAGGCGCGCCCGGTCGTCGGGTGTGCCGAAGAAACCGATACCGCCTACCGGAAACCGTGCGTCGGTCCAGGTGTCCACCGCCCGGCCGTCCAGGTAGAGGGTGAACTCACTGCCGCGAACACGCATGCGTACGGTGATGGCAGTCTTGCCGCCGGGTGACGGCGTGTCCGCCGATGGTGGACGAATCGGCAGAGTCACGGCCGGCGACACAACGCCGCCTGTCACCGACGCGCGGCTGAACGTAAACCCTCCGCCCGGCGCCACGGCGATGCTGCCCTGGAAGTATTCGTTGAAATCGTGCGCGCGGTAAACCCAGTTGATGCTGTGGTGGTCGATCCGCGCCAGAAACTCGAGATCGTAATCGTCGAGTTCGATCGAGGGTGCGAAGAGAGCCAGCGAACCGGCGCGGACGCCGGCGATATCCAGCTTCCAATCTTGCACGCCGCCCAGCCAGCTGCTCCAGCCGTTGGCAAAATGGTCCTCAAGGGGCGGGACCGCCGCCGGCGCCGCGGCCGGCGCACTCTGTTTGGGCGCTGGTGGAGCGCCGAACGGCACACCGCCCATCAGTGAGCCGTGGAGGGCCCGCGGCGTGTACTCAAAGGTATTATCTTGCGGCTCGAAGGCCACCAGCGTCAGGCGCTGCGCCGATTGCATGCCGGTGGCGCCCGGCCGGGTAGCGATCAACGATGCCGGCGAGCGGCGGAAGCCCACTCCATCTTCGTGCAGTCGGAACCCCGGCGTCCGAGGATCGCCGGCATCCCATCGCAAAGTGGAGCAGCGCGCCGCGCCGTCGCCATCGCGCAAGTCGCATGCGGGGGATGAAACGGCGCCCGGCCACGGGAATACCGCGGCTCCGGTCCCCATGGTGGGAGGCCGGTAGGCCATTTTGGGTTTCGTGATTCGCCTGCCCGCGTGCCGCGTTGCGGCCTCGATCTTGCTCGCCGGCGGCGCCACTCCCTGCACCCGGTTCGAAAAGGGAACCGCCACCGGGCCGGGCTTGGATAACTCAATGGCCGGTTGCACGGGTTCCGGAAGGCGGAAGCCGGCCGACGCCGACACGCGCAGTTCCTTTCCCTTCACTGGACGGTTCCGCAAGGTCTGCGCTCGTTGCGAAGACTCGAGGCAGTGTGCGCCAGCCGGTGTAATGGAATAGCGCTTGTGGTTCTCAGACCCGATATGGACCCGCAACGGTGGATGCCGCAGAATGCCGAATTCTCGCGGATTCGCGTCCGGCTTCAGAATGCAGTCGCGCACCATGGCTTTGCGGGAGTGCGGCATCTCGACCGTAAGTTTATGGCTGCGAGGGGCCAGCGGGATCACCTCGCGGCTGCCGCTTATAGCAAGTGGTAACGGGCGCGGTTGCGCAGCTACGGCGACCTTGACATGACCCAACTTCGCGGCTTTATCGCTCCGCTTGGGAATGTGCGGCAGGAACAGACCCGCGGGCGTTGGCTTGAAGCCATCCATGGGTGGGTTTTGAACCGGAATGCGGGCCGCTGGATAACTGCGCGGGGTAACGCTGTAATCGCTAAGCAAAAACTCCGCGGAAATCTGCTTGGCATTCTCACGCCGGCGCATCAGGCTGGCGACTTTGTTCGCCTCCATCAGCCGGTCCATCCCCAGCCGGAGACGGTACTGATTGCGGTGCTCGCGGGAACAGAAATCACCGCCGGAGCCGACCGCAAATCGGCTGAGCGGTTTGCCACACAATTGGCACGTTCTCGCGTTCATTGTCGATCATTATGGCACAATACTTCTGAAATTATACAATAAATGCTGGTAACACGGGGCTGATATCTAATGTTAACTCCTTTTGTTAGCTATATGTACTGGAAATAATATAGCAAAAATGGTACGTTAAAAAACGGGATATCCTAGTAGAATTAGTAACCGGAGAATCTCATGACTGAGTCTACCGCTCGCGCAGAACGCCTCGACTTACCATCTTCAGGCGGTGCGTATTATGTTTGGCAGGTTCCACAAAAACCGATCGCCGTCAGGCTGCCCCTGGCGCTGATCGAACGCCTGGAGCAAGAGACCGTCGAATCATTCCGGTCGCTGACGTCGCGCGGTTCGGAGATTGGCGGCCTACTCTTGGGCGGCATCGCGCCGGGAAATCCGGCAACCGTGAGTGTCGAAGACTACGAGTTGATTCAGTGCGACTATAGCCGGGGTCCGCTTTACCGGCTCTCCGACGCGGACATGAGCCGGTTTGAGAGAGCCATCGAGCAGCACGCCTCCGGCGCCGGCCTTCGCGTGGCGGGATTGTTCCGCAGTCATACGCGCAAGGGGCTGTCGCTGGACGCCGAAGACCTGGCCTTCTTCGAGCCGCGCTTCCACGATCCCCATCACATTGTATTGCTGGTGCGTCCGTTCGCCACCAAGGCCAGCGCCGCTGGAATCTTCATTCGTGAGAACGGCCGGCTTTCGGGAGATGCCAGCCTGCTGGAATTCCCGTTCCGTGCCTCGGAACTGGGCGGTGGGTCGCGCAGGCTCAGCATGGATGCGGCGCCCTCCACTCCGCCTCACGCGCCAGCCGCTGCCGAACCGCCGGCTGCCGGCAAAGCGCCGGCCCGCGCACAGATCGTGCCCATTGCGCCGCGGCGTGAGTTTCCGGCGCCGGAACAGGAAGTCAAGCCGGCTGAACCGAATCCTCCGGCGCCGCCTCCCGTGGAAGCCAAGGCGCCCGCACCGCAGCCGGCGCCAGCGCCGCCGGCCGCCAAGATTGCTCCAGCTACCCCGCCGCCGGCGCCACCGGCAGCCAAGGTTTCCCCGGCTCCGCCGCCAGCTCCCAAGGTGGCTCCGGCGCCGCCGCCTTCGCCAGCCGCGAAGAGCGCTCCGCCGCCTCCGAAAGTGGCGCCCGCTCCCCAGACTCCGCCCGCCAAAGTGACGCCGGCCCCGGCAGCCCCTGCGGCCAAGATCGCTCCCGCGGCCCCGGCCGCTAAGTCCGCGCCGGCCGAGCCGCCCAAGAAGAAGGAAGAAGAGAAAGCCAAGGAAAAAGAGAAGGTGGTTGCGCCGCCGGCGTCGGCTCCGAAGGTGCAGGAAGCGCCCGCGTTCACGGCCATCGCGCCGCCCGCCGCCAATAAGTACAAAAAGGTGCGCCTGGTGGTCGCCGCCGCCTTGTGCATGCTCGTCCTGGTGGGCGGATTCCTGTTCGTCTATCCGGCTCTGCTGCATCGCGGCGACCGCGGCCAGACAGTCGCACAGCAGGATTCTTCGCCGCTCGGCCTGCGCATCGAACGAACCCCCGGCGGACTGCTGCTCACCTGGAACCGCGACGCCGTGGTCATCCAGCATGCGTCCAAAGTGGTCCTCGCGATCACCGATGGCGACCGTCACGAGAACATCGAAATGGATCCCAACCAGGTGCGCACGGGCAGCATCGTGTATCCTCCGATTTCGGGAGATGTAAGTTTCCAGATGGAAGTGACCGACGCCAAACAATCCAGAACCACCAGTGAATCGCTCCGCGTGCATGATCCGCGGCCTTCGCCGCTGGCAACCTCGCCGGTGCCTGCCCAAGGCCCCCAACCCGGCGCCAAGCAGAACACGCCTGGCAAGAGCCCGAACCCTGATGGCACGGACCCGGCAGCCGCCGATGCGTCTCCCAAACCGCCGGAGGAGCAGGCCGTGGTCCGCAATACGACACCGGTGAAGCAGTTCGACAAGGAGTCCCTGGCGCAGCGGCTGCGGCCGGCGGCGCCGGAGGACATGGCGGAAGCTCCCGCGGAAGTCCGGGCAAATAGCTCGGCGCCGGCCAGTCTTGGCTCCATCATGTCGGGGGCGGCTTCCGCTGGGCCCACGCCGGCAAGGCCCGCGCCGTTACGCTCCGCGGACACTTCCGCTGGCGCCGCGAGCCCCGATTCGGGCGGCCAGATCACGCCGGCGGAGCCCACCTACAAGAAGACTCCCGAGTATCCCAAGGTGGCGCGCCAGATTGGTGCCAGCGGCATCGTGGAAATCGAAGCCACCATCGGCACCGACGGCAGGGTCAAGAACCCCAAAGTCACCAGGGGCAATCCGATGCTTCAGAAAGCCGCGATCGATGCCGTGTTGGAGTGGAAGTACAAGCCGGCGCTGCTGAATGGCAAGCCGGTGGAATCGCCCGTGCAGATCAAGCTGAATTTCACGCCCGAACACTAGGCCCGTGGGACAGTCCATCGCCTTTGGTGGTCTGTCGGCCTCTGAACCCTCTGACTCCCTGACAGGCGGCAAACACGGATCGTCTCTTTCGAAAACAGCTCCCTCCCCTCCCCGCTTCCATTTTCGGCATGGCGGATGAGATTCACTTCGAACCGCGATCGTCCCACAAATGCCACTCACGCGGGCAGCCGCAGACGGGCGATACACCCGGGGCCGTCCCCCCGGTTTTCCAGCGTGAGCGCGCCGCCGTGGCTCTCGGCAATCTGCCGGCTGAGAACCAGCCCGATGCCCGAACCACCCGGCTTGGTGGTGAAGAACGGGACAAATAAGTTGGCGGTGCCGGAAAGGCCCGGGCCTTCGTCCTTCACCCAAATCTCCAGCATGGTGCCGTCGCGCCGCCATCCCGCCCACACACGGCCGCCGGTGGTGAGAGATGCGTCGGCGGCATTCCGCATGACATTGATCAGCACCTGCTCCAACTGATCGGGGTCGCCCGGCACCGTGACGGTTGGACCCGCCTCGATCAGGACCGTGAGCCGCGTTTCCAGACTGGCGGCCCGCTGCACGGCTTCGGCTACCGCCAGCGGTTGCAACCGCGGCCGCGGCAGTTTCGCCAGGCGTGCATAGGCCCCGATGAAGCGGCTGAGACTTTCCGAACGGGCCGTGATGACCCTCAGTCCGCGCCGCATGTCGTCGCGCCAGTCGCCGGGCAGGCTCTCCCGCGAGATGATGCTCTCCAGGCTTCCCGCGATCGACTTGATGGGCGTGAGCGAATTGTTGAGCTCGTGGCCCAGTACGCGGACCAGGCGCTGCCAGGCTTGCAGTTCCTGCTCGCCGAGGGCCTGGGTGAGGTCGGAGATCACCACCAGCTCTAGCGGCAGCCCGCGCTCGCGGACGCGCGTGCGCCGCACTCCAAAGCGCCCCGCGCCGCCGGGAAACGAGGCTTGTAAAGTGGCCTGTTCCGGGCCGTCCAGGCAGGTTTCCAGGTGCAATGCCTCGGCTGTCTGGCCGAGCAGTCCTTCGGGCAGGGCAGCCAGCAGCCGCTCGGCGGCGCGGTTCACCAGGCGGAGGCGGTGGTGTTCGTCGAAGGCGAAGATGGCGACATCGATTTCCCTCATCACGGTGCGCAGCAGAGTGGTGGCCTCCAGGGCGCCCAGCCGCTGCTCGCGCAGCGTGCTGCCCAGTGTGTTCACCTCGCGCATCACTTCGCCCAGCGCATCGTCCGGACAGGGCGAACGGCCACGCACCGAGAAATCGCCTTCCCGCAGCGCGCCCAGCAGGTTGGAAAGCGTCTGCAGCGGAAAGACCACGCGCTCGCGCACGGCGAAGGCAAAGCCCAGCCACACGCATACAATCAGGGTGGTGAAGGTGAGTTCGTATTGCGGCCTGTAACCGCCGGTCCACAGCATGTAGAGGGCGATGGCGGAGCCAGGCAGGCCGGCCAGAAATGCCAGCAGGACGATGCGGCCTTCATGGCTGATGCGTGCCGGTTTGGAGGCGGACGGCATGGGGCGGCCTCACAATCCATAGCGCTGCAGACGCCGGTAGAGGGCGCTGCGGCTCAAGCCCAGCGCGCTGGCGGCGTGGCTGACGTTGCCGTTGAAGCGCGCCAGCGCTTTGCGGATCAGCAGCGCTTCCACATCTTCCAGGCTCATCTCTTCGAGACGCGGCGGGCTTTCGCGGCCGGCGCGCAGCCCCAGGTCGGCCGCGCGGATCGTGTCCCCCTGCGCCATCAATACGGCGCGCTCCACGGCGTGATCGAGCTCTCGCACATTTCCCGGCCAGGCGTGCGCCAGCAGCGCCTTGATGGCGCTCTCATCGAAGGCGCTGAGCGGTTTGCGATAGTGCTCGGCGTGCTGGCGCAAAAAGTGAGCGGCCAGCAGCGGGATATCTTCGCGGCGGTCGCGCAGCGGGGGAAGCCGCAGCTCGATGGTATTCAGGCGGAACAGCAGGTCCTGGCGGAAGCGGCCTTCCGCCACCTGCGCGCTCAGATCGGCATTGGTGGCGGAGAAGACGCGCACATCCACGCGCCGCGTCTTGGAAGAACCCACCCGTTCGAAATCCCCGGTTTCGAGCGTCCTCAGCAGCTTCGACTGCAATCCCTGCGAGAGGTTGGCGATTTCATCCAGAAACAGCGTTCCGCCGTCGGCCATTTCGAAACGGCCCACGCGGTCCACCTTGGCGTCGGTGAACGCGCCCTTCACGTGTCCGAACAGTTCGCTTTCGAAGACGCCTTCCGCCAGCCCGCCGGTATTTACAGTGACCAGCGGCCGTGTGGCGCGCAACGAAACCGAATGCAGGGTTTGCGCCACCAGTCCCTTGCCGGTTCCGTTCTCGCCGGTGATCAGGACGTTGGCGTCCGACGGGCCGACGCGCGAGATCACGTCGAGAACCGGCCGCATGGCCGTGGAGTGCGCGATCAGTTGCGGAAACCGCTCGG
>JBEKYE010000171.1:0-10907 GCA_049511275.1 Bryobacteraceae bacterium
GGCACGCTCGACATCGACGCCTACCTCTTTGGCCGGAACGCGCAGCCCGTCGCCGACCATCGCCTGGTCTTCGTTCATCCCGCCGACGAACTGAAGATCGAGACCACCACCGACGCCGCCCTCTACAAGCCCGGCTCCGACGCGCGCATCCGCTTCCACGTCACCAACGCCAGCGGTCAGGGCGTCAGCGCTGCTCTCGGCGTGCAGATCGTCGACGAAGCCGTCTTCGCGCTCGCCGAGAAGAAGCCCGGCTTCGCCAAGGTCTTCTTCTATCTCGAGCAGGAGGCGATGAAGCCTCGCTATGAGATCCACTCCCTCACGATGGCCAACGTCATCGAACCAGCGGCTGCGAATGATGAAGGCCATCAGGACCTCGCTGCTCGAGCGCTCTTCTCCGCCACCGAGATGACCAATCCCGCGAAGCTCGACACTCGTTTCGGCGCCAGCCTGCCGCGGGACAAGTTCGCCGACTACATGCAGCGCTACCGCACCGCACTGATGAACCAGGTCCGCGCACACGCCGCCGAGATCGATCGCGAGATCGAGGCCCATCGTTCCGGAGGTGTCTTCGACAGTCTCACCGCACGCGACGCCTGGGGCACTCCCCTGCGTCTTGAGCCAACCGGATGGCTCCGCGGCAACTGGCGCTATTACGCCGTGCGCAGCGCCGGCCCGGACCGTAGATTCAACACCGCCGACGACCTCGCCTTCTTCTATCGCGAGGGAGACTCCGGCATAAGCGGTATCCAGGGCACCATCACCGATCCTGTCGGGAGCGCCGTTCCCAAGGCACAAGTCATCGCCACCAACACCGACACCGGGGTTGCGACCAAAGTCGTGACGACCAGCGAGGGGGTCTATTCCATCGCTCCCCTGGATGTCGGCACCTACAACGTCGAGGTGGTAGCCAAGGGCTTCCAGAGACTGCTGCAGGAGAATGTCGACGTCGACAACGCCTCGATGTTCGGGTTGAATCTGAAGCTCACCGTCGGCGGGGAGAACACCACCATCACAGTTACCGACGCGCCGCCCTATCTAAATGCCACCGACGCCACGCTGGGCGGGACAATTTCAAATGCACTCTATTCCTCGCTGCCTCTGTCCATGAATGGCGGTCCGCGCGATCCCACTGCCTTCCAGTATCTGATGCCCGGCGTCCAGGAAAATCCTGCCAACGCAACCAGCCGGGGCGTAACCGCCGGAGCTTCGGGCATCTACGGCACCGGACAGACCAATCTCAACGTCAACTACGTTGAAGGCGTGCCCGTATCCAATATTGAAGCGCGGGGCAGTGGCATGGCGCTCAAAAAGGCGTTGGCCGACGCTGCGCCGCATGTGCGCTCTTACTTCCCTGAAGCTCTCTACATCAACCCCGAAATTGTCACCGATGGCCAGGGTAACGCCACCATCTCCATCCCTGTCGCCGACTCCATCACCACCTGGCGCATGGCCATGCTCGCCTCCACTCAGTCCGGCGCGCTCGGTTCCGGCACCTCCAGCCTGAAGGTCTTTCAGGACTTCTTCGTCGATCTCGACCTGCCGGTCACGCTCACCCAGGGCGACCGCGTCTCCATCCCCGTCGCCGTCTACAACTACTCCGGCAAGCCCGGCAACGTCACCGTGACCCTTCAGCCGGACCCGGACGCCTGGTATACGCTCGAGGGCGACCTCGCCCAGAAATCCGTCTGGGTTGAATCCGGCGGCGTCGGCGGCACGCAGTTCACCATCAGCGCCAATCGCATCGGCAAGTTCAAGCTCACCCTCACCGCGCAGATGAACGGCGCCGGCAAGGTCCGCAGAGACATCGTCGTGCGCGAGATTGAAGTCATCCCCAATGGCCGCGAGCAGGACCTCGTCTTCAACGGCAATCTGCAAAGCGCCAACGGCAATCCAGCCAACTCCGTCCAGCACGATCTCCACTTCCCCGCAACCGCAATCCCCGAGTCCACCAGCATCCTGGTGCGGCTCTATCCCGGCCCGCTCAGCCAGGTCATCGAAGGCATGGACAGCATCCTGCGCATGCCCGGCGGCTGCTTCGAGCAGACCTCCTCCAGCACTTACCCCAACGTGCTCGCGCTCGGCTACATGAAGCGCACCAACAAGCTCACCCCCGAAGTCCACGCCAAGGCCGAGGGATACATCGCCAACGGCTACCAGCGCCTGCTCACCTTTGAGGTGCCCGGAGGAGGCTTCTCCTGGTTCGGCCAGGCCCCCGCCAACAGGATCCTCACCGCCTACGGCCTGATGGAGTTCAACGACATGTCCAAGGTCTCCGACGTCGACCCCAGGCTCATCCAGCGCACCACCGGCTGGCTTGCCCGTCAGCAACAGCCAGACGGCAGTTGGAAGCCCGACACCGGATTCATCAACGAAGGCGCCACCAACCGCTACAACACCAATGTCCTGCGCATCACCGCCTACATCGCGTGGTCGCTGGCCAACATCGGTTACCAGGGCCCCGCCGTGGACCGCGCTAAACACTTCATCGAGTCGCAATCTGGCGCGCAGCCCGATACATACACCCTCGCCGTCATCGCCAACTTCGCGGCCGACTATGCCAAGGACGCCGACTTTACTCGCCAGTCCATGCAGGCTCTGCTCGACGCCCGCACCGACAAGGACGACCAGACCTCATGGAACGCCGAAGAGACCGGCGTGTACTCCACCGGCGCCAGCGCCGCCATCGAAACCACCGGCCTTGCCGCTCAGGCGCTGCTCAAATGGGGACAGGCCTCGGAGACCGTCCGCAAGGCCCTGAACTTCATCTCCTCGCACAAGCAGGCCTCGGGAAACTGGGGCACGACCCAGGCCACTATCATGGCCCTGCGCGCGCTCCTGCTCGCATCCGAGCGCGGCACCGCCGATGTCCGCGGCAACCTTCAGATCATCCACAACGGCAAGCCCGTCGAGTCCCTCACCCTCACGCCTGAGAACAACGACCTGCTCCACCAGTTCGTCTTCAAGGGCATCGACGCGCAGCAGTCCAACTCCGTCGAACTCAAGTTCGAGGGCACTGGCGGCCTCGGCTACCAGATCACCGGCCGCACCTTCACCCCATGGGAAGCCACTCCTGTCTCCGAACCTCTCTCCATCGACGTCGCCTACGACCGCACCAAACTGGCCCAGGACGACATCGCCACCGCCAAGGTCACCGTCCGCAACAATCTCTCCAAGACCGCCAACATGATTATGGTTGACCTGGGCATTCCCCCCGGCTTCGACCTGCTCAGCGAGGACCTCCAGTCGCTGCAAGAAAAAGCGGCGGGCAATCAAAATGGCAGCCAAAATGGCAGCCTGGAGAAGTTCAGCCTCACCGCAACCCAGGCCATCCTTTACTTCAACGCGCTCTCTCCGCGGCAAACCGTTACCTTCACCTACCGCCTGCGCGCCAAATATCCCATCCACGCGCATACCTTCCAGTCGCGCGTCTATGAGTATTACGACCCCGATGTAACTGCCACCGCCGCACCGGTGCAGTTGGACGTGGCGAAACACTAGCACCGGTCTCATAAATGCCCTCGGGCTTATTTGGTCGACTGTGAGACCCGCCAACAAGGCGGGTCTCATAAACTCCGCGTGTCGATATATATGGTTTATGAGACCGGTTCTAGCACCGTCCATGCTCCAGGCGACCGCCTTTTTTACGCGTTCTGGCCCATCCACAGGTGTATCGTCAAGAGCGTGGACACGGCCTCTTCCCAGCCCGGCGAGCTCACTCTCACCCTAGCGTCCGCCCAACCATCTCTCGCCGGCGCATCTGACACCCAAGCCGGCGTCGCTCTTGCCGCAATCTCCGGGCTCACGCCCGCCCTCATCGAAGAGCTATGGCCCATCTCCGAGGCGGCATCCTGCGGTCTTACCCAAGCCGAATTCAGCGCCGCGCTAGCCGCCTTGGGTGCAAAGCACCACTTCAACCAACCGCCCGAAATCCGTCCCGCCGCTGCCCAGCAGATTGCCTTCTACCGTGCCCTCCGCCTCCCCGAATTAGCTTTGGCCCAGGCCTGCGCTTTGGGCCGCGAGCCCGCCTGGCAACGTTTCTTCAATCTCTACCGCGTACCTCTCACCCAGGCCGCAATTGCCATCACCGGATCCGCCACGCTCGGCCACGACCTCGCCGACTCGCTCTACGCCGAGCTCTTCGGGTTGTCCGCTCCAGGCGGTGAGCGCCGGTCGCCACTCGCCTCCTACTCCGGCCGCGGTTCCCTGCTCGGATGGCTTCGCACAACCCTTGCCCAGCGCCACGTCGACCATCACCGCCGCACCTACCGCGAGACACCGCTGGAAGCCATCGAAGGCAGCGAAGCAGCCGCTTCACCCACCGCGTCCGCCACGCCGCTCCCCGCCGAACTCGACCGCCTCAATCATGCCGTGGCGAGCACACTCGATTCGCTCCCGCCGGAAGACCGCTTCCTGCTCGCCGCCTACTTCCTCGACCAACAGACCCTGCTCCAGATCGCACGCCTACTCCACGTCCACGAGGCGACCGTCAGCCGCAAGCTGAAGCGGCTGACCGCCGACCTGCGCAAGCAACTCCTGCACAATCTTCAGTCTGGCGGCCTGAGCAGGCGCGCCGCCGAAGAGGCCCTGGGCGCCGACCCGCGCGATCTCGAAATAAACCTGCGTTCACTGCTGCAAACTTCCCAACCTCAACCGTTCTCCGATAGGGCATCTCACGTCAAACCAGTACCCTCTGACCAGCACGCATCAACCGGCAACCAACAACCAGCAGCCAAATGAACAGTCTCCTCCAACCCGGGCAGCATCCAGACGCGGACCAGCTCAGCGCCTTCGCAGAGCACGCCCTGCCCACGCACGAGCAGCAGCAGATGCTCTCCCATCTCGCCGCCTGCCCCGACTGTCGCGCGCTCATCTATCTCACCCAACAAGCCAATACCATCGAGTCCACCCAACCGCAAGCCGTCACAACCCGCTGGCCCTGGTTCTCAGGATGGCTCTCCGGCTGGGGTCTCGCCATTCCCTCTATCGCAATCGCCTGCCTCATCCTGCTAACGCTCTATCTGCGCAAAACTTCCACCCCCCGCAACCAGACCGCCGCAACCACCACGGCCTCGATCAAGCAAGCCCAACCACCGCTCCCAGCCTCACCAATGAAGCCCCCCGTCGTCCCCGCATCTGTCGCTACCGCATCTCGCGTAAGAGTCCCACCAAAATCCACACTCGCATCCAGCCAGAAGAAGCTGCAACCTCTCGCCACTGACCAAATGATAGCTACTTCTATCGCCGCCCCCGCTACCCCAATCGCCCCGGTTCCGATTGCGCAGGAGGCTCAGCTTGCGCCGCAGATGCAGGAGAGCAGAGCGATCGCTTTTGCTCCGACTCTGAAGGCACAGTTCGCGCGCAGTCTCTCTGGCGGCGGCATTCAGGGGACCATCACCGATCCCAGCGGCGCCGCAGTTGCCAAGGCGACGGTCACCGCCACCAATACAGACACCGGGGTTGCGACCACCCACATCACCTCCGGCACGGGGACCTATTCCATCCAGCCGTTGCAGGTCGGCACTTATAACGTCGAGGTCACAGCCAAAGGCTTCCAGCGCCTGCTACAGGAGAACATCAACGTCGCTAACAACTCGGTGATCGGCTTGAACCTGAAGCCCTCCGTCGGCGGCGAGAACACCACCATCACCGTTACCGACGCGCCGCCGTACATCAACACCACCGACGCCGTCCTGGGCGGGACCATCGAGAATAATCTCTATGCTTCGCTGCCGCTCAGCATGAACGGCGGCCCGCGCGATCCCACCGCCTTCCAATATCTGATGCCGGGAGTGCAGGAAAACCCGGGCAACAATACCAACCAGGGAACAACCGCGGGCGTCTCCGGCATCTACGGCACCGGTCAGACCAACCTGAACGCGAACTACGTTGAGGGCGTGCCCGTATCCAACATCAGCGCACAGGGCGATGGAACGGCCGTCGCCACTGCGGTCTCGACCGGTGCCAGCGCAGCCGGACTCACGAGCATGAAGCGGCTCCCCACTTTGCCCAGCAAACTCCCCGCGCTTGCCGTGGTCGAAAAGGCCAGCCGGACCCTCGCCCTCGATACAGCCGGCGCGCTCTTCCGCAGCGACGACGCCGGCGTAACCTGGATTCCCGTCCCCCCCCAGTGGCAGGGCCGCGCGCTCACTCTCCGTCTCTCCCAGCCCCCATCCGCAACTCAGCCGGCCTCCGGCATGAATGCTGCCAGCGCCGCCGCAGCCAGGCCGCAACCGCAGGCCCTCGCCTCGCCAGTGCCGGTCTTCGAACTCACCACCGGCTCTGGCGCCATCTATACCAGCTCCGACGGACAGACCTGGCAACGCAAATAGTCCTGCTCCAACGTCAACAACCGACCTTTCCCCCGCCCTTGACACCAGGAGGCAGCGCTGCTCGAAGCAAGGGTGCGTGATGGAAATCGAGTTTCCAACGTCCAGGTACAGGTGGTTGAAGTATGGTATTTGTCACAATCCAGGCAGCACCTAGCAAAATTATGTGTATTGCATAAGTTGGCTAATTTCCCTATATTTCGCTTCCTTCCCCGGGAAGGATACAGTTGCCACCGGGTTGTCTCATCTGAGACCTCTATTTCACCGAAAGGGCTCAAAGCAATGTCGGTGTCTATCGTGCGGCTGTACATACGCAATTTCCTGCTCTCTTCCCTCCATCCAGCTCTGTACCAGCGCCCGCATCCTGACCAATCAATTCTGAAGCCATCGGTGACTGAATATCTCTAGTTGCGACAAAACTGCGATATTCAATCACAACCCTTGGAGATCACCAACGGCAACAACCCGAGTGGCTACCGGCATGTCCATGGTCGGTCGACCGAGAGGAATCGAACTGGGCAATCCAGCCCTTTGCCTTCACGAAACCGGCCAAGACGAACTCGTCCATACTGATCACATCGCCTATCGGATTCGGCTGGGGCCAGTAGTTCCCTGTTTCATGCTCGCCAATCGCAGCGGCCTCCATCCACGGATCCAGCCCTTCTGTGACTCATAAGCAGCAAAAGTCGACTCGTAGGAGCCTCCAGGAGCGACCGCTACCAATTTCGACAGGCAGGAGCATCTTCAAAATGGTTCTTCTTCCGGGCTTCCTAAAGCATGGGTTGCTTCGAGCGTAGCCGGGGAAAGAGGCTTGTCGGCCGGATCGTCAGCCCGCTCAACCTCCTCCTCCTCGCCAAGTTTGGCGCTGTACACAGATGGGAAGACTTCTTCCAGTCGACCCTCCTGGTAGAGATCGTTGAGGCTGGTCTGGTTGAAGGTTTCGAGGAAGAGAGGAGTTGTGCGCCAATACTTTTCTCTGCGCGGGCCGAGGCGTGCCCCGCGCGCAATCAACTTCCGATTCCGTAGCGTCTGCAGCGTTCCTACGCTCTCGACTCCGCGAATCACATTGATGTCGGCGATCGTCACCGGCTGTTTCATGGCAATGATCGCCAACGTCTCCAGTGCGTGGCTGGAGATAGGCTTTGGCGCCCACTCCGGAATCGCTCGCCCGATTCGATCGGCGAACTGGGATTTGACTTCGAGCCGAATCCCGTTCGCACGGTGCCTCACCAGGACGCCCCGGTCGGCGGCCGAGAGATCCGCCTCAAACTCCCGCAAGGCATCTTCGATGGTCCGCTCGTCACAATCGAGGGCTTCGGCCAGAGCCCGCAAACTGACCGGGCGATTCACGCCGATCAGGACAGCTTCAATCGCGGCCTTCAGTTCCCACGCTTCCATCGGTATTCCCTCCGTTCCATCCGCAAACCCGGTCTACAGGCCCAGCTTGCTCTCTGCCGATTGCTTGTCCTGCTGGTCGGCGCGAGCGTAGCGGCGCACCATGGCCAGCGAGGTGTGACCGGTCTGTTTCATGATCTGCCCATCGGTTGCGCCATTGGCGGAGGCCTCGGTCACGAATCCCGCGCGCAGGGTGTGCCCCCCTACGACTGGGGAGCGGATATATTGGCCTTGCGCACGATATCTTTCACCAGCCGCCCAATGGAATTCGGATGCAGCCCTCCCCCGATCTTGCCGTACTGGCCGACGCTGCGGAAGAGCAGTCCTTCCCTCACCTGGGCGATCTTGAGCCAGTTCTCGAGCGCCATCACCGGACAGGTCCGATCATGTACTCCCCAAAGAATCTCCACCTCCCGGCCCACGGCCTCCTGGTCGGTCTTCGACCGCGGCAGCCGGATGGTGATTCCCTTGCGGTGCCAGATCACGTCCTCGAACCGGAGGGCAGCCAGTTCCGACCGCCGCAAGGCGCCGGCAAAACCGATCAGCAGCAACGCTTTGTTCCGGGCCGCGGCAATCGGCCCCTCGAGCGGTCCACGATCCTGACGATCCGCTCGCGCGTCAACGGTTTCTTCCTGGTCTGCGCCGTCCCGAGGGTTCGCCAGATCCCGTGAAACGTTGCCGCGACCAGGCGGTGATTCATGGTGGCCGGCGAATCGAGCCCCGCCATCTTGTGCACGGTATTGATCGAGGTCAGCCGGCGCGAGATGGTCGCGGCCTTGCGCGGGCTCTGCCCTTCCCCGGGACTCGCCAGATAGGCGATGTAAAGAGCGACACTGCGCGGCTCGGCCGGAAGCGATGCCAGTCCATTCTTCCCGCACCCCCCTTCGAAGTGCCTCCAGTCCGAGTCGTAGGCGCGGCGGGTCGCGGCGACCTTCGAGGCCCGGATATACTCGCCGGCCTTCTGGGCAGTCTCGAAGAGCGGATCGCCGGGCTCGAAGCTCAGAAGGGAGCTGCGGTCCGCGGCCGCCAGCGCCAGCTCGACTTGGGGCCCGGTTCCCTGCCCTGGTGCGCCGTCCAGCTCCGGCGGCGGCAGTATCTCGATCTCTGGGCTCGGGTTTGGGTTCACGGCGGGACGGCTCCTTGGGGCGGGCAGATCCCGCAGCCTACAGCCAACCGGGCTGTGGTGGCCGAAAATAGCCTTGAACCCCGAGCTTGGGAGCCGGCACTCACAGTATTACGGCTGCATACGCCGGTGACTCAAACTACCTAGCCGCTGTTTCCACCGCAGTATCGCAGGTTGTCACGAGAGCGTCGGTTACGATGAGCATAACGTCGAGTCTCAACCCCTCGAACTTCGGCCAGTCAGTAACCTTCACTTTCACGGTAACCGGGGGCGCGGGTCTGACAACGCCGACCGGATCAATCGCATTCACTGACGGTGGTACGCTGCTTGCGTCACCCACTCTGAATCCTTTAGGTGTCGCTACTTACACCACCGTCACACTTTCCGGTGGATCCCACTCCCTAGCCGCGGTTTACGGAGGTGATGCCAACTACCAATGACGCTCTCACATACCGTCACAGGGGGCGGCCGATGGTGGCCGCCCCCCTCCATATCCGTCGGCAGCGCATACCTTATCGCGTCGGCCCAACCGCGAATGTGAATTGATCACGCTTACAGAATCAGCGTAGCCGCGTGTTACGTAGAATCACGTCAGGTACCGTGAGATAACGAGCGCAGCGTATAGCCCCCATGCCTAACGGGAATGATTTCAGAGTCAAGAAGAAGCATGCCCATTCAGCTCCTAGTCGATGACCAGCATCTCGATTGTAGCTATTGAGTGACAGCCTGACTGTGGCAACTGTCATGATCTGCTCACCGATCGCTTTGCGCATGTCATCCGGCATCAGGTTCTTTTCATCGAGGGTCTCCCACGCGGCAACGGTGCGGTCGGTCATCTCCGTCACCATCGGCCATAGAGGGCTAACGGGCAGGCGCGCAGTATCCGCAAAGCGGCGCACCTGATCTCTCGTGATTTCAGTGAGACTGCGGCTGCCGCCGAAACTCAGCGCGAGGGTGTCGTTCGGGATATAAGGAAGCGTGGCGACAAAATCATAGGCCGGCGAGAGGACGGGCGTGCGGCGGTCCGGATAGAGCAGCGACCAGTTCTTGAGGTGCATGTCGGCGTTGCCGATCAGCACGGAGAACACGAGGCGCCGCAAAAAGTCATAGGTGCCGGCTTCCCCGGTTTCCGCCCACAGCACGGCCGCAATATTCGCGTAGCTGCGCTCGCGGTATTTGTCGTCGGGAAAGAGTCCGAACACTTGCGCGAAATCCTCCATGTGCACGGATTCGCCGCCGGGGCGCCGATCGAAGCGCTGCACCGCGAGAGCTTGGCCCTTCATCGCGCCGGCGTCCTGCGGCAGGCCGCTTATGGAGCCGACATCGATCAGACGGTTCGCCGGAACCTCGATGCCGACGGCGCGGGCGAGGGCAAGCATGGCGTATTCGTTCTCGGGAACGGAGGGAAAGCGGGCCGAGGGCAGCTTGACGATCCACGAGCCGCCCATGCCTCCGGCCGGAATGGTTAGGCCTCCGGATGCTTCCATCACGGCCGAGAATTTAAGTTGGACGCCGGCCAGCGAGAATCTCAGAGCGGTTTCGCCGGCGCGTTGTTCCTCATGCTGATCTTCGCCCTCATGAGCGGCGGCATTTCCTTCCATCGGCTCGACCACGAGCGCGCCGGGCAAGTCGGCGCCCAGCACGGCGAGAAGAAAGAATTCGCGCTGCGGCTTGACGCCCGCGCGCGCGGCCAGGTAGTCGCGCAGATGCCCGAGTCCGCCCGACTGGCCTTTGTAGGAAAGGCTGAGGACCGGCCTGTCCGGATCGTCGATATAGCCCTGCTCGAAGGAAAACAGGTGACGGTCGCCGCCCAGCCGGTTGATGACGCCGATCTGACGGCCATGCAGTTTCACGGCGAGCGCATTCAGGGTTTTAGGATCGAACATTATCGGGGCTACTTCCCTTCTCCGCCGGCTTCCTGATCGCCGCCGGCATAGAGGGACCGCTCTTCGGACCCCTCCGGTTCCTGTTGCGCGCGGATGAGGGACAGCACGGCGGGCACGAGCGCGCGCGGGACGAGCAGCAGGTCCAGGCTGAGAACGCGGACGAGGTCGAGCAGGGTG
>JBEKYE010000172.1:0-9542 GCA_049511275.1 Bryobacteraceae bacterium
CGAATACGTAGTTGCTGCGGTTGGCCAGATTGATCACTTCACCGTAGAGCGTCAGCTTCCACTTGTCGTGCGTCCACGCCTTATTGACGCGGAAATCGGTGCGCGAATAGGCGCCCAGACGCAACTGGTCACGGCTGTTCGACAGGTAGTAGAGGGTTCCGACCTGCCGCAAATAACCGGGAATGGGGAAGCCGCTGCCATAGCTCCATTTCAGGCTCAGGTTGATGCTGGGCCGCAGGCGATAGCCGCCATAGACGTTGACGGTGTGGCGCTGGTCGTAATCCGAAGGAAAGCGCGCGCCCGTAACGCCGTCACGCATCCCGGTGCGGCCGAAGGCATAGGAAATCCAGCCGGTGAGGCGGTTGGCGCTGGAATGCTGCAGGAAGAACTCCGCGCCGCGCGCGTATCCACGCTCTGAATTCCCGTAGGAAGGATTGATGGGCGGCGCGAAGACTTTGCCGTTTGGAAGAATGCGCGCATCGTAGAGCGGTTGAAAGATCAGATCGCGATCCATGCGGTCGTAGTACTCCGCGCGCAGGCGGGTGCGCTGGCTCAGGCGCTGCTCGATGGCGGCTTGCGCGTGGATGGAACGCTCGGGCAGCAGGTGGCGGCTGCCCAGAGGCGAAGTCAACTGGGAGATTTCGGGATATTGCGCGTATTCTCCCCATGCCAGTTGGATGCTGGTGGACGGCGTGACGCCGAATGCGGCCGAGGCCGAAGGCGAGACCGTCGAGACCGTGTCGATGGAGTGATGGTCCCAACGCGCGCCGGCGGTGAAGCGCAGGCGTCCGGAAAAAGCGTTCCAGGACTGCTGCAGGTAACCGCCCGCCAGCAGCGCGTTGCCGTTGAAATGGTCCAGCACGCTGGGCGCGGTGACCACGCTTTGGTACTGGTCGGAGAAGCCCTGGTCGCGCAACTGGCGCAACGACCAGCCACCCTCGAGCGGGCTCTTGGAATTCCACATCCAGGTGGCCGAGCCGTTCCAGACCCACTCGCCGTAAAAACCGGCGCTGGTGGGAAGGTTGTTGGGGTTCTGGTCGTTGAATTTTTCGCGCATCCAGGCGAAATGGTTGACGATCAGCAGCCGCTCGACCGGCGAGTAGCGCCATCCCAGATTGGCCAGCGTGTAGTGGTAGCCGGCCGTGACGATGGAGTTGATGCCGAGATTCGTGCCCACACTGGAGCGGTTGAGGTCGGAAAAACTCTCCAGAAAGTAAAGCGTGATGTTGTTCTTGGGTGTGAGGTCGTAGGTCAGGCGCGTCTGCACATCTTCCAGGCCGAAGATCAGCGTGGTGTCCGGAAACGTGCGCGCCAGGATGTATTGCAGGTAGCTCTTGCGCACCACGGCCAGCCAGCTTCCGCGCTTCTTCTTGCCGAACGGTCCCTCGCCGACGAGGCCGGCGTTGGAAACGCTGGCGGCCAGGCGGAAGGTGGTGCCGGTGCGGCTGCCATCCCGCGTGGTGACGTCCAGGACGCCCGCGGAGCGATCGCCGAAGCGCGCCGGGAACGCGCCCTCATGCAGTTCCATCTCATCCACCATGTCGCCATCGAAGGTGCTGCCCGTGCCGCTCAGATTCTGGCCCTGAATCATGTGAAACGGCTCGTGCAGCAGCACGCCATCGACGTACAGGCCGATGCGGTCGAAATCCGCCCCGCGCAGCGAGAAGCGGGCATCGAAATCGTTATTGGAGGAGACGCCGGGAAGGCTCTGCACGGCGCGCAGCGGGTCGTCCGCGAGCACGCTGGCGAGGTTCTTGGCATCGTTGCCGGCCAGCACCAGCGCGCCCGGACTGTCGGCGCGCGCGGCCTCAAACGTATCGGCCCTGGCTTCCACGGTATCGGTCTGGTGAAAGGTGTCGGGGCTGAGGATCACTTCGAAATCCTTGATGTCGCCGTCGTCGAGCTGGAAGGATTTCTTGATGAGGTGATAGCCCACCGTGGAGACGTTGAGAACGTAGTCGCCCGGCGCCACGTCCTTGATGACGAAATGGCCGGTCGAGTCCGTCGTGGTGCGATAGCTGCCGCCGCCGAGCAGGATTTCGACTTTGGCGAGGGCCTCACCGCCGCGCGCGTCAACCACGGAGCCGCGGACTTCGCCACCCGTCTGCGCCCAGGCAGGGGAGATCAGGGCCAGAGCCCCGAAAACAAGCAGCCGAAGCATGAACAGGACTGATGATAGCGCACGGCGGCCCTTCTGACTTCCTCGACTGCCGACTCCTGACGCACAGCGCCAAGGCCCTGTGACGCGCCGCAACGTGGGACAGACCATCGGTCTTTGTAATCTGTCATTGCCTGGCTAGACCCGCCAGCTTGACAGACGACAAAACCCGATCGTGCGGCCTACTCCTGCCAGCTCAGTTGGCCCCGACGCCGAAGCGGACGTTCAGTTTGTCGAGTTCCTTCTGGTAGAGCGGGTTCGCCGGATAATCGTGCGCCAGCTCGCCCAACAGCCTCTGCGCTTCGCGCGGCTTTTTCTCGCGCAAATCGATGATCCCCAGAAAGACCTTGGCGAGCGGTTTGAGGTAATGGCCATCGCGGGCCACCATTTCGAGTTGATGCACACCCCGCTGCTTGTCGCCTGCGACGCTGTCGAAATGCACGAACCAGCGGACGAAGAACGGCAGGCTGCCGATCATGTATTCGGAGAAGCCCGAGGTGAGGTAGGCGTCGTAAAACGTGGGGTCGAGCTTGAGCAGGCGCTGCGCGTAACCGTTGCCCCGTTTGGCGGGCGAGAGGCTTCCGATCTGGCGTTTCTCCACCAGCGCCATGTAGTCCGTGGCCACGCCGCTGGCTACCACCATGGCAAACAGCGCCGCACGGTCGTTGGGATTGGCTTTGAGCGCCGCCTCGGCGCGCCGCTGCGCCTCGTCCAATGCCGCGAAAAACTGCTTGCGGATGGCGGGGTCAGGCTCGGGACGGGTCTTCGCCACGATGCGGTCGTCATCGATGAGGAATTCGCTCTCCAGCACGCCCAGGCGGTCGAGTTCATAGAAAAGGTACGCCGAAGCCCGGAAGGCATACGGCAGCGGCTCACCGGGATGGGCCGCGATGTAGCCATCCAGCGCCGCATGGGCGCCGGGGAAATCGAAACTGTACAGATGCCCGAGGGCCTGGTCGAGCGTGACCGGATCGGCGGCCAGCGCGGGAAAACACAAGACAGCGGCGAATACCCAGAGTCGCATTTAGCTCACATCATACCGGAACGGCGCCGTTCAGCCACAATCGTAATCTGCAGATCCCGCGCCTGGCGCACTACGCTCTGTACCACGGTCTCGCGAAACGCTTTCCACCACGGCTGGGGCAGAGAGCGTCCCATGAAAATCTGGGTGATCTGCTTGGAGCGCGCGAATTCCGTAATGGCGCGCGCCGCATCCTTTGATTGTACGACATTTGTCTCGATGCGCAGGTTGCGGGCAAAGCTCATGTGGCGCTCCACCGCCTCGCGATCGGTCTCGTTCACCTTCACGTGCACCGCCAGACAGTCGGCGTGAAGATAATCGGCCACCCGCTTGCCGCGCCGGATCAGTATGGCGGACGAAGGCCGGCCGGTGAGGCAGATGAGAATCCGCTCGGTGCGGGCGGGGGTCTGGGAATCGTGCGCTGCGCCGGGAGTTTCGCCGGCGGCGGCCGGGTTGGCAACCAGTTTCTCTTCCACCTCGTATGCGGTGTGGCGCAGCGCCATTTCGCGAAGCGCCGTGAGGTTGGTCTCAGTGAAGAAATTCTCCATGGCGCGGCGCGCCTTTTCGGGGGCATAGACCACGCCGCGCTCCAGCCGGTTGCGAAGGGCGCGCGGAGTGAGATCGACAAACACCAGTTCGTCGGCTTCGTCCACCACCCAGTCGGGCACGGTTTCGCGCACATGAATGCCGGTGGCATGAAAGACCTGGTCGTTGAGGCTCTCCAGGTGCTGGACATTCATGGTGGTGAGAACGTCGATGCCGGCATCGAGCAGTGCGTGAACATCCTGCCAGCGCTTGAGGCGCTCAGATCCCGGCACGTTGGTATGGGCCAGCTCGTCCACCAGGGCCACGGCCGGTTTGCGCCGCAGCACAGCTTCGACATCCATTTCTTCGAACTCCGAGCCGTTGTACGTCAGAATGCGGCGCGGGATCACCTCCAGGCCTTCGGTTTGCGCAATGGTTTCCTGGCGGCCGTGCGATTCAAAGTACCCGATGACAATGTCGACGCCCTTCTGCCGCAGGGCTTGCGCCTCCTGGACCATGCGGTAGGTCTTGCCCACGCCGGCGGCATATCCCAGATAAATCTTGAGCCGCCCCTTGGTCCTGGCGCTCACGGCTTGCCTCCGTGCGGGAACAGCCGCACATCAAAACCATCGGCGCCATCGATCAGGCGGTCCACCGGAGTGCGCCCGAACCACGCCCTCTGCGGGCGGCCCGAGTGGCCCAGGAAGAGCTGCGTGATGCGCTGCTCGCGCGCGAAATCCAGAATGGTCTGGACGAAGTCGGGGCCTTGGAGGCAGTGCACTTCCGCTCCCAGTTCGCGCGCCAGCGCCAGGTTGGCTTCGAGCTTGTCGCGATCGGGCCCGCGAAGATCGGGCTGTTCCACGTAGGCCACCAGCAGCGCGCCGTGGAAGCGGGCTTTGTTGCGCAAACCGCTTCTTAGCATTTCGCGGGCGTCGCTACGCGCGGTGATACAGACCAGGATGCGTTCCTGCGCGCCCCACCGCGCGGCCACGTCATGTGCCTCCAGATAATCTTGCAACTGGCGGTCCACCACGTCGGCGGCCAGCAGCAGGGCCAGTTCGCGCAGTTCCGCCAGGCTCCGGGAATCGTGGATATCTTTCTTGCCGGTGCGATCCGCAAGGGCTTCGGGCGGGGCGTCCACCACCTCGATTTCGTCGGCTTCGTGGAGAAACTCCTGGGGAATGCTGTTGGCGGCGCGCTTCCCGGTGATCCGCTCCACTTCGGCCTGCTGTTCGCGGATGTGCTGGATGTTGACGGCGGTGATCACCGCGATGCCGCGGTCGAGGAGTTCCCGCACATCCTGCCACCGCTGCGGATTGCGGCTCCCGGGCGGATTATCGTAGGCCAGGCCGTCCACCAGGCAAACCTGCGGGTGGCGGCGGAAGAGCGCGGCCATATCCATCACTTCGTAGACCCGGCCCGCGTGTTTGGTCGCGATGGAAGGCACTACGTCCAGGTGCGAGAGGATCTCCGCGATGTCCGGCGTGACCTCGCGCTGCACCGCGCCTACCACCACGTCCTGGCCGCGCTCCTTGCGGCGCCGGCCCTCATCGAACATGCGGAACGACTTGCCGACACGCGAGGCGTAGCCCAGGAAGATCTTGAGGCGTCCACGGCTTTCGCGGCGCTCCGTGTCCTGGACGCGGCGCAGCAGCTCTTCGGGATCGGGTCTGCGATCGGCCGGAGTTGGCATCTCTCACAGGATAATCCGGCGCGGCGGCCTTCTGTGCGACAAACTTGAGGTCCGAACTAGAATTTCGCCAGAATCGCCAGCGTGAACCAAGCACCTCAAGTGGCCTCCTCAGTTCTTCCAGAAGGGACCGGACGGCGGGCCGCTCTTGATCGTGATGCTTCCGCGGCCCATGCGCAAATAGATCCGCCGTGACGGAGCCTGACTTGCGTGCACAAATTGAGTGCCAACCAGAAATTGCTTGTGGCCGTTGCCGGTGAAATCGGAAGAGACGCTGCCCATTCGGGTTCTCGCGTCGATCGAGAATGGACCCGGATCCGGCAGCATCACGATCATGTCACCGGTGTGGCTGTTTACCTCGATGTCCCCCGTCACGTCACTCACCCATACATAGCCGCTGTCGTGGTGGACTACCAGCCGCGAGTCGCGCGGCACGTGGACGATGCAATCCATCGTGACGCCGAGCCTGTTTTTCTTCGGCATGGTGACGATGATGCGGCCCGAAGGAAGAATGGAACTGGGGAAGCTATGGCGGTCGGGGAGGGTCGTCGAAATCGCCAATTCCTTATCCGAGCGCCGTTCGGTGACCACACGGATCTGTTCGAAAGCTTGCCCGGCCTTCTCCTTTCGCTCGGGTTCGAAGAAACGATCCGCCGACTTGGTGACCGTGATCCCGACCTCCGGCGAATCCCAACCTTCCACCGCCAGGTAGCCATACGAATTGTCCAGGCTAATAGTGCCGCCTGGCAGGAAGTTCACTCGCTCCGTGCTGGTTACTTCAAATGACTGTTTGGGCGCTTTCTCCCCGGGCCCGTCTGCCGCGAACAGCGTTGCACCCATCACGCTCAATCCGAATAAAACCGCGGCCAGCGTGCGTGTCATGCGCCGGCCTCCCTCTGTATGCTGCGCGCTTCGGCCACGATCTTCGTGTACCGCCGCGCCAGTTCGGTGATCCAGCCGCGCTCGCGGCGTTTGATGGCATCCTGGTGAATCAAGTCCCGCCCGATGCCCAGCGCCACGGCCCCCGCCCGAATGAAATCCATGGCGTTCATTTGATTCACACCGCCGGTGGCAATCAGGGGGACCTCCGAAAAGGGCCCTTTGAGAGCCTGGATGTAGGCGGGGCCGCCGTTCGCGAAGCACGGAAAGACTTTCACGAAATCGGAACCAGCCTTCCACGCGGCCGTGACCTCGGTGGGCGTCAGGGCGCCCGGCAAGACCACCACCCCGCGCCCCAACGCGAAGTTGACGATATCAAGATCGAGTCCCGGCATGGTCAGGAAGGACGCTCCAGCATCCAGACAGCGGCGTGCCGTTTCCACACGAAACAACGTGCCGGCGCCCACAAGAACTCCGGGGTGATGACGCGTCAGTTCGCGAATGACTTCGACGGCGCCTGGGACGGTCATGGTGACTTCGACAATCGGGATGGCGCTCTCGCTGACCGCTTCCGCGGCAAACAGGGCGTCCTCGGCGGTAGACACGCGTATCGCCGGGATGATTCCGATCTCCACAATACGCGCTCGTGTCTCTTCTCTCGTCATAAGATCATTCTGGTACAACGGTGTGGCAAACGGGCGCCAGGACCGGGATCAAAGCAGGTCCCTCGTTCCCACCGCCTGGCGAAGCTGCTCCAATGCAGCCAGGTAAGCGGCCACCGCCTGGCGGTAGGCCAGTTGGGTGGCGCGATAAGTCCGCTCGGCGTCCAGGAAATCGAGAAGCGCCAAGGCGCCGCGCCGGTATGCATATTCGCTGATATCACGGCTCCTTTGGGCTACATCGAGATAGGTGGATTTCAAGAGCTGGGCAATTCTCGCGCTCTCCTGCAGCCCCTCGTATGCGTCTTTCACGTCGGTCAGCACCTGCCCGTTGGCCGCTTTCTGCTGTTCCTCCGCCTGCCGGATGGCAATGCGTGTTTGCGCAATGTTGCCCTGGTTCCGGTCGAAAATCGCCAGCGGAATACTGAACGCCCAGGTGGCGGTACTGATGCCGTTGACGTGCGAGTAATTGGCCGAGATGGTGGGATCCTGCTTCCCATTGGCCTTGGCGAGCGCATATTGGCTGTTGGCGGCTGTAACGCCCAACACCGCCGCGCGCAGATCGGGACGATTCCGGAGGGCCTTCGCCTGCAATTCGTCGAGCGTGACCAGCAGCGGTTTGTATTCGAATTCGCCCGCGACGTCGTACGTGGCGGGCACCGACTCGTAACCCAATTGCTGCCGAAGATCCGACAGCGCCTGGGCCTTGTTGAGCAACGCCTGTTGCACGTCGGTTTCAAATTGCAGCAACTGGAGCTTGATCTTCAGGTAATCGTTCTCGCTCATGGCGCCATCCCTGTGTCGGATTTCGCTGATATCGACGGTTTCCTGAAAGCTTTTCAGGTCCATCCGGGCGAGTTCAAGAGTCGACTGCGCAAGCTGGACATTGATGAACAGAGCGCCAACCTGAAACGTGAGACCGCGCTCGTTATCGTTTACCTGCGAGCGCGTAACGGCGGTTATGTCCCTGGCGGCCTGCAGGCGGCGCGCGCGCTTGTTGCCGCGTTCGATCAGGTAACTCAACCCCATGTCGGCCTCGGTCGAACTCTGAAGGTAGTCCCCTACGGATGTGCCCTGCTGGCGGGTGAAGACCGGCAAGTATTCCCAGTCGGTGAAGAACGTCGGATTCGGGCGTAGATTGGCGGTAATCTCCGCGGCCTGGTTCTGTTGGATGGTAGTCCGGGCGGCCTGCAAGGTGTGGTTGTGCTGGAGCGCCATTTGGATAGCTTGATCCAGCGTAACGGTGACCGGTCCCTGCTGCGCGAACGCCGCATCCGTCAACAGCAGGCTGCCGAACACTCGAGCGGCCGCCCAAATAATCCGGGTGTGTTTCGTAGGCAAAATTGCGCGCTCAGTCCTCATAAGCCCTTAAGAACCCTCCGGTGCGGGAAGTGAATCGCCGTCCCGGGCGATCCAGACATAAAACGTAGGCAGCAGAACAATACTGAGCAGCAAATCGGAAATCAGGCCGCCTACGATGACAATCGCGAAAGGCCGCTGCGAATCGGATCCGATGTCGTGCGATAGCGCCGCCGGCAGGAGTCCCAGCGTTGCCACCAGCATGGTCATCAGGATGGGACGAAGCCTCAGGACCGCGCCTTCCACGGCTGAATCCTCGATGGAGTGACCCCTCGCCCGACGCTGGTTAATGTATTCGACCATGATGACGCCGGTTTGCACCGACACGCCAAAGAGCGCCAACATGCCGACCCCTGAGGACACACTGAGATAAGTTCCGGTAATCAAAAGAGCCAGGAAGCCGCCGACACGAGCCAGGCCTACGTTCAACAGAATGAGCAGCGCCCATTTGTACGAGCGGAACATGGTGTAAAGAATGATGAAGATGACCAGGATGGTCAACGGGACGATGAGAGCCAGCCGCTTTTCCGCCCGCTTTTCGCTCTCGTATTCGCCCGACCAACCGATGCTATAACCTGGCGGCAACTTCACTTTTTCACCGATCTTCCGGATCACCTCTCCGACCGTGGTCCCCAGATCCCGGCCTCTCACGCTGAAGGTTACCGCCACATAGCGGCTATTGCCTTCCCGGTAGATGTCGTAGGCGCCGTCCTTAACCTCTACGTTGGTCAACTGCGCCAGAGACACTCGCTCTCCGGTAGGGGAAAGCAGGCGAACCCTTGCGATGGCCTGCGCCGTATTGCGATAGGGCTCCTGGTAGCGCACTACCACGTCGTAGCGCTGCTCGCCGATCAGCACCTGACTCACCGCGTTGCCGCCTACGGCCGTCTGGACGGCGTCTTGTATATCCGTCACGTTGATTCCAAAACGGGCCGCCTGGCGCCGGTCGATGCTTAAGTCGAGATTGGGCTGGCCGAAATCACGTAACAGCTTGACGTCATGCATGCCCGCGATTCCCGACATGACGGCGGTGACTTCTTCGCCCTTCTGCTCGAGAGTCTGCAAGTCATCCCCGAAAATCTTGAGCGCCAGCGAGCCCTTGGTGCCGGTGAGGGTCTCTCCGACGTTGTCTTCGATAGGCTGCGAGAAGTTCCAGATCGCCCCCGGGTACTTCTCCAGCGCGCGGTTCATGGCGGCGATCAGTTCCTCCTTATCCTTATGAAATACGGGGCGCCATTGGTCGTGCGGCTT
>JBEKYE010000173.1:0-9541 GCA_049511275.1 Bryobacteraceae bacterium
AGCGCGACTTCCGAGACCACCAACAGGCCGCGCATCCGCCCTCCGCCGCCGCTGGTGGCGCGCGTGCTGTTCTCCTTCAGCGCCGCGCCGGGGGTGGTTCGCGAGAACGACAGCGCGGGAGCGAGCCCGAACAGCAAGGTGGTGAAGATGGAGAGCGCAAGGCTGAAAGCCAGCACGCGAGCGTCGATATGGACGGCCTCGCTGCGTGGCACGGCGAGCGCAGGCAGCGAAGCCACAATCGCCCGCAGGCCGAGGAAGGCGAACGCGATGCCGAGCGCGCCGCCGGACAGCGAGAGCAGCGAGCTTTCGGCGAGGAGTTGCGCGACGATGCGGGCGCGGCTCGCGCCCAGCGCGGCGCGCAGGGCGATTTCGCGGCGCCGGTGAGTGCTCCGCATGAGCAGCAGGTTTGCCACGTTGCCGGACGCAATCAGCATCACAACCATGACGGCGCCGAAGAGCAGCAGCAGGGCTGTGCTGACATCGCCGGTGGTCTGCTCGTAGAGCGTCAGCACGGTGGCGCTCCAATCACGGTTGAATGCGGGCCGTTCGCGGGCGATGTCATGTTCGACCGCGATGAGATCGGTCTCCGCCTGCGCGATGGATACTCCCGGCTTCAGCTTGGCGAGGACGCGCAGATAGCGGCCCTCGCTGGCGCTTGCGCGGCCAGTGATCTGGATGGGAACCCAGATTTCGGCGCGATCGGCCGGCAGGTCGAAGCCTTCGGGCATGACACCGATCACTTTGTACGGGTCATCGTGGAGCAGAACGTCGCGACCGACGATGGAACGTTCGCCGCCGAACTGCTCTTGCCACAAAGGGTAGCTGAGGACGACGACGCGCGGACCGTTGGGCACGTCCTCGGTCGTGTCGAAGATGCGGCCAAAAAGCGGTGGAACGCCGAGAACGTGGAAGAAGGCCGCGGAGACCTGGAGCGATTCGACCTCGCGCGGCGAGCCGTATCCGCTCAGGCCCATGGGGAAACGGGAAATGGCGGCCATGGCTGCGAAGGAGTGCGTGCGATCGCGCCAGTCGACGAAATTTAGCGAACTGGTCGGGTTGCGGTGCTGCCTGCTTGGGCCGAGCGCCGCCGTGCTGATCCGCTCCGGCGGCCGCTCCCAGAGCATTACGATGCGGTCGGATTGTGGGAACGGCAGCGGGCGCAGGAGAACCGCGTTAATCAGGCTGAAAATCGCCGCACTGGCGCCGATTCCGAGCGCCAGAGTGAGGGCCGCGCCCGCGGTGAACAGCGGCGTGCGGCGCAGCGCTCGCGCGCCCATTCGAAGATCGCGGAAAAAGGACTCGATCGTATGGAAGCTCCATACTTCACGGCTCTGCTCAAACACCGCCGTTCGGTTGCCGAAACGGGTGCGAGCGGTGAGCAGCCCGTCCTCGCGGCTCATTCCAGATTCCATCAGCTCGTCGGCCATCTCTTGGATGTGCGCGGCAATCTCTCCGTCGAGCTCGCGATCGAGACTCGAACGGCGAAAGAACTGGCGCAGGCGGTTCATGACCGGGCGGGCCTCATGACGCGCGCGATGCCGGCAAGCATGCGCTCAAAGCTCGATACTTCGCGCTGGAGCTGTTTCCCTCCGGCGGGGGTGACGTGGTAAACACGCACTTTGCGGTTATGTGCCGACATGCCCCATTTCGCTTCCACCCAGCCCTGCCGTTGCAGGCGCTGGAGCGCGGGATAGAGCGTGCCTTCCTCGATCTGCAGGAGGTCATCGGAGTTGTGGCGGATCTGTTGGGCGAGTGCGTAGCCGTGGAGGGGGCCGCGGCGGAGCATCTGGAGGATCATCATTTCCAGGGCGCCAGGAAATAGGTCGCGTCGTTCAGTACTCATTTGATCTATGCCTTGTTACTCTATGTATAGAATGACGAAAGACGGCGAAGGTGTCAAGCGGGTCCTTCCATTCTGGCTTCAGAATCCCGATCAACCCAAGATGGTGGAGCGCTCCGGGGCATCCCGCCCTCGCTTGTGCTCGTTCGGGACCCGTCTGAAGTGCTACCGTCCCGCGCAGGCGTTTCGGGCGGCTAATGGGGTCATCGCCTCGCAAAAAACGCTAACCTCGATGCAACCAAAATAAGACAGAACCCTGCTAAAATGTTTCCGGTCTCCGGTGCATCCCATATACCAACGCCTCAAGGAACTCGATCCAAACACATTCGAAAAGCTCTGTTTCCACCTCGTCAAAGCCCGCTTCCCCGGTGAGGAGATTCGTCACGTGGACGGATCGGCAGGCGACGCGGGGCTCGATCTCTGTTGGGGAGAGCAGCTGAAATGGAACAGTGTAGTAATGTATACGTGGAAGGTGGCGTGGTTGACGTAGCCGCGCGGACCCTGAGGTAATCGAATCGGCAGCCCAATCATCCGCACGTTGATCGACCGCAGACAAACCCCTGAGCATCCGGTGCTCCCGGAGGAATTGAAAATCGCTTACGGTGGCGAGTTGTGGTTCCCGCCGCCGAGTCCCGTATGGCCCTACGTGATCGGCAACTTCGTGAGCACTGTTGATGGGGTAGTGAGCTACAAAATTGCCGGCAAATCCGGGGGAGGCGATATTAGCGGATTCGACGAGTCGGACCGTTTCATTATGGGGCTGCTCCGAGCATCAGCAGACGCGGTCATGATGGGATCCGGTACGCTTCGGGCCACCTCCCCAGAGCATCTATTCGTTGCCGACCAGGTGTACCCGGAAGCCCGCGACCTTTACGCGCGCTACCGATCGGAGATCCTCCAGAAGAATGCGCCGCCGCTCCACGTGGTAGTTAGTGGAAGCGGCAGGATGGACCTCACGAGAGCAGTTTTCCGTACACCAGGCATCCGAACTTTGATTGTCACTACCCAAGCCGGCGGAGAGTTCCTCGCAGCCAGCGGTGCGGGATCGCTGGCCTCCACGGAGGTTCGGCTGCTCGAAGGTCCCAGCATTGCGCCGGCGGCCATTCTCGAACTTCTGCGTGCTGAGTTCGGCGTGTCGCTGCTTCTCCATGAAGGCGGCCCCACCCTCTTCGGTAAATTCGTGGCCGATGGCTGCGTCGACGAACTCTTCCTCACCATAGCCTCGCAAGTGGCCGGCCGAAACATGCCACCACCCCGCCCGGGATTCATCGCAGGTGTGGAATTTGCTCCCGAAACAGCGCCCTGGTTGGACCTTGTCAGCGTGAAGCAGCGAGGCAGCCACTTGTACCTGCGGTATAGCACCCACCAATGAAAAGAAAACCGAGTTGGCGCAAGCGACGTAAGAAGGGGTAAAAACCGGAGATCCCCTGATCCAGCGTGCCTCGTCCACCTGCCGGATCATTGCTCGAGTCTGTGCAAACGACGACTCGGTGGCGGCAAAGTTACCGCGGCGGACTCTGTCAGAACAGAGGTGGATGGCAACGCGGACCGACCCAGCAGGCGGCGCAGTCACGCGGCCCTAGCCCGTGGTTTTGAGCCCTCCAGCGATCGCGTTGACGGTCACCAGCAGCGCCGGCAGAATGCGATCTGCCTCTTCGCCACACTCGCTTCGTAGCGCTTCCCGCCAGTTTCTGAGAAGCACTATCTGCTCTCGATGCAAGTGCGCCAGCGCACAGCGGCGAACGTCCACTGCCTTGCTCAGACGCGGCCTGCGCCGCTCGCGGTTGCCTCCCAGCAACTCGTCAAGGGTGTCTCGAGTCCGCCGATATTCCATCATGATCCGGTTCAGAATTCGCGTCCGCAGCAGCTGGTCCTCCACCAGCATGGCGTATTCGGCCATAATCGACGTGTCGGCGGCCACGACACTGAATTCCACGTTGTGCAACAGGTAAGAGAGAAAGGGCCACGTGCGCGCGGCCCGCAGCACCGATTCCCAGGCGGTTTGATCCCGTTCCCGAATCCGCTGAAACGCGCCTCCCACGCCGTACCATCCCGGTAGATTGAAGCGCGCCTGGCTCCAACTGAAAACCCAGGGAATGGAGCGCAAGTCTTGAATGGTGCGCTGACCGGTACGCCGCGCCGGCCGGGAGCCGATATGGCTGCACTCGATGGCATCCAGGGGCGTGGCCTGCGAGAAGAATTCAATAAAACCTTCCTCATTGACCAGCTCGCGGTAGATGCCTCGGCTGATCGCCGCAGCCTGATCGAGCACGTCCTCCACGTCGGGGGCCACACGTGCGGATTCCCGCCCTCGTACTAGCGTCCAACGCGTTACACCGGCCAGAAGGCGTTCCAGGTGAGTAGCGGCGGTAAGACGGTTGGCATACTTCTGCGAGATCACCTCGCCTTGCTCGGTCACCCGCATCTCCCCGTTCAGAGTGAGCGGCGGCAGTGATTCGAGGAAGACATGTGTGGGACCGGCGCCGCGGCCAATGGTTCCGCCCCGGCCATGGAAAAACCGCAGATCGACGCCGGCATCGCGAGCCGCGGCGGCCAGCCGGATCTGAGCCCCTCGCAAGTACCAATGACTCGCCAGAATGCCACCATCCTTGTTGCTATCGCTGTAGCCGATCATGACCTCCAGCAGCGGCCGCGGCCGGTCTTCCCCCTGCTGGAGATAACGCAGCGTTCGCATGGTAACCGGGTGTGCCAGGAAATCGGAAAGGACGCGGCCACTGTTCTCCAGATCCTCGATCGTCTCAAACAGGGGCGTGACTGCGAGTTCGTATACGAGCCCGTTGGCGGTATTGTGCACCAAGCCGGCTTCACGCGCCAGCAAGTAGACATTCAGGAGATCAGATGCGCAGTGAGTCATGCTGACGATGTACGATCCGATGGCGCCGGGGCCATGCCTGTCGCGCCAATCTCTGATGAGCCGGAGCACGCCGACGCACTCTTGCGCCTCAGGTGGAAGTGCGGCCGATGAGACCGCGAAGGGGCGCGGCGATTCGAGCTCGCGGTCGATCATACGCCGCTTCATTTCTTCGGTCCAATTGGGATAGTCCGCTCCATCCAGGCCTGCCACGGAAAGAAGCTGGCCCACCACCACGCTATGCAAGGAGCTGGACTGCCGTATGTCCAGCGAGGCCCCGTGAAAGCCGTAGACAGCCGCGAGGTGTTGCAGGGGAGAGACCTCGGAGACGGCAAGGTGTTCGGCGCCTACGGGGTGCAAGGTCTCGGCGAGAAATCGGACATCCTCCTGGATCTCCTGGGGGAAGCGGTAGCAATATTCCGGTGGGTGGGTGTCGCCGGGCGTGGGCACGCGCTCGATGATCAGATGAACCAGCCGCCGCCATGGCTCGTCCCGATATTCAGGGGCAGTTGCGGCTGCGCCGATCATCGCTTCATACGCCGCGATGCGTTGATGCAGAACAGGCGGCGCCGCCTGCATGGCATCGGAAAGGCTGAGGCGACCGGCGAGAGCGTGCAAGGACTCCCGCAGGACTGCCAAACTGTGCGCGCGTAGCGTCTCGAGGGTATACCGGGTCACCGCCGTGGTAACGAAAGGGTGGCCGTCGCGATCGCCTCCCACCCAGGTGCCGAAGCTCAGCCTGGGCTCTGCCGGCGGATCGGTGCCCGGGAAAACCCACTGCCAGGACTGCCGAAAGCGCTCCGAGAGGAGTTGCAGTACGCCGGGGAAGACGTGCGAGACGTAGTGCAGGGTATTGCGGATTTCGGACTCGACGTCCGGCCGTTCGAGCAGGATCTCGCCTGTGCGCCACAGGCGTTCGAGGCTGTCTTCCAGCCGGCCTTGGAGCGCCTGCTGTTCCATGGGAGTTTTGGTGGGGTTTTCGCGCTCCACCAGCATCAGGTAGATCTCCCGATGGCGTTCGAGCACCGAGGGCCGCTTGGCCTCGGTGGGATGGGCCGTGAGCACCGGCTGAACCTGAATCGAGGGGAGTGCACGCCGGAGGTCCTGCTGATCGAAGTTAGCCGCACACAACTGCTGCAACTGGGACGGCCACGTACCAGGCTCACTGGCCGGTCCGCCGACATTTTCGCGCATGCGCCGGACCTGATTGGCCGTGTTCTCTTCGGCCATGGTAAGGAGCTGGAATGCCATCGAGAGGGCTTGTGAACCGCGGGGCGGCAGCTCTGCAGAAGGTTGAGAATCGTTCGAGAAAACGTCTCCCAGCAAGGTGGCGAGCCCGTTCTCCCCGATTCGACCGAGAACAGTTTGGAAGCAACCCAGCAGAAAGCGAAAATCGTTGTCCCATTTCTCCAGCTCGGCATCGAGCAGGGTGTTTGCGCGTGCGGGGTCTGGCGCGCTCATGCGCATTTCCTATAATTGTCTCAAGATCTCGCCGTGTTGGGAATCATGCCTAAGATAAACTCAACGACATCCTCAGCGGACGGCACGGGGTCCTTGTTCTTGAACCTCGGACGGGTGGGAGACAATTATTTCATCACCCATAATGCCCCGAAGTTTGTATGCGAATGGAACATCGCAGTCGGCATCGCGTATGATTTTGGAAGGAGACTCCGAGAGCGCCGGATTTCTTTGGCCCGGCTGTCGAAAACGCAAGGTGCCGAACGACATCACTTTGACGGAGTCGAGAGAAGGGAGGCCCGGTCATGACTGGGATAAGCGCAGAACGATTGGATTTACGCGAAGCTGTCGGAATCTTCTGGCGTGACGTGAAGTACGCCCTCCGCTCACTCGCCAAAGCGAAGGGGCTTACGATTACAGTGGTCCTTACTCTGGCACTCGGAATCGGAGCCAATGCCGCGATCTTCACGCTGGTCCGCGGGGTTCTTCTGCGGCCGCTGGTGAATCGCGACGAGAACAGGCTAATTTACATCAGGCAGAGCGCGCCGGGCTTGGGCATGGAGAATGCCACGTTTTCCGTGCCGGAGATGCAGGACCTGCGGCAGCGGGTTAGATCGTTCAGCGCGATCGGCGATTTCTCCACCATAGGTTTCACCATGAATGGGCTGGGCGAGCCGCGTGAGGTGCGAGCGGGAGTGGTCGGGGGCAACTACTTCGACGTGATGGGTCTGCACCCGGTGCTGGGACGGTTGCTCGATATGCGAGACGACGGCCCGGCCGCCGCCGGTGCCGTCGTTCTGACGTATCGCTTCTGGACCACCGCGCTGAAGAGCGACCCGTCGGTGCTCGGAAAAGTCGTCAGGCTGGAATCGTTCGGACCGCGTACAGCGACCGTCGTAGGGGTATTGGAACCATCGATCCCGTATCCCGCCGAAACCGAGATCATCGCCAACGTGGTGACCAGTCCACACCACCTGTCGGCGACCATGGTGACGGGCCGGATCCATCGCATGACTGAGCTGTTTGGCCGGCTGGCACCCGGCGCGACACTGGAACAGGCCCGCGCCGAGCTCAGGGTGGCACACGGCGCCATCATGAAAGAGCATCCCGAGGCGTATCCCGCGAAGGCGGACTTCCGCATCTCCGCGGTGCTTCTGCGCGACCAGATTACGTCCAAAGCCAGGACCGTGCTTTGGGTGCTGCTGGCCGCGTCGGGATTGGTCTTCATCATCGCCTGTTCCAACGTGGCGAACCTGATTTTGGCGCGGACGATTCGCCGCGAAGGTGAGCTGGTGATTCGGGCCTCGCTTGGGGCGAGCACCGCCGCGCTACGACGTGTCCTTTTGGCGGAAAGCCTCCTGCTCTGCGGCGCGGGAGCGGCGCTGGGTGTGCTGAGCGCCCGGCCCATGGTGGCCATCCTGGCGCGGTACGCGTCCCGGTTCTCGGTCCGCGCGCTGGATCTGACGGTCGACTCCAGCATGCTGTGGGTCGGCGCCGGACTGGCGCTGGTCGCTGCGGCGATCCTGGCGTTTGTGCCGCGTCTGCCTTCGGCTGACGGGTCGAGCGGAATCAGCCTGTCCAGTGGGAGCGTGCGGGTGACGGGCGGCGCGGCGCGGCGTCTGCGGGCGTTCGCGGTCACCCAGATTGCCTTCTCCTTTATCCTGCTGGCTGGCGCCGCCATGCTGGTCAAGACGCTGCTCGCCCTTCAGGCGGTCCAGACCGGCATCGACACCCGCCGCGTGCTTGCGATCAACGTGCCTGTACTTTCGTATGGGCGGACGGACCCCCAGGTGGTGGACTTCTACAAAGAAGCGATGCGGCGCGTACACCAGTTGCCGGGCGTAGACGGCGTCGCTCTGGGCATGCTCACGCCGTGGCGCGAGGGAGGTTCGTTCGGCCCCGGCTTCCAATTCACGGCCGAGGGTTACGTTCGCGCGACAGCGGAAGACGATCCGCGCGGCCAATTCCGCATCGTGTCGCCCGGATTTTTCGCCTCGCTCGGCGTGCCAATGCTTGATGGGCGTGATTTCAACGATCTCGACCGCAAAGACAGCGAGCCGGTGACGATCGTAAGCCAAAGTGTGGTGCGGCGGATGTTTCCAACCCAGGAGGCGCTCAATCGCCGTCTCACTCTTACGGATCCCCTGCTCAAGTTCATCGGCATGAAACCGACGCCGATGCGCATCGTCGGAATTGCCGCGGATATCGACGATGAGCACCTGGTTCCGCAGCCGACCCTGACTGTGTATACCCCGTTCGGACAGGGGCCCCTTTTCGGCGGGCGCCTCTTCGTCCACGTTCGATCGGATCCGTATGCTCTGGTCAACCCGATCACGCGGACCATCCGCAACCTCTCGGTGGACCAGCCGGTGGAGCGCGCCGCGACGCTCCAAGACGTCCGCGCGGAAGTGCTGACACCGGATCGGTTGAACGCCATGGTTTTTGGCGGCTTCGCCATTGTGGCACTGACGATTGCGGTGGTCGGTGTCGCGGGCGTACTGGCATTTTCGGTAAGCGCACGGACGCGCGAATTCGGCATCCGGCTGGCGATCGGGGCGCAGCCGCGGCATCTGCTAACGCGTGTGATCGCGGAGGGCACCCTCATCACGGCTGTCGGGATTGGCGCCGGATTGGCGTGCGGGCTCGCGCTGCAGCGACTGGCCGGCAGTTATTTCGAGAACGTGCGGATGCCGGGGGCGTGGGTCGTGGTTGGGGCGGCGGGGGTATTGCTGGCAGCGGCCGTGGTCGCATCCGCGTGGCCCGCGATGCGAGCCGCGCGTGTGGATGTGATTCAAGCTTTGCGCGCGGACTAGTCCCGCCAATAACGAGCACCCTCATGTCACCAGATTACTTCCGCTCCAGGGGAACGGTCAGGGATCCCACGGCGCCGCTCTCGCGATCGTAAACCAGGACCCGCAGTTTCTCCACATCCTCCGCCAGCACCAGCCGCCGCTCCACCCGAATGCCTTCCCGCAACGCGGTTTCCCGTTGCTCCGCAGTGATCTTCGGGGCAACTTCCTCTGACGGGAACATCTCCATCCTCCCGTCTTTCAGGTACCCGGCTACGCTCACCGCCAGACGTCCCGTCGAAACCTCGCCCGCCTTCGCGAAGCTCACATCCGCCGCATCCACGCGGATGGCCAGATCCGCCTCGTGGGTCGCGGGATCGTACACCATCAATCGCGCATTCACCCCGATCTCCGTCGTGTCGAAGGCGCTGCCCGTGGCCGTCTCCAGCGCAGCCTTCTCGCGATCGCCCTCCGCCGCCTGATCAGCATACGCGTAGTAACCCTGCTTGGTCTCGACCTTCACTCCCTTGCGCGCGCAGGTCACGCGGATCCTGTGATATTTCCCGTCCCAATTCTCCAGCG
>JBEKYE010000174.1:0-9504 GCA_049511275.1 Bryobacteraceae bacterium
TCATACGCGCCCGCTCTTTTTAGCCGCCGATGAACGCCGATAAACACCGATAAGAATCAATCTTGCTTTCCTCCGTGTTCCTATCTGTGTTTATCTGTGTTCATCGCCGGCTCAATTCTTTTCTCTACTGCAACAGCCCCAGCTTCGCCGCCGCGTTGACAATTTCCGCCGCCGCGGGGGCCGCATTGGTTCCTCCATAGACTCCATTCTCCACCAGCACGGCGAAGGCGATTTTGCGGGTTGCCGCTCCGTAAGGCGCGAACCCGATGAACCAGGCGTGCGACGGAGCGTCCACCAGTTCGGCGGTGCCGGTCTTGCCGGCCACCGGCACGGAGGCAGCGCCGGCGCGTTTCCCCGTGCCCGCCGTCACCACTTCCCGCATAAACCGGCCCAACAGCGTGGCCGCATCCGCCGACAGCACCTCGCGCGGTTCGGTGGTCCGGGTGTTGGTCTCGTCCGTAATCCAGCGGCCCTGGGGCATCGAGCCGCCGCTCGCCACCGTGGCCGCCACCCGCGCCATCTGGAACGGCGACGCCACCACCTGCCCCTGACCGTAGGAAGATTGCGGCAGCGATTTCTTCAACTGATCGGCGCGGTTGGGCCATGCCGTCGCGATGCCCAGCGCGCTGCCGGTGGTCCACAGCGCGTCGGCGCCCACATCGTATGTGCCCAACTGCGCGAAGTAGGCGTTGCAGGAAACCACCAGCCCGCGCTCCAGGTCGAGCGTGCCGTGCGGCGTCTGGTCCTGGATGTCGTCGCGGATCGGGCGGCTGGAGCCTTTCAGGTAATTGCCTACGCGCCCGTCCGGCAGCCGGATGCACTGGTAAGTGCGATGCGCCAGTTGCATGTCTTTGCGCAGCGCCGCCATGGCCGTCACCACTTTGAAGGTCGAGCCCGGCGGATACAGCCCGTAGCGCGCGCGGTCCAGCCACGGGTTGGCCTCCTGGCCCGGCTGCGGCACTCCATTCAGCACCGGCTGCGGAAAGCTCACCGCCGCCAGCAGGTCGCCGGTGGCCGGGTCCAGCACCACCGCCGCGCCTTTATCCTTGCCGGCCAGCTTGAGCTGGTTGCTCAGAATCTCCGCCACTTTCACTTCGAGCCGCGCATCGATCGACATCGCCACGTCGCGCGGCCGGTCGAGCACCTTGCGCACCTCGGGATCCCGCGGGTCGTTGCGATGCCGCAGCAGCGGAACCAGCTCGCGGTAATCGTAACGCAGCACCTTGTCCATCTTGCCGGTCTTGGGATTCTTCACCTCCACCAGCGTGGGCCGGTCGTCGTAGCCGCGCAGCCGCCGCGCCTCATCGCGCTCCACGAACGAGGTGTTGGTGGCGCCCCAGCGCTCGCGCGTCCGCAAGTCGCCCAGCAGGTCGAACATCAGCCCGCCGAAAGGATAATGCCGGCTCTCGCCGCGCGGGCAGGCCTTGTCGATATCGATCCCCAGAGCCTGGTAATCGGCGCGATGCTTTTCGAGCGCGTCCCAATCGCTGGTGGCGAGCGGCAGCCCGTTGCGATCGTAAATCGTGCCCTTGGGAATATCGCGCATCACTTCCTGTAACCGCGGGTTGTACTGATAGCGGCGCGCGCCGTCGGCCTGCGTCACCAGCGTTCCCGCGCCCATCACCACGTCGCTGCGCAGCACTTGCACGTAGCCCGCCTTGGCCACCACCACGGCCGCGGCAACGGCGAAGATGGCGCCCAGCAGCGGAACCGGTCTGGCCGCCGGCCGCGGGTCTTGCTGCGCCCGGGACGAAATCGCCGCCACCATCCCCACTACCACGAAGTTAGCCAGCATGGCGGTGCGCCCGTAACTCAGGAACGGCGTCACCACGCCGGAAAGCGGCACCACTCCCAGCGACCCGCCGGCAATCAGCAGGATCTGCAGCGCCGTGGCCGCCGCCAGTCCGACCCCGAGAAAGCACTCGTAGTCCGTGCGCGCGCGCATCGCCGCGCGCAGCGTCCGCCACACCAGCACGCCATAGAGAACGAACGCCGCGGCAACGCCGGCAAAGCCCCACTCTTCGCCCAGCGCCGCCAGGATCAGGTCGGTATGCACGGCCGGCACCACTTGCGGATCGCCGAGTCCCGTTCCCACACCAGCCGTCCCGCCGGTGGCATAGGCCCATAACGATTGCGCCAGTTGATCGCCGCCGTGTACCAGGTTGTCCCACGGCGAAAGCCACATGCGCACGCGTTCGCCCACCGTGTGCGGCACGCCCAGCCAGCAGCCCACCGCGAAACCCGCCACCACCAGCATGAGGCCCGCCACCGGCGCCAGCGCGCTTTGCCGCGCCATTCCGTAGAGCACCAGGAACAGGCACGCAAACACCAGCGCCGGCCCCATGTCCCGTTGCAGAAAGAAAAATATCAGCGAGAGCACCACCGAAACCGCCATCGGCAAAATGTATTCGAGCGGCGGAATATCCAGGTGTTTGGTCAGCGGCTCGAGGCGCGCCCGCGTTTCGCGCGCGTGACGCAGCACGTCCCACCGCTGCGCAAAATACCCGGCCAGAAACAGCACCAGCAACAGGCGGATGATCTCCACCGGCTGGAACCCCAGCAGGTTCACTTTGGCGTCGCTCGAGCCCGGCCCTCGCCCGAACAGAATCAGCATGGCGGAGAGCGCGAAGCTCGCGAGCAGCGGCACAAAGCTCAGCTTCCCCAACAGCCGCTCGTAATCGAGACCGCTCGCCACCGCCAGCAGCAGGCATCCGCCCGCCACGCCTTGCGCAAAACCGGCGAACAGCAGGGTATCGCGCACCGGGTCGCGCAGCGCAATCATGAGGATCAGGCCCGCGCCCGCCAGCAGCATGGTGGCCGGAAGCAGCCACTGGTCGCCGCTGAACCCGCGCGCGCTCCACCACACATGCACCAGCAGGAACGCCAGAAAGAACGCGGCCGCCCAATGGTAGAAGGCGCTCTCAAAACGCTCCGGCCGCCGCACCACGAGAAGCGGCTTCAATTGCCGGAACTGATCGGTGGTCAGCAGGCCGCGAATCCGGGCGATCGCGCCGACATTCGCGAGCGAGCCCGAAGCATAGTAGATTTGCCGCGCCGCCTCGGTGCGCGCATGCGCGTCGGCGATCATGCCGAGCGCCGGCAGCAGGTCTTCGCGCGCGCTCAGCTCATTGAGATTGAGCAGCCGCTTGGCCGCCAGCCCCTGTGCGGCTTCGGCCAACCCCGGCGCTTTCGCCTGGTAAACGAGGTGCAGCCCGAACGCCACCAGCGCGCCCGCCAGCAGCAATCCCGCGAGTTCCCGGCTCCGCCAGCGCTTGCCCGCGCGCCTGGTTTGCGGCCGTCCCGCCGCCGTGCTTCGCGTCACCGCCATGTAGCGCCCCTCGTGGGACAGGCCATCGCTCTTTGTGGCCTGTCATGCCGCGGCCAAGCGCTGTAGCCCGACAGACGACAAAAGCCGATCGTCTGTCCGACTCTCACCACGCAGCTTGGCTGCGGTCTTGCTTCACTGTGGGGCAGCCAATCGTGGCTGCCGCCGGCTTTTAGCCGGCGTCCGGCCGCGCGCGAGGATTCCCGCCGAGCCCGAAGAGCCGCCTGAACGGCGGCGGGCAAGATTGCCCGCCCCACAACCCTGGCCAGCATGCTAATGGAACTGTCCTCCCGGCCCGGTGCTTTTCTTGCCGCGCAGCGCATCGATCAGCCCCACGATGGCTCCCGCCACCCGCCCGTGCGCCGGCGCTGTACTGGCCTGCGCTTCCTTCTCGATCTCCGCCAGCCGGAAGTTGACGCTCTCCAGACTGCTCTCGACCTGCCCCACGCGCGTGTTGGCGTTTCCGTAGGGCGCGCTTTGCTGGTACAAATCCAGAGCCCGCTTGTAATCGTCGGCGGCCCGCTGGATCTGGTCTTTTTCCTGCGGCAGCCCGCGCACGTTGCGGGAATCCCACCAGAGCCGGTCGGCCCGCTCGCGGTATCCATCGGCCAGTTGCGACTTCTCGCGATTCCCCAGCTTGTACCCGTGATTCTCCGCTTGCCCGAAGGCTTGCGCGGCCCGGTCGATATCTTTGAGCCCGTAAACGTACACCCGCGCCAAACCCAGCGCCGGATCCGGCGACTGCGGCATGAACTGCTGCGCCTGCACGAACTTTTCGACCGAATCGTTCAACTCCGCCGCGCTCTTGTGGCTGGTGCCGTTGATGCGCGCCAGGTGGCCTTCCGCCAGGCGCAGCTTGCCGTGCGCCATCTTGTCGTCCGGGTCCGCCGAGAGCGCGTGCAGCAGCATGGTGCGGGCACGCTGCCAGTCCGCTTCATACACCGGCTGCGCTTCATTGTTGCGGTAGGTATCGATCACGTGGTCGGCGGCCGCCACAAACTTCTGCTCCACCGCGTGGCGCGGCCCTTGCAGAAACCAGGATGACGAGTGGCCCTGGGAAAGTTCCGCCCAGCGGTCCCAGATCTGGTTCGGGTCGGTGATCTGTTCGGCTGCCACGTCGTGTTCGAATTCCTTGCCGCGCTGGTACAGGCGATAGTCCGACACCGCTTCCCACGCCGCGCCCGCCACGGCGATCAGCGCGAAAGCCGCCAGCGCACGCATGCCCCAATAAAACATCTCGCCGCGCTCGGTTGGTGTCTTCTCCGGCGCCGCCGGCACTGGCTGCGCGGCCGGCGCCGCAACGGGCGTCGCCGACTTTCGCGTGGGCGCCTCGTCGGCGGCGCCCTCGCCCGTCCGCCGCGTTTCGTCCCGGTCTTCTCGAAAGGTGCGCCGCGTCGCGTCCAGGTCCTCGCTGGCCGCCTTCACCGGCTCACCGTTCCGGAACGCCTGCAAATCTTGCTCGAACTCCCGCGCCGTCTGATAGCGCGCTTCGGGCGCCGAGGCCAGCGCCTTCATGAGGATCCTGCGCACGGCTTCCGGGCATGGGTCGGGCGCCGGCGGCGGCGGAATCCGCGAACGAATCATGCGCTCCAGCCGCTCCGTGGAATCGGCGTGGTAGGGCTGCATCCCGGTGGCCATCTCGTACAGCATCACCGCCAGCGACCAGAGGTCCGAGCCGGCGTCCACCGTGCCCGTTTCCAGCCGTTCCGGCGAGGCATACGGCACGCTGCCGAACTCGTTCCGCGTAAGCCGCCGCGAAAGCGAAAGCGCCTTGGCGATGCCGAAATCGAGTACGCGCACTTCACCGCGCGCGTCAATGCGGATGTTCTTCGGCTTGATGTCGCCGTGCACCATGCCGCTAATGTCCTTGCCGTCGATGGTGGCTTCCAGTTGGTGCGCGTTTTCCAGCGTGTGCGCCACCGCCGCCGCCACGTCCGCCGCGAATTCCATGTGCAGAGGCCCGCGGCGCATCAACTCCGCCAGGTCCTGGCCGTCGACGTACTCCATCGCCACGAAGAAGAAGCCATCCACGTCGCCCGCATCGAAGACCCGCACCACCCGCGGATCTATCGCCGCCAGGCGTTCCTGCAACACCGCCCCGCGCATCTCCGCCGCGATGGCGTCGCGTGTGTCGGCGTCCGCGCTGTGCTCAATCAGCTTGAGCGCCAAGGTCTGGCCGGATTCGGTATCCTGCGCCAGGTACACGTCCGCCATGCCGCCGCGGCCCAGCTTCTGGCGGATCTCATACTTCCCGATTTTGCGCGACGCCGGCGCGATCATTCCTTTTTCCGCGGGGCGGCCTTCCTGGCGGCCGCTCCCGAATCCAGAAAAGTGTTTCGGTCCAGGACCGTCTGCCGCATCTCCTCCGGCACTTCCACCGCATTCTTCTCGAAAACGTTGCCCACCATGGCCGGCCGCGCGCCATCCCGCGCAGCCAGGCCGGCGCCCTTGTTGCGGCGAATGTCGTTATGCGAAATCCAAGGCTCGGATGCGCCCAGAATCAGCACGCCCTCGTTCGAGCAATCGTGAATCGCGTTGGCCCGCAGCACCGGGCTCGAGGTCCCGCGGATCTCCACCCCCACCCCGGCGCCGTCCACTTCCACATCGTCCACTTCCACGCTGGAATTCTCCAGCAGGATGCCGATGGCGATCGGCAGATCCTTGGCCGCCAGAATACGGAATCCGCTCAGGCGCGCGCCCTGCACGTTCTCCGCGATCACCGCCGGGCCATTCGCGAGTGGCGCGGCGCGCAGAATGGCCGCGCGCGGCACGTGGCTGCGCACGGTGACGCCGCTCGCCAAATGCACCTGCTCGTTGTACTCTCCCGCCGCCACGTCGATGGTGTCGCCCGCGCGGGCCGCTTCGAGGGCCGCCGCGATGGTCGGATACGCCGCGCCGCGGCCCACCGCCAGCACGCGCGCATGCTCCACCACCGGCTTGGGAACCCACAGGCCCCGCGAAAACCAGGCGCCGGCCGCCGCCAGCGCCAACCCCGCCACAAACCACAAGGCCCGGCCGAGCGAGTCACCGCCGGCGGCGGCGCCGGGTGCGGCCGCCGCGCTGGCCGTAAAATTTTCCCCTTCCACTACCACCACCGTGACGTTATCCTTGCCTCCCGCGTCGTTGGCCGCGCCGATCAGTTCTTCGACCGCCCGCTCGGGGTCGCCCGCGTGGCGCTCCACCGCCTGTTGGATCTGCTTCGACCCCACCAGGTCGGTCAGCCCGTCGCTGCACAACAGCAGCGCGCTGTCGGGCTCGAACGGGATGCGCTGCAACTCGATGAAATCGGTGTCGCCCGGCGCGTGCTCCTCCGACCCCACGTCGCGATACACTTCGTTGCGCCGCGGATGCCGCATGGCCTCGGCTTCGCTCAACTCGCCGCTGTCCTCGCGCTCGCCCACCGGCGAATGGTCGTGGGTGATTTTCTGAATCCTCCCGCGCCGGATCTGGTAGGCCCGCGAATCGCCCACGTGCCCCACCACGGCCGACCCGTTCTCGAGCACCGCCACGGTCAGGACGCAGGCCATGCCCTCCCATTGCGGATTGCCGCGCGCCGCCTCCAGAATCTCGTTGTTGGCCATGGTGATGGCTTCGCGGATGCGCTGTTCCACCGTGCCCGTCTGCCGCTCCAGCCGCGCGCGCACGCGTCCCACGGCGATCTCCGCCGCCTTCTCGCCCGCGGCCTGCCCGCCGATGCCGTCCACCACCAGGAAAATACCGCGCTCCGCGTCCAGGTGCAGCGCGTCTTCGTTATTCCGGCGCACCCGCCCCGCGTCACTCGCTCCGGCGAACCTGATTTTCGGTTTATCCATGCTGGGTGCTTCGGAAATTCAGAAAGACCACTCCCGCCAGGCCAATCCGCGCCTGCGCCGGCACCGGGGCTTCCACGTTCAAGTCGCGCTTGCTGCCATCGCTGAAATCGATGCTGGAGGGCGCAGCCTGCCCGTCAATGGTGGTTCCCAGCCGGCTCAGGTCTTTCAGAAAAAAGTTTCCGCTGGCCGCGTCCCGCCGCAGGCGAAAATGTTCTCGCGAAACGTCCGGCAGGGTATCCAGCTTGATGTCGGTCCAATAATCGCGACCCCCGCGGCCTACCACGATTTCATCCTTGGTCATGCGGAAAGTTTTCCGCCCGGAATTGTCGGCATACTCGATCACCGCCAACGCGCCATCGTCGGGCGCGGCGGGAGCATCGGCGGCCGGCGGCGGCGCGGCCGGCACGTTGGTCACCTGGGTGGCGCCCAGTTTTCGCGTGGCGATCCGCCTGGTCATCGACCCGGCGCCCAGTTCCGCTTTCACCGGCAATGCCAGCTCCGAGTAGATGAGGATGTCGCCGGCGGCCACTTCGTCGTCTGTGTTCTCCAGGATGCGGATCTGCCATCCGCCTTCCGGCGCCGTCACTTTAGGCGTCGCCCGTCGCGCCAGCTTGAGACGCTCGACGATGGACGGCCCGTTGAGCGCTTCGACTTCCGCATCGAGCGCCCGCCGCGCTTCCTCGATGATGCGCGGCACAATCGCGCGCAGCCGCTCCATATCGTCGGGATGCAGGTAGACGTGATAAACCGCGGGCGGAAGAACGGAATAGTGCAGCGGCTCGAGCCCCTCCTTCATATTCCGCACGATTTCGAGAATGACGTCGCGGGCGGTGGCGGAAGTGGGAGTGGCAGGCCGGTCCATTGGGAACCTCCTACAATCTTAACAACGCAGGCGGTGTGATTTGGTTCACAGGATTTTGCCGCGAGGCGAGCTTCTTTTTTCCGGTGGGGCGGGCGGTCCCGCCTGCCAACCTCATTCCGACTTCCTCGACTTCTGACTTCTCACTTCTCACTCCCCTATCCCGCAGGGATATCCAGGGCGCAGCCCCTGCCTGCCCTGCTAAAATGAATATCTCCCCATGCAAATCGACAAAGTGTACGAGCCACTGCGGTTCGAGCCGCATTGGGCGCAGTGGTGGATCGATTCCGGCATCTTTCGCGCTGCCGGAACGTCCGCCGCGCGCTCGTTTTCCCTCGTTATTCCGCCGCCCAACGTGACCGGCTCCCTCCACATCGGTCACATGCTGGAGCACACCGAAATCGATGTCACCATCCGCTGGCATCGCATGTTGGGCGAGAACACGCTCTGGCTGCCGGGCACCGACCACGCCGGCATCGCCACCCAAATGGTCGTCGAACGCAAGCTGGCCGAGGAGGGCATTCGCCGCCAGGACCTGGGCCGCGAAGCCTTCGAGAAGCGCGTTTGGGAATGGAAGGCCGAGTACGGCGACAACATCAAGCGGCAGATGATCCGCATGGGCGCAAGCTGCGATTGGTCGCGCGAGCGCTTCACGCTCGATCCTGGCCTCTCGCGCGCCGTGCGCGAAGTTTTCGTGCGCCTCTACGAAAAAGGCCTCATCTACCGCGGCGAGTACATGGTCAACCGCTGCCCGCGCTGCCGCACCGCGCTATCCGACCTGGAAGTGGCGCACGCCGACGTGCAGGGCCACATGTGGCACCTGCGCTATCCCGTCCACGGCCTGCCGGGCCGCTTCGTCACGGTGGCCACCACGCGGCCGGAAACCATGCTCGGCGATACCGCCGTGGCGATCAATCCGACCGACGAGCGCTACCGCGACCTGCACGGCCGCACCGTCGACCTGCCCTTGATGGACCGCGAGATTCCGGTGATCCTCGATGAGCTCGCCGATCCCGAATTCGGTACCGGTGTGGTGAAGGTCACGCCCGCGCACGACCCCAACGATTTCGAGGCCGGTCGCCGCCACAACCTGGCCAAGATCCAGGTAATCGGCGAAGACGGCGTCATTACCGCCGCCGGCGGTAAGTACGCGGGGCTGGATCGTTTCGAAGCCCGCAAGCAAGTGTTGGCCGATCTTTGTGCGCTGGGCGCGCTGGTGAAGACCGAAGACTACGCGCTGAATATCGGCAAGTGCGCGCGCTGTGGCACCATTGTCGAGCCGCTGGTCTCCACGCAGTGGTTCGTCAAGACCAAGCCGCTGGCCGAAAAGGCCATCGAAGCCGTGGAAACGGGCCGCATCGTTTTTGTTCCCGCCAATTGGAGCAAGACCTACTTCGAGTGGATGTACAACATCCGCGACTGGTGCATCTCGCGGCAGCTCTGGTGGGGCCATCGCGTCCCCGCCTGGCACTGCCGGGAGTGCCACGAGATCATCGTGGCGCGCGAGG
>JBEKYE010000175.1:0-9919 GCA_049511275.1 Bryobacteraceae bacterium
GCCGTATCCCGGCAGCCCCGTGCCGGCCACGGTGGTGATCACTCCGCCGGCGTCCACTTTGCGGATGCGGTGATTGTCGGTGTCGGCGATGTAGAGGTTGCCGAAGCTGTCCACGTCACAAGCGTACGGATACCAGAGTTGCGCCAGAGTGGCTTGCCCGCCATCGCCGGCCGCTCCGGGAAGGCCGTTGCCGGCGACGGTCGTCACCACCCCACCCGGGGGCCACTTCAGGATGCGATGCGCGTCCGCGACATACACCGTGCCTGTCCGGTCGATACACATCCCGTGCGGCGAGACCAGCGAAGTCTGGATGGGCGGCAGGCCGTCGACCGACTGAACGTGGGAGCCGGTCCCCATCACGGTGCGGATTCGTCCGTCGACTCCCACCTCTTGGATGCGGTCCGATTCAAGGATCAACACATTTCCGCCACGCCCACCGGATCAAACAACGGGGCGGCAGCGGCCACGGCTCCTTCCGTGTTCGGAGCCGCTACACCGGTTCCCGCCAGCGTGGTGATGATGCCCGAGGAGTCCACCTGGCGTACGCGCTGGGTGCCTGTGTCCGCGATCAGCAGGTTCCCGCCGGCATCCAGCCAGAGCGCCGACGGGTTGAACAGTTGGGCGGCGGTGGCGCTGGCGCCGTCTCCAATGTGCATGTAATCGTCTCCGGCGATGGTTCGGATCGTGCCGTTTGAGACCTCCCTGATGCGCACCCCGTCGGCGATGTACAGGTTCCCTGCCAGGTCCGCCGCCACGTCCCGCGGGCTCGTCAGTCCCGCCGCCGTTGCCGGTCCGCCGTCGCCGAAGAAGCCCCCGGTGTTGGTTCCGGCCGCGGCGATCCACGCACCCGCCGCGGTGTACTTGTGCACAATGGTGCTGTCCTCCGCCACGTAGAGGTTCTGGTTCAGATCTACTGCCACAGCCACCGGCAAATATAGTTGGATATTGGGGGATTTCGTCGAGACTCCCGGGGGTTCGCCCACTACGATCGACATTAAGCCGTCTGGCAGGACCTTCCGCACCAGGCTGTTCCCCCAATCCGCGATGTAGAGCACTCCGGTCCGGTCCACCGCCAGACCCGCGGGCTGGTTCAGTTGCGTCACCACCGCCGGGTAGCCGTCGCCGTTATAGCCTGCCAGGCCGGTTCCCGCTGCTGTGTGGATATTTCCGTCCAGGGTCACTTTCCGTACGCGGTTGGCGCCGTATTCGGAGACGTACAGGTTGCCCGCCGCGTCAACGGCCACGTTGCGTGGTTCCAGCAGTTGCGCCGCGGTGGCCGGGCCGCCGTCTCCCGAGGACGCGTTGCCGCCGCTTCCCGCGAACGTGGTGATGACTCCATCCGGCCCGATCCGGCGCACGCGGTTGTTGAGGTAGTCGGCCACGTACACAGCGCCCGCCAGGTCCACGGCCAACCCGTATGGCGTGTCCAGTTGGGCCGCCGTGGCAGGTCCGCCGTCTCCGCTGAATCCCGCCAGGCCGGTGCCGGCTATGGTGGTGATTATTCCCTTGGCATCGATCTTGCGCACGCGGTGGTGGTCCGAGTCGGAGAGATACACGTTGCCCAGGCGATCCACGGCGACGCCTTGTATAGCGCCCATTTGCGCGGCCGTGGCCGGGCCGCCATCGCCCATCTGTCCGCTCCCGGCCACGGTGGCCATCTGGTATAGGGCGCGCTGGGCTTGGGCCGCGGCGGCGGCGGCTGTAATGGCCCATACCAAGAGCAGAGCACTGTAATTCGTAATTTTCATCTCTGAATCTCTTATTTGTGCCTTCAGGCTGGAATAAATCTCAGATTGCGCGAAGAGAATCAGCAGAGACACAATGAAAAACCTTTGGGCCGCCGGCTTGATGGCGATCCTGCTGGCGCAAACGGCTGCTTCACAGGGTGTCATCCGTCTGAAAGCAGGCAACATCAGTCCCGCGCCGGCTAACGGTTCGGCGCGCCGGGAGAACCCTCCCGGAGCGGTCCTCCACTTCCTCGTGTTGTTTAACTCCTACCCGGACGCCGATGTTCGCGCCTCGCTTGCCAGACGGCGCATCCGCGTTCTGGCCTACGTCCCCGACAACACACTGATGGTGTCCGGTCCCGCTCCCTTGAATCTGGAGGGCCTGGATGTGGTCTGGAGCGGACCGCTGGATCCCCGGGCGAAGATCAGCCCGGTTCTCGGCGCCCAGGCGCCCGGGGCTTACCTGGTGATCTTTCAGCCCGATTCGGTCCTCGCGAATGATTGGGAATTTATTGAGAACCAAGGCTTTACGGTCATCGAAAATCCCAACCTGCTGCCCGCGCAACTGCTGGCGGCGGGCCCGGCCAGCGGGCTCCCCAACCTGGCCGCTTCCGACGACGTGGTTTATGTTCTGCCGGCTTCCGTCGATCTTCAGTCCGGCGCTCCCGTGCTGGGCTGTGCAGGCCCGCTTACCGAAGCCGGTCCGGTGGCGGAGTACGCGCAACCGGTGGCCACCTGGAGTTCCACCGCGGGCGCTGGCATCACGCTCGGCTATTTTTTCGATCAGCTGACCGAAAAGCTGGAAGCCAGCCAGGTGGAGAGCGAAATCGCCCGCGCTTTTGCCACGTGGGCCCGCTACACGAATGTCAGCTTTACTCCCGCCGCGGTAACGGCGGCCACCCGCAGCATCGATATCCTGTTTGCCAGCGGCGCCCACGGCGATGCCTACCCGTTCGAAGACACCACCGTGCTGGCCCACACGTTTTACCCCGCTCCTCCGAACCCGGAGACCATAGCCGGCGACATGCACTTCAATAACGCTGAAAACTGGCACATCGGCAGCTCCATCGATCTCTTCACCGTGGCGCTGCATGAGACCGGCCACGCGCTGGGGTTGGGACACTCCGACAACCCCGGCGACGTCATGTACCCCTATTACAGCTTCGCCACGGGACTTGCCCCCGGCGATATCGCCGCCATCCAAGCCGTTTACGGCACCACTCCGGGCTTTGTTACTCCGCCATCCGGCACGGGAACCGGCACTGGGAGCGGCAGCGGCTCAGGAAGCGGCACGGGGACCGGCACTGGCAGCGGCACGGGGACCGGCAGCGGAAGCGGCACGGGCACGGGGACCGGAAGCGGAACCGGAGCCGGGTCGGGTGGATCAGGCACCGGCACCAAGACTACCGACACCACGCCGCCCAGCCTGACCATCCTGTCGCCAGATTCCAGCATCGTATCGGTTTATTCGGGCACCATTGTGATCAGTGGCTCGGCGAGCGACAATGTCGCGGTCGCCAGTGTCACCTGGTCCACTTCGAACGGCGATTCCGGCGCCGCCACCGGCACCACCAGTTGGTCCGCCGCGGTGCCCCTGTTAACCGGCACCAACGTTGTCACCATTCGTGCCTACGATGCCGCCGGCAACTCCTCCTGGCGGGCTGTCACCGTCGTCAAGAATTGAAAGGGCCGTCCACATTCTTCCTAGTACCTAGTCCTTTCAGCATTTCAGCCGATATAGGCAAGTAGTGTGATGGATCTGAATCTTGAAAGAGAAGCCGGCGCGACCGCCATTCCTGCCACGGGTGGTGCTCGCGCCCGTCGGCACGGCCACCGGCAAGCTGCCCACCCGGCTCTCGACATCGATGCCGTCTTCGAGGAAGGCCTCGCCATCAGCGAAACCGAGACCATGCTATTCGCCCTGGGCCAGGTGGTGGAACAACGCGACAAGCACACCGCAGGCCACTGCGAACGGCTGGCGTTCATCAGCGTGGCGATGGGGACGGCCATGGGGCTGGATCGCGCGGATCTTCTGGCGCTGTACCGCGGCGGCTACCTGCACGACATAGGCAAGGTTGGAATCCCCGATTCGATCCTCTTCAAGCCCGCCAAGCTGACCGCGCTCGAATGGGTGGTGATGCGCAGCCATCCGGAGCGCGGCGCGGAAATCTGCCGCCACGTGAGATCGCTTACCCCCGTGCTGCCGCTCATCCGGCACCACCATGAACGCTGGGATGGCACCGGTTATCCCGACGGGTTGCGCGGCGAGAAGATCCCTCTGCTGGCCCGCGTCCTGCAGACCGTCGACATCTACGACGCGCTTACCAATCCCCGGCCCTACAAACCGGCATTCTCTCCCACCAAAGCTCTCCGCGTCATGCAGGAAGAGACCGAGCGCGGCTGGCGCGACCCCGAAATCGTGAAGCTTTTCTTCAGGCTGCACGATGGCGTCATCGCCAAGGCCGGCGAATTCACCACCGGCAACGATCGCCATCTCGAAGCCATGCGCAATACCCTCGCCCGGCTGCGCTAGAGCGTATTGTGAGGCGGACGCCCTCGTCCGCAGCCGGCCCCCGGCCGGCTTTTAGCGAGTGCAAGCACTTGATTTTCGGGGCGAGCGGCGGGTCCAGGGGGACCCGCGCAGACCTGGGGGTCTGCCCCACCAATTCCGCGGCATTCGCGATAACGTAGTATCGTGCTCCAATCCCTCTTCCGCCGGCGCGCCGCTCTTGTCTTGCCGCTGTGTTTCGCGGCCATGGTTTACGGACAGACGCCGCAACGAACTCCTTTGCCCCAACCGGCCGCGCCCACGAGGGCCGATATCCTGCGCGGCGAGTACGGCCGGTATCGCGCCAACAACGATCTGCTCTTTTACCATCTGGACGTGCGCGTCGACCCGGAAAAAAAGGTGATCGCCGGAAAGAACACCATCCGCTTCAAAATGCTCAAGGACGACACCCGCATCCAGCTTGACCTCTTCGCCAACCTCAACGTCGACAAGATCCTGATGGCCTCGACGACGCTCCAGTACGAACGCGAACTGGGCGCCGTCTTCGTGGATTTTCCGGAGACTCTCAAAACCGGCCGCACTTATTCGATTGACTTCTACTATTCCGGAACGCCGCAAACCATCAGCCGGTTTGGCGGCTTCACCTTCGGCAAGGACCCGGCCGGCCGGCCGTGGATCTACACCGCCTGCGAAGGCATCGGCGCCAGCCTCTGGTGGCCCAACAAGGACCAGTGGCGCGACGAGGTGGAGAATATGCAGCTCAGCGTCTCCATCCCCAACGACCTGGTGGACGTCTCCAACGGAAAGTTCGTGCGCAAGACCGACCTGGGCGACGGCTACACCCGCTGGGACTGGATGATTCACTACCCCATCAACAACTACGACGTTTCGTTGAACATCGGCAAGTACGAGCACTTCGCGGATAAGCTCGGCGACCTGCCGCTGGATTTTTACGCTCTGCCGGAAGACCTGGAAAAAGCCAGGAAGCAATTCGCGCAAGCCAAGGGGATGATCGAAGCCTACCAGCACTACTTCGGCGAATACCCCTTCAAGAAGGATGGCTACAAACTGATCGAAGTGCCTTACTCCGGCATGGAGCACCAGACCGCCGTCACTTACGGCAACCACTTCGCCAACGGATACCTGGAGCGCGACTGGACCGGCGTGGGCATCAGCCCGCGCTTCGACTTCATCATCATCCACGAAAGCGGCCACGAATGGTTCGGCAACGCCATCACCGCGGCGGACGTGTCCGACATGTGGATCCACGAAGGCTGGACCACTTACCTGGAGTGCCTCTACGTGGAATACAGGTGGGGCAAAGAAGACGGCCTGAAGTACACCAACGCTTACAAATCGAAGGTCCGGAACCAGCAGCCGATCATCACGCAGCGCGGTGTGAACCGCGAACCGCCGCAGGACATGTACTTCAAGGGCGCGCTTTTCCTCAACACGCTACGCAGCGTCATCAACGACGACAAGCGGTGGTTTGCGCTGATCCACGACGTCTTCCAGCACTTCAAGTACCGGAACATCATGACCGAGGACATGGTGGCTTACTTCAACCAGAAGACCGGAATGAACCTGACGCCGATCTTCGACCAGTATCTCCGCCACGCGGCTCTGCCGGTTCTGGAGCTGAAGTTCGACGAGGCGGCAGGCACGGTCCATTACCGCTGGAAGGCCGACGAACCGGGCTTCGCCATGCCCATCAAGGTGGGGGCCAAAGACAACTGGCAGATCTTGCAGCCCACGGCTGAGTGGAAGACCATGAAGACGCCATTGCAGCAGGATGAGTTCGCGGTGGCCACGGATTTGTACTTTGTGAATGTAAGCAAGGAATAGCGGCCGGGTGCCGCGGGAGTCGAAATCTGGCAGGGTCAGGTCTGAAAGGCCCGTACCACCTCGGCGGCTTGGGCGTGATACGGCCAAGTGGATGATCCGGAAATAAGGTGAGCCAGTTCATTCGGCTTCGGAAGCTTGATCTCGACGCTGAACTTAATCCACAAAATCGTTCCTGAACGGTCGCTCAAGCCAAGTTGGTCTTTGACACATAAAACCGGTGACACATAAAACCGGTGACAGACGGGACGTTCCTGGACTATGTAAAACCGGTGACAGACGGGACGTCCTGGACTAGAACCAAAACCGGTGACATCCAAACCAAAACCGGTGACAGACGGGACGTTCCTAAACCAAAACCGGTGACAGACGGGACGTTCCTGAGCCTGAGCCGGACCGCCCAAGCCGGGCCAGGCAACCAGCAAGCGTTGCCCCGGCCACTTGGCAGTAACGTCGCCGACCCGTACTCTGCCCTTCACGAGGCTAGGCGCGCTTCCCTTCTCGCCGAATCCCATCGGCAATCCACATCCGAAGTTGTGTTTGGTAGCCAACCGACTTCGCCGCCGCGATGTGCTTTGCCGCGGCGATCAGCTCGGGAGCCAGCCGAAGCGAGATCGGAGATTTTGCGCCGGCCCGGCGGTCTCGGATTTTACTGGCTAGCGCCGCCGACGGTTTGACCTGGGGAGCCTGGGACAACCGATTCCACACACCGGCGACAGAATGGCTCTCGAAATACTCTGCGGCATCTCGGTCGGATGGAAACTTGGGGAGTGGCGCCTTCGCGGGAGAGAGTTTCTTCTTCATTTGCTCTGCCTACTTGCGGCGAAAAAGCCGCCGTTCACCTGCGTCCATGTCCCGGGCGGTGATCACTCTCACAACACCACGGGGTAAGAATGCCTAAGTACACCGTTTCATAAATACGATGACGCATTCCGCGAAGACCGCTCCCTCACGGTCGCGGTTCGCAGGCGAGCCGCGCGCGCCAGCAAGCGTTGTGAATACGTCAACGAGCCTCTGAAGCAAGCTACTACGCTTCCTTGATCCAGACGACGGAGTTGGGCTGGGGACGGAAACCGCGGCCCCGGCCGCCGTCCGCGGGGGCAGCCGGCCGTGGCGCCGGCGCGGGATCGCGATTGGCCCGCGCATAGTTGGGGATGGCCATCATCGGGCTGCCATCGGCGAACTCACCCTTGATCACCATCACCCCGCCCAGCAGATCCTTCTTCCACTCGGTGGTGAGAGCGGAATCCGGTTTCAGGCTCTTGGCGATATCCTGGTCGACTTTCTCGATGCTGTACAGCAGAGGACCATAGCGCAGCGCCACTTTGTTCTGATCGGCCGCGATGCGCGTGCTGGCTCGCACCCGCTGGACCTTCAGCGGCACCACCAGCTCGATTTTGTCGCCGGCCTTCCAGGTGCGCGTGACTGCCGCGTAGCCCTTTTCCATGGTGTGCGGCACGGCCACCCCGTTCACCGCCAGCGACGTCAGGCCGCCGACTTCCGGCGTGCTCTGGTAGAGGCTACTGACGTTGTGGTTCGGCACGCGGACCCGGACACTGAACTGCTTCGCGACTTTGGGGTTCACCGTGATGGCCACCTTGCCGCTCCACGGATAGTCGGTTGCCTGCACCATCTCGACATCCGTGCCGCCGACGTTCTCCAGCGTGATGGTGCTTCCCACGAACAGGTTGACATACACGCCATCGGCGCTCTTGGCGTACACCCAGGTGGGCATCATGAGCAGCGTGCGTGGAATATTGCCCACGCAGCAGGGGCAGACGTGCCAGGAGGTGCGCTCTTCGACGGCATCCAGCGGGTTCGTGTAGTAGAAGTGCCTGCCTTCCAGATCCGTTCCGCCCAGTAATGCGTTGTACATGGTTTGTTCGTACAGGTCCGCGTACCGGGCGTCGTGATAAGCCAGATTCATCTTCCACTGGAAGAAGATCTCGCCGCAGCTCGAGCAGGATTCGCAGTAAGCAGCGTTTCTGAGCGAATAATTCGGACCGAAGCCCTCCGACGTCTCGCCGCTTCCCACTCCGCCCGTCACATAATATTTCTTGTTGACGATGTTATCCCAGAGCGATTTCACGGCGCTCTGATAATCCGGATCGTGAGTCTCCACTGCCACGTCCGCCATGCCGGAGTACGTGTAGACCGCGCGCACGGCGTGCCCCACGGCTTCATACTGCTGAACCACGGGCAGATGGCTCTGGTCGTACTCCGACCGGTCGCGCTCGGGATTGACCGCCGCGGTGTAGCGGCAATCCAGCAGGAACTTGGCCAGCTCGATGTACTTCCGGCCCTTGCCGCCGCCTTCCATGTCGTTCACGAAGCGGCCGAAGCGCACCAGCGCCTGCTCCATTTCCTGGTGCCCGTCGTACCACGGCTTCTTGGGAGCGGGGCCCAGGTTGTCATACCAGCAATCGGCCAGCTTCCTAGCTGCATTGTAGAGCCGGGCATCTTTCTTGCCGGTCATCAGGTAATGGTTGATGGCCGATTCCAGGAAGTAGCCGGCGGTGTAGCCCTCGTGATTGCCGCGCGTGGGTGGGTCCCAGTGCTTCAAGACGGGGATCACCTCGGGAGTGTTGGGATCGGGCGGGGCTCCCCGGGCGCCTCGCGGCCGCACCGGCGTGGGTATGGTGAAGGCCGTCTGCAGGTATCCATCCGGCTCCTGGGCGGCCAGGATTTTCGGAATCCAGTCGTCCAGAGTCGCCCGCATTTTCTGGTGGGCTTCGATGATTTCCGGATCGCCCTGCGGATCGATCATCAGGGCGATGCTCATGGCCTCCACAGTCTGGTGGACCCACGCGTTGGAGAAGACGTAGCCCTTGTGATTGCCGTGCGGCTCGCCGCGCAACTTCTTCCCGGCTTCGATGAAATTGTCGATTCCGCCCTGGCCCTGCGTCAGGTCGGTGCGGTTGATCTGGTCCACGCAATGCGGAATCCAACTCACCATCAGGGCCTTTGCGCGGGCGTTCCACAAAGGGCTGTCGATTTTGAAATTCTTGGTGTACACGGCATCCAGCTTTTGCGCCGGAGGCGGCGGCTCGACCGACACATTCAGGGTTGAGGAACTCGATGCCTCGCCATTCTCGGCCGTGAATCGCAGAACGTAGGCGCCGGGCGCGGAGAAAGTCGCCGTGGTGATGGCGGCGTGCTGGTCGGCGAAGGTCACGGCTCCGGGCCCGGAGTACCTGCTCCACGTCACCGTGGGCGCGGGACCGGTTTCCACGGGAGATGGCGCGAAGCCCCGGCCGCCGCGCCCGGGCTGCGGCTGGTCGCCATATCCGGCCCAGCCTCGCAGGTAGGTCTTGCCGCCCAGCACCGTTACGCGGTCGATTCCAGCGACGCCGGTGAGCGATGCGGCCGGCGCGGCGTTGGCGCTGGGCACTGTGGCGCTGCCGATTAGCGGAGTTAATACGAGGGCCTTGCCCACCGTCCCGAAGAGTTCACGACGGCTCAACCTGGAGTTCGTCAAACGGTCACTCATGGCTTCCCGCCTCCAGCCATACGATATCACTCCGCCGCGCAAAACTGTGAGCGCTTACAGAAAATGGGCGCACCGCGCCGGCGATCGTTCAGGAGAAGATCCCGGGGGCCTCGTGGCCCATCTTCCGCACGTATTCGACGTAGGAGCCGGGGTACACCAAGGGATGGCAGTCCCTGCCGCTTTCGCCGCCCAGTTCCAGGACCCGCGAGCTCAGGCCGCGCAGAAATGTGCGGTCGTGCGACACGAAGATCATGGTGCCCTCGAAATCCCGCAGCGCTTCCACCAGCATCTCCTTGGTGGCCAGATCCAGGTGGTTGGTGGGTTCATCGAGCACCAGGAAGTTCGGCGGAT
>JBEKYE010000176.1:0-2021 GCA_049511275.1 Bryobacteraceae bacterium
GCCGGTGTTCGTGGCGAGCGGGTATGCTGACGATCCCGTGATGCGCAATCCGGTTGAATATGGTTTTACTGGAAGCATAGGCAAGCCATTTACCATCGCGGAGCTTTCCGACATGTTGAAAGGGGGCTCGAAGGATTGAAGCGGGCGAGGGGATAGACTGGCAGAGGTCGTCGTTGCGCATGGCCGGGGCCAGGCCTCGCGGGTGGCGTGGCTCGCCGGCGCTATTCGACGGTCACGCTCTTGGCCAGGTTGCGGGGTTGGTCCACGTCGTGCCCGCGCACCACGGCCACCGCATAGGCCAGCATCTGCAGCGGCAACACCGTGAGCAGCGGCTGCAGCAAGGGCGGCGCATCGGGCACCCACAGCACGTCCTGGCAGTGTTTCGTGATCTCGCTGTCGCCCTTGGTCGCGACCGCAATCACGTGACCGTCACGCGCCCGCACTTCAGCCAAGTTGGACAACACCTTGTCGTAGCCGTTGCCCCTGGTCGCAATCATCACCACGGGCAGGCCGTCGTCGATGAGCGCGATGGGCCCATGCTTCATCTCGCCGGCGGCGTAGCCCTCGGCGTGGATGTAGGAAATCTCCTTGAGCTTGAGCGCGCCTTCGAGGGCGATGGGGAAATGCACGCCGCGGCCGAGAAAGAGAAAATCGGTGGCGCGATGCAGCTCGCGGCCCAAGGCTTCGTAAACGGGGTCGTGGGAAAGCACCGTTTCGAGTTTGCCGGGAATGTGCAGGAGTTCCTGCACGAGCGCGCGCGAGCAGGATTCGTCGAGCGAACCGTTGGCCTGCCCCAGGTACATGGCGAGGATGAAGAGCGCGGTCAACTGGCAGGTGAAGGCCTTGGTGGAAGCGACGCCGATTTCGGGGCCGGCGTGGGTGTAGATGGTGCCGGCGGCCTCGCGAGTGATCATGGAACCGACGGCGTTGCAGATGGCCAGCGTGGGCGAGCCCTTCTGCTTGGCCTCGCGCTGGGCAGCCAGGGTATCGGCGGTTTCGCCGGATTGCGAAATCACGATGGTGAGGGTGTGGTCGCTCACGATGGGATCGCGATAGCGGAATTCGCTGCCGTAATCCACCTCGACGGGAAGACGGGCGAGCTTTTCGATCATGAACTTGCCGGCCATGGCGGCGTGCCAACTGGTGCCGCAAGCGATAATCTTGACCTGGCGGAAACGGGCGAACTCGGCGGGCGCGATGTCCATCTCATCCAGGAACACCTGGCCGGTTTCCTGGCTGACGCGGCCCAGAGTGGTATCGCGAACGGCGCGCGGCTGCTCATAGATTTCCTTGAGCATGAAGTGCTTATAGCCGCCTTTTTCCGCCAGGATGGGATCCCACAGGATGTGCTCGCGTTTGCGGTTGACGGGGTGGCCTTCGAAATCGCTGAGGCGCACGCCATCGTCGGTAAGCACGGCCATGTCGCCATCGGCGAGAAAGATCATGTCCTGGGTGTGCGCGAGGATGGCGGGGACGTCGGAAGCCACGAAGTATTCGCCGTCGCCGGTGCCGACCACCAGCGGAGCCTGGTAGCGCGCGGCGACAATCTTGCGCGGATCGGCGCTGGAGATCACGGCCATGGCGAAAGAGCCGGTGAACTCGCGCACGGCGGCGCGCACGGCGTCCTCCAGGTTGCCGTTGAAATGGCTCTCCACCAGGTGGGCGATGACTTCGGTATCGGTCTCGGTGACGAAGACGTGGCCCTGGAATTGGAGGCGGTGCTTGAGGGCCAGGTAGTTTTCGATGATGCCGTTGTGGACCACCACCAGCGAGCCCTTACAATCGCGGTGCGGGTGTGCGTTTTCTTCGGTGGGCCGCCCGTGGGTGGCCCAGCGCGTGTGGCCGATGCCGAAAGTGCCCTCGAGCGGGTTCTGGCGGATGACTTCTTCGAGGTTGCGCAGCTTGCCCTGGGCGCGGCGGATGGCGAGCTGGTTGTCGTCGCCACAGACGGCCAGGCCGGCGGAATCGTACCCGCGGTATTCGAGGCGCTTGAGGCCCTCCAGGATGATGGGGACGGCTTT
>JBEKYE010000176.1:2035-12566 GCA_049511275.1 Bryobacteraceae bacterium
CCGATGTAGCCGACGATTCCGCACATGCTTCATTATAGATGGGCCGGGAACGGAGGCGAATCGAAGCGAGCCTCGACACATAGCGCGGATCTTGCGAACCCAAGAAAACATTTTCGAGCATGACATGGCAGGAACCGGGATTGGGCAGCCGCCGAGCGCCTCAGAGTGGTATAACAGTCATATCAGATGGGCTAGCTTCGATGCCCGAAAGAGCCGTCGTCTCAGGGCCAACCCCAGGCGTGGCATAGGGTTCGAGGAAGCGCGGGAGGTGTTCTCCCACCCCTATTGGCTCGATCAGCGATCCGACGTTCCGGAGCAGTTCCTGGCCGTCGGCTGGGTGGGTGGCCGGCTATATTCTGTCATCTATGAAGTCAGGGAAGACGAAGAGGGCGAGATTCTGCACCTCGTCACCCTGTGGAGGTCGACGAAGGAGGAGATCCGATTGTATGAACAAAACTCGTAAATCCGCCAAACCGGTTTCCGCCGATGCGATTGCGCGGCTAGCCGATCAAGGCAAGAATGTTTCCCGTTTCTTCAAGGGCCAAGGCCGCATGGTGCAACCGATCCAGCGCGTCAATGTGGACGTCACTGCCGGCATGCTGGAGGAACTGGATCAGGCCGCTCAGGACCTCAACGTGAGCCGCCAGGCAGTGATCAAGACGCTGGTCCGGCAGGCTCTCGATCAACACTACCTGGCACAACGCGCCAAGCGGCCGCAACCGGCGTCTTAACCGCGGCCCGCGCTAATCGAGGATCTCGACGCGGTACTCCTCGATGACCGGGTTGGCCAGGATTTCGTGGGCGATGGTCTCGATTTCCTTGCGGGCTTCCTCGCGGGTGACGCCATCGGCAATGGCGATGTCGAAAACCTTGCCCTGGCGCACATCGGAGATGGTGCGATGGCCGAGGCCGCGGAGCGCCGCGCAGACCGTCTGGCCCTGCGGGTCGAGGACCGTGGATTTGTAGGAAACGAAGACGCGAGCTTTCACGGAAAGACGATTATCGCATGGTTCGCAGATAGCGCCGCATCGGTCAGGACAGAGCCTGATCCCCACCGGCCGCCTGGAAGAGCGTTCTGGCGTCCGCCTCGCGCGTGAGAACTTCGTCCAGGACGTCCTGGAAGCCCGGAAGCCGGGAAAGAGGCCGCAGCCATGGATCGCATCGCAAGGCAGTGGAGCAAAAAAAACCCTGCGACGCGAGGTCCTGTATGGCCTGCAAAGCGCCGGCATGCGCTCCGTTCCGCGCCAACTGCCGCGTCAGGTAGAACCTCATTTCAGGATCCGATGCCGGCGGCAATGCGAGCGCCTGCCTCACGATATCGAGGCTCCCGGCATGGTCGCCCTGGAGGAAGAGACGCAGAGACTCGATCAGGGCGGGGAATTGTCCGCCCGGACGCCGCCGGCGGCTTAGCAACTCGGCGGCTTCCGCCTCCCTCCCGGTTGCGGCCAGAACCGCGAGATCCAAATAGAAGAGAGCGCCCGGGGGGTACCACTCCAGGGCGCGCCGGCAGTCGCCCATCAGAAAAAACGTGTGCGCCACACTCGTAACGATCCCCGAATCGAGGCGCCTGGCGCGGTGGTGCGCCCTCACCGATTCCTCCAGCAGGCCGCAGTAGCGGCAGGCCTGAACCAAGCCTCCGAAAAGCTCGGGATCGTTGGGATGGTGCTCCACGCATCGCAGGAGCCGCACCATGGCTTCCCGGGCGTGTCCGGAATCAGCCTCGATGGGAGTGTAAAGATTGTGCGCGACGGGCAGGTCGGGACTCAGCGCAAATGCGCGGCGAAAGGCCCACCTCGCCGACTCCAGACTATTCGATCCCTCCTGGCCGAACTTCTCCAGAAACCGATAACACCGTCCCACGCGCGCCCAGGCCGGAGCGTAGTCCGGGTCTTCGTCCAGGCACGCGCGGTAGAGATCCCGCGCCATGGACACGTTCGCGAAAGTCCGTTCCTGCTGGACATGGTTGGCGCGCAGGTAGAATTCGTATGCTCTCGGGGAAGCGGGCACATTGTGCGCCAAGACCCGCCGCTCGCGCTCGGTGAGCCGCAGCATCAGCAACTCCACGATGCCGCGCACCAGGCCATCCTGAACCTTGATCATGTTGTCGCGCCCGGTTTGGCAGACGTAAGACCCAACCAGCGTGCCGGTGGGTGCGTGTACCAGTTCCGCAGTGACTCGCAGTTCGTCGCCGTCGCACAGGATTGTGCCTGTAAGCAGCATGTCCACGTTGGCTTCCTGTGCGATGTGCCGGGGATCCGGCTGGCCTTCCGCCAGGCGCGCCGCCAGCAGACTGGAACGCACGGTAAGCGAGCGCAGTCCCGCCAGTGAAGCGGAAACCGCTTCAGGAAGACTGTGAGCGAGGAAAGCGATCCGCTCCTCGCCATTTATGACCAGAAACGGAAGCGCGATAAACCGGACGACTGGCTCCGCCGGCGCCTCTACCGCAGCGCGGATGAGAGCTTCCGCGTGAGGCCTGTGACTCCATACCGCCGTCACCGGGGCAAGAAAGCGATAGCCCAGTTTCGGAACCGTTTGAACATAGGCGCCGGCCGCGCCGGCCTGCTTCAGGACCTTGCGCAAGAGCGAGATCTTGCTGGCCAGGCTGACTTCTTCGACGAAGCTGTCGGGCCACAGCGCGGTCATCAGATCTTCCTTCCGCATCAGATGGCCGGGGTTGCGCACCAGCAGCAGCAGAGTCTCGAAGGCTTTGGGTGGAAGGGGCAGAACCTGGTCGCCGCGGCTCAGGATGCGTTCACCGGGCACGAGCCGGAACGGGCCGAAGGCGTATGCTTCCGGCTCCGCCGCTGCGGCGGGGGATTCCGAGCCCGCCGGGGTGGCGATGCGACTCAGCGAACTCGGCGAGGTCCGATGAGATTTCATCAAAAAAAGATCAACTCTCCATCAAGACTTACCCGGTCCACGCCGGTGATACTGTTCCCGTACCGATCCGGGCGGAAAAGAGTTTCGGGCCTGGATATGTACCAATTCTAGCCGATTCAAAAGGAGATCGTTATGAAATTCGCAACGTTTGCACTACTGGCAATCCCGCTTCTGGGGACACTCCCCGCGGCGAAGGCCGCCGATTCCGCTGGCGCTTCCCAAGTGGCAGTCGGTTTCGCGGGCGGGTCAGTCTGGACCTCAGCTTCGACGGGTATCTGCGTCTGGTACTTCCCGGTGATCGGGGATCTCACCACGGGGTCCTTGTTCATGGCGGACTCGTCCGGCGCCCCGGTGGTCGACAGGGCACACTCTTACCTCATCTGGGTGTCGGACTTCAGCGTCCAAGTGCTGCCCACCAGCCCCGGGTCCTTGAATTTCCTGGCGCTGGCTCCCGCCGGACAAGCCACCATCTATTACAGCAGCAGGCCGGACCTCCGGGACTGGAGCGACCTGACTAAGCGGAACACCTGGGGGGTACCCGTGGCCACGTTTGTCCGGAAGGCATCACTGGTCCGAAGCGCCGATGCCCTGGTGTCGGACACTTTCACCTTCTCGACGAGCCTGGTATCGACTGAAACCTTCAGCTTGGGCGGGATACAGTTCGACTTCAAGGACCTGATTCCAAATGGCATGACCTGCTTCGAGTTTGGGCAGAACGGGAGTTCGTGGGAGGCCGGCACCTGCCACGCCAGCGGCGGCACAGGCGGAAGCAGGCGCTAAGAAGAGCGGCATCAGTCTACGGAGTCCGCCACGCCGGTTGCACCAGGTGACGGGGCCCGACGCGCTGGCCGCCGGACCCCTCACTGGCCGGCCAGCGCTCGGGATGGAGAAATTTGAGAGATTTCACCAGAGGAAGCGGTTGGATGTATAATCGACGGCGGCCAGAGGGCCAAAACGGAAATTCTGAGTGAAGGGAAGAGCCCCAGCGAAGGAGTGGCGCATGAAAATCGAAGTCAAGACACCCGGAGTCCATCATATTGCACTCAGGACGAGCGACCTTGTCCGTTCCAAACGCTTTTATGAGGCGACTCTTGGATTCCCCCTGATATTGGAGAAGGAGAATCTATTCATCTTCCTGGCAGGCGCCACGGCGGTCGGAGTGCGCGGGCCCGAAGCCGCCACCCCGAAGGGCGATGTATTTAACCCTTTCCGCGTGGGGCTGGACCACCTGGCGCTGGCTTGCACGGAGGAGGCCGAGCTCGAAAGAGTGGCTGCGGCATTATCGGCCGCGGGCGTCCCGAACCCAGGAGTGAAGCTGGACCCGACACTGAACAAGAAATATGTGGCTTTCAAAGACCCGGACGGGATCGCCTGGGAGCTCTATCTGCAGTGATGGCGGGCGCGCTCGGGGTCAATGCCCGTGAGTGGCGGAACGCTTTCCGGGCCGAATGACGGAAGCATCTGGCCCTCGGCCGGCGCCACGGGCCGCAGGTCGTATTGAGCCTGGTACGGCCGGCCGGGTTGCTCGATGGCGATGTCGCCGACCTAAGGCAAGGGGAGTGGCGGTAATTCGGGCATCGGGATGTCGCGGGCATTGTCGGTCGCGAGTTCGAGGCCGTCGCGAAGGCGGGTCGGAATCCTGCTCTAATTCAGCAGTCTGCCCTGCCTGAGGTACGCGGGCGTTTCCACATCGTCGAGATCCAGCATCGGCTCGGCATCGGCGATCATTTCGGGCTCGGGCTCTGGCTCGGGCTGCGAAATCGCGGCCGGCGCAAGCGGCATGGGAGGCGCCATGACGGGCTCCGGCAGGCGCGGCTGGTGGCGGATTTCGGGCATCAAACGGCGCTCGGCGACGGGCGCGTTCTCGGGCTGGAAGCCGGTGGCGATGACGGTGATCTTGACGGCGTCGGCCAGCGACTCGTTCATGATGACGCCGAAGTTGATCTGCACCTCTTCGCAGGCGGCGGCTTCGCGAATGATGGAACAGGCCTCGTTGACTTCGTGGAGGCCCAGGCGGCTGGAGCCGGTGATGTTGATGAGGATGCCGCGCGAACCGCAAATGCGGGAATCTTCCAGCAGCGGGCAACTGATGGCCTGGCGGGCGGCGTCCACGGCGGCCTTTTCTCCGCGGCCGATGGCGGTGCCCATCATGGCGTAGCCCATGCCGATCATGGTGGCTTTGATATCGGAGAAATCGCGGTTGATGAGGCCGGGCGTGACGATGATGTCGCTGATGCCCTGGACGGCCTGGCGCAGCAGGTCGTCGGCCACCTTGAAGGCCTCGAAGAAGCTGGTGCCGCGGGGCACCAGCGCGAGCAGGCGGTCGTTGGGAATGGCGATTACGGTATCGACGGTGGAGGCAAGACGGGCGAGGCCCTCTTCGGCGAGGCGCATGCGGCGGGGGCCTTCGAAAGCGAAAGGCTTGGTGACCACGGCGACGGTAAGCGCGTCGAGTTCCTTGGAGAGCGAGGCGATGACGGGCGCGGCGCCGGTGCCGGTGCCGCCGCCGAGTCCGGCGGTGACGAAGACCATGTCGGCGCCCTGCAGGATCTCGACGATGCGGTCGGTGTTTTCGAGGGCGGCCTGGCGGCCGATTTCGGGGTTGGAGCCGGCGCCGAGGCCCTTGGTCATCTTGGCGCCGAGTTGCAGCTTGTTGGGCACGCGGCAGGCGGTGAGCGCCTGGAGATCGGTGTTCATGGCATGGAACTCGACCCCTTCCAGACCCTCCTCCACCATGCGGGCCACGGCATTGCAACCTCCGCCGCCGACGCCGATGACTTTGATGCGCGTCCCGAGGCGAGCCTCTTCTTCGATTTCGTATTTCAGATCGTCCATCTCAGCGTCGCTGATGAGCCCCATGGTTCACTCCCTTTCGAATCGAGTTATTTCAGTAATTTTCCCAACCAGCCGGCGGTTGCCCGGCGTTCCTGAGCCTTGAGTTTGGCGGAGTACATGGCGAGTCCGGCGGCGGTCGACCACTCGGGATCGTTCATGGTCTCGGGCCAGTCCTGAATTCCAAACGGCAGGCCGAAGCGCGCCTGGCATTGCAGAACGCGTTCGGCGACATCGCAAAGATCGGGCAGGCGGGCCGCGCCGCCGGTGAGGAAGACGCCGCCCATCAAGGCGCGATCCATCCCCACGCGGGCCAGCTCAGAGCGCACGAAACGGAAAAGTTCCTCGGCGCGGGCTTCGATGACCTGGTTGACGAAACGGCGCGTGGCGTGGCGGTGCTCGCGATTTTCGGGGGTGGGCAGGTCCACCAGCACGTTTTCGGGGCTGGGGCCGGCGAGCGCGGCGCCATATTCCAGCTTGACCAGCTCGGCGTCTTCGAAGCTGAGGCAGAGGCCCTGCGCCAGGTCGCGGGTAAAGTGGTCGCCGCAAATGCGGACGGTGGAGGCCAGGTGCAGGGCGTCGCCGTAATACACCACCAGTTGGGTGGATTGGGCGCCGATATCGACGACGGCGACGCCTTCGCGGCGCTCTTCGGGCAGCACGGCGGCGTAGCAGGCGCCGAGGGCTTCGAAGATGGTTTCCTCCACCGCCAGGTGGGCTTGGTTCACGGCGCCGACGAGCGAGTTGTGCTCCTGCACCGAGCAAGTGATGAGGTGCACATTGCTTTCCAGGCGGGCGGCCAGCATTTTGCGCGGGTTGCGGTGGCCGGGGTGATCGTCCACCACGAAATCCTGAGGGAACAACTGCAGGAGCATGCGGTCTTCCTGCAACTGCACGCGGGAAGCGCGGTTCACCGCGCGGTTGATATCGGGCTGATCGATTTCGCGCACGTAGCCCAGCTCCAGAACGCCACGGCTGGCGGCGCCGCGGATGGTGGGCCCGCCGAGGCCCACGACCACGGATTCGACGGGGATGCCGGCGGCGGCTTCGGCCTGGCCCAGCGCCGCCAGGATGGAAGCGGTGACGGCGCGCTGATCGGCGATGCGGCCCTTCAACCAGCCCTGCGACGGCACGGCGGAGCAGCCCAGAAAACGCAGGCGGCCCTCCTCGAGGGTGCAAACCACCAGGCGGGTTTTGCCGCTACCGGCGTCGAGTCCTGCCGCGTAAATGGGCTTGGCTGCCATGGGACCGGGCGCTACTCCTTTTCCTTTGCCAGAATGCGGTCGTCCAACCGCAGATCGAAAGTTTTGACCTCCGGCGACCGTTTGGCGATCTCCGGGTAATGCGCGAGAAAATTCTGATAGCGGCGCGCGTAATTGGCGTCACCGAGCATCAGCTCCACGGCGCGGTTTTCCACCTGCGCCACGATGCGGATGTCGTCGGCATCGGCGGCATTGATTTCGGAAACGTCCCTGGCGAGATAGCCGAGCTCCTGTTCCACCTGCAGGAAGGCGCGCACGCAATCCAGGCGCTGCTCGGGGGTCTGATCCTCGTGGACGCCGGCGAGCACCGGGAAGGTAAACTGCGCCTGGGCGGGCAGATTCAGCAGCACGCCGTGAGCGTCGATGAGCCGAACGTTGGAGTGCAGCAGGACGAAGGCCACGGGCCTGCGCTCCTGGATGCGGACGGCCAGGCGGTCGGGCCAGACGCGGGAGACGGAAGCGTCTTCCACCCAGTCGATGGCCAGCAGGCGGCGGCGGCGTTCTTCGAGGGGCGCGGAGAAGATGCTGTGATCGAAATCGCCGGCGAAAATGCGGAGCACCTTGGAGCGCTCGGTGTACCGCAGGCCGGTGATGGTGAGCGAGCCGGCGTCGCGGGAGAGTGCAAAGCGGGGGTCGGTGACGACGAACTGGCGGACCTTCAGAGCGGCCATGGCGGTGGAAACGCCCACCACGCCAAGAGCCAGGAGCGAAAGCCAGAGGCGCCATCGGAAGCCGGCCGTTTTTTGGGTTGCGCGGGCCATGTCAGTCGATCCCCCGGAGTTTGTCGAGAAGCTTTTCGCCGGCCTGCCAGACGTTGCCGGCGCCCAGAGTGAGGACGGCGTCGCCTTCCCGCGCCACGCCCAGCAGCGCCTCGACGCCGCAATCGGCCGAGCCGACGTACTCGACGGCGCGGTGGCCGAATTGGCGGATGCGATCGACCAGCGCCGCGGCGGTGACGCCCTCGATGGGCTTTTCGGAGGCCGCGTAGATATCCATCACGAAAACCGTGTCGGCCTGGTTAAAGGCGCGCGCGAACTCGTCCATCAAATGGAAGGTGCGGGTGAAGCGATGGGGCTGGAAGAGCACGTGGACGCGGCGGAAACCGCACAGGCTGGCGCCGTCCAGGGTCGCGCGGATCTCGGTGGGATGGTGGCCGTAGTCGTCGATGACGGTGATGCCGTGCTCGACGCCGCGCACCTGAAAGCGGCGGTCGACGCCGTTGAAAGTGGCCAGCGCGTCGCGAATGGCGCCGGGGGCGACTTCGAGTTCCATGGCGACGGCGACGGCGGCCATGGCGTTGAGCACGTTGTGGCGGCCCGGGATGCGCAGGTGGAAGCGGCCCAGATCGGCGGAGCGGTAGCGCAGGCGGAAATCGCTGGCAAAGGGATCGAGGGTCAATTCGGTGGCTTCCTCGTCGGCCTGGGCGGTGGTTCCGTAGGTGACGATGCGGCGCTGGATGGCGGGCAGAATGCTCTGCACGTTGGCGTCGTCCAGGCAGACGATCACGGCGCCGTAGAACGGCACCTTGTTGACGAACTCGATGAAGGCGGCGCGGGTGGCTTCGATGGACGGATAGTGGTCGACGTGTTCGCGATCGATGTTGGTGACCACCGCCAGGATGGGGGCGAGTTTCAGGAAGGATCCGTCGCTTTCGTCGGATTCGGCCACCAGGAAATCGCTGCGGCCCACGCGGGCGCCCGAGCCGCCCATGGTGCCGACACGGCCGCCCACCACCACGGTGGGGTCGAGCCCCGCGTAGTTGAGGATGGTGGCGGCCATGGATGTGGTGGTGGTCTTACCATGGCTGCCGGCGACGGCGATGCCGTACTTGAGGCGCATCAACTCGGCCAGCATTTCGCCGCGCGGGATGACGGGGATCTGGAGGCGGCGGGCCTCCAGCACTTCGGGGTTGGATTCGTCCACGGCGGAGCTGACGACCAGCGCGCGCGCACCGGTGACGTTGGAAGGCGCGTGGCCCTCGAAGATGCGCGCGCCCATGGCTTCGAGGCGCTGAGTGACCGGCGAGAGCTTCACGTCGGAGCCGCTGATCTGGTATCCGAGGTTGAGCAGCACTTCGGCAATGCCGCTCATTCCAATTCCGCCGATTCCCGCGAAATGCAGGTGCTGGGGACGAAAAAACATTTCCTTAACGTATTGTTTCGGCTTGCGGGGCTGGTGTCAATTAAAAATTGCGGATTTCAGGCCCGGGCCACCTCCTCTAAAATGTCGGCGGCGCGCCGGGCGGAGCCCGGATGGGCGAACCGGCGGGCGGCGGCGGCCATGCCGTCCAGGACGCCGGGCGCGCCGTACAACTCCGAAACAGCCGCGAACAGGCTCTCTCCGTGCATGCCGGCGTCGCGCACCAGGCGGGCCGCGCCGCCGCGTTCCATGGCCTCGGCGTTGCGGGTCTGATGATCGTCGGCGGCAAACGGGAACGGCACCAGGATGCTGGGACGGCCGGCCGCCGCCAGTTCCGAAACCGCGCCGGCGCCGGACCGGGACACCACCAGATCGGCCTGCGCGAAATCGGCGAGGCCGGAAGGTCCGCTCTGATGCACGATGCGCACGCGGTACGCGGCCCGACGGAAGAGCGGCCAGCTTTCGCGGGCGGCCCGATTGAGCGTTCGCGAGCCCTGGCTGCCTCCGGTGATCAAGATGTTCAGGACGCCGCCGGCCGGCCGGGGCGGGATGCGGAAGAACTCTTCGCGGACGGGGAGACCGGTAGTTTCGGTCCTGCCGGCGGCGAAATGGGCAGCCGTTTCGGGGAAAGAGATGAGCGCGCGCGCGACGAAGCGGCCGATGACGCGGTTGGTGAAACCGGGCATGGCATTGGGCTCCATCACCACCACCGGGACGCCCGCCAGCAGCGCCGCCATCACCGGAGGACCGGCCACATAGCCGCCCATGCTGAAGACCGCGGCGGCCTGGCGGACGAATTTGCGGCAAGCGAAGGTGGTGAACGGCAAGCGGAATAGAGTCGCCACCTTCCGGCGGAGCGATACGCGATTCAAGCCGCCGATGTCGATGCGCTTCAGCTCAAAGCCTTCGGCCGGAACCAGCCTGGCTTCCATGCCATGAGCGGTGCCGACGAAGAAAACTTCACGGCCGCGCCGGCGCAGTTCCCGGCCCACGGCCAGCGCCGGAATGACGTGGCCGCCGGTGCCGCCGCCGGCCATCAGGAAAGGGAGGTCGATCGATCGGGCAAGACTCTGTTCCATCAGTACGGCCTCGCATTCCGCGAGGACCGCTCCCTTACGGTCCCGGCTCGCATGCGAGCCGCGCGCGTCAGCAAGCGGTCTGACAACCCATGAGCGAACTTCACGAACGGGCGTTCAGCCGGCATGTTCGCTCACGTTCATGAGGATTCCCAGCAGCGCGAGGGTGCTCAACAGGGAACTGCCCCCATAGCTGATCATGGGGAGCGGAATGCCCTTGGTAGGCATCATGCCCAGGACCACGCTGATATTGATCAAGCCCTGGACCACCACCACGACGGTAGCGCCGAGAGCCAGGTAGCGGCCGAAATCGTCGCGCATGCGCACGGTGGCGCGCAGGCC
>JBEKYE010000177.1:0-9480 GCA_049511275.1 Bryobacteraceae bacterium
GCCAGGATCTCGAGATCGGTCTTGCCCGCCAGCGTTTCCATGGAGGCGCGGAAAGAGCCGGTGGCCGCGTCGCCGGCTAGGTCGATGGCCACGATGACGGCGATGCCCAGCGCCACCGACAGAACGGTGAGGGCCGTCCGCAAGGGGTCGCGGCGCAAAGGGCGGAGGATCAGCGAGCGCAGGAGTTTCATGCGCGATCGATGGATTGGACGCGGCCGTCGCGCAGTTGGACGCGCGTCCCGGCGATGGAGGCGGCTTCGGCGCTGTGCGTGGCCAGCAGGACGGTGGAGCCGAAATTCCGCGCGGCATCGCGCAGCAGCGCGAGCACGTGGTCGCCGCTGGCGGTATCGAGGTTGCCGGTGGGTTCGTCGGCAATCAGTATGTCGGGCGAGTGCGCCAGCGCCCGGGCGACGGCCACGCGCTGCATCTGGCCGCCGGAAAGCTGGTGCGGCAGGCTGGCCGCCTTGTCCTGGAGACCCACCCAGCGCAGCCGGTCGAGCGCGGTTTCGGCCGACCCGGCCGCACCCGCCAGCAGCAGCGGCAGTTCCACGTTTTCCAGCACGGTGAGCGTGGGCAGCAACTGAAAGAATTGAAACACGAAGCCCACGCGCGTGCGGCGCAGGGCGGTGAGTTCGCGGTCGTTGAGCGAGCCGGTGGAGCGCCCGTCGATGAGCACCTCGCCGGTGGTCGGGAAATCCATGGCCCCCGCCAGATTGAGCAGGGTTGTCTTGCCGCACCCGCTGCGCCCCACCAAGGCCGTGATGCTGCCGGGCCCGGCGGTAAGAGAGATGTCGTGCAGGACTTCCACCGGCTGGTTGGCGTCGGCGTAGGTCTTCGAGACACTGCGCAGTTCCAGGCGGGGCGGAGGCATATGCTACTTGCCGGCAGGCGGTTCGCCGTAGACTTCGAATTCGTAGATGCGCGCGGCGGGGTCGCCATCCTGGGTGGGGGTGATGACCTCCAACTGAACGTACCGCGCGGTGACGGGCGCGAACTTGTGGGTGCTGACGTCGGCGGTGTTGTCGGTCACCGTGACCACGGTGGTGAAGGTCTTGCCGTCGGTGGAGACATGGATTTTGAAGGCGCGGGTGTTCCAGTCGCTGGTTTCGCCGCCCGAGCCGGCATGGCGCAGGATGACGCTCGAGATGCTGGCGTTCGAGCCCAGGTCCACCTGCAACCACTTGGAATCTTCGGTGGAGCACCATTTGTCGCCGGTGCCGCCGGAAACACTTCCGTTGAAGGCCTGCGCGGGGTTTTCATCCTCATTGCAGGGTGTGCTGCCGGTGGCGGGCCGGTGCAAGGCCAGGTTCTTGCCGGTCTGGGCCAGGGCCGCGCCGGCGCAGAGAAACAGCGCCAGGAGGGCGGTTTTGGGAAACTGCATCATGATTTGCCATCTTAGCAGGCACTTAGTACCTTGACCGCATGATGTTGTTCTCTTGCGGGCAACCGCTCCCTCACGGTCGCGGCTCGCATCGGGGCCATTGGCATGAGCGCTGGGTCGCACAAAGCCCTCAAATCAGGCGGTCAGAGTACTAGTCGCTCGGGCGCCGGCTTGGTGGGGCGGTCCCCCTGGACCGCGGCGGACGCCCTCGTCCGCCTGCCGGCAGGCCAGCCAGGGGCCGGCCGCAGACGAGGGCGTCTGCCCCACCGGGCTCCGCAAAACATTTTTCTGTAAAAAACAATTTGCATTGAGAATGTTTTCTGCTATTCTAGAGTCGCTCTGGCACTCGATAAACCGCGTCGCGTATGGACACATTAGCAGAAGGTATTCTGACCCGCGATGAGATGGAGAGCAGGCGCCTGCTAGCCGCGCAGGACCTGCAAAGGGGGCTCTCGCAGTCCCAAGTTGCCCGCAAATTCGGGGTGAGCCGCACCACGGCGTCCCGATGGCACCGCTCGTTGAGCGGGAAAGGACTGGAGTCGCTGCGCAAGCGGCGGGCTCCCGGCCGTCCCTGCCGCCTCAACGCGGAACAACTCGCCGGCGTGGCGGAAGTCTACCGCACGGGTCCGCGGGCAGCCGGTTTTGAAACCGACCGCTGGACCACGGCGCGCTTCGCCGAGGCGATCCTAGCCCGGTTCGCCGTGCGGTACGATCCGGACCACGTGGGCCGCATCATGCACCGCCTGGGATTGCGCGAACGCACGCGCACGCGGCGGCGGGCGGCCGAGGCGATGTACGCGGAAGCGTACCAGCCGCCGGTCAGCGGCGTGGCGTAAGGGCGACTGTTTACATAAGCCGGCTTCGAAAGCGGACGCGGCTCCGGCCAGGCATGAGGCAAGTGTTGGCAAGTGTCGACGCAGGCTTCGCGGACCGGGCTTTGGCGACACTTTCCGGAAGCCCACTTCGGCCAGGACTCTGAAGCTTGGCACCACCAGCCTTCCTGCGGTGTCTTATCGTATCAACTGGCCGCACGGACAAAAGGGCGTGAATAGATCTGCCAATTATGCTCGATATTGATTTCAGGGCCGTCTGGACCATGGGGAAGGGCGAGTTCTCGCTTTGGTTCGTGCCGGCTGGCCTCCTCACGAACCTTCTCTACATCCGCAAGAGCCTGAAGCTCTCGTGGGCGAAATCGTGCAGCGCGGACCTTCATAATGACGGCGATATCGTGGCTGGTAACGGTGGCTCTGCCCCTATGGTTGGTCCTGTGGGCAGGAGTCCATACGTTGCTGCTTGACAAGTTCGCAAACGGTAATGCGACGCTGGGGAAGTTGCATCCTTGTACTTCTGCTCTCTGCCTTCATTGCGACTGGTAGCCAACTCTCCTTGCTTCGTGCCTTCGGCTATCGAGCATCCAAAGCTCGATTCGCAATGCTCATCTTGTTGAACATCCTTTGCATCATCCTGGCGTCTTATCAAACTTGGGTTTATCTCATTGTGCATCCCCCGTTGGCGTAACGCGCGTCGACGCCGATAAACAGGTTTCCCGGTAAGTGGCTAGCGAGTGGGCTAGCTATTGCCCGCTTCTGGGCGATCAGCCTTTTGAGCAACTCCCGCCCTTCGATCTCTGCGAGTGGGCGACAGGGCACCGGTCAACGGCTCAACTCCGCAGCATGGAATAAACCACCGGCGCGCGACACTATACTGAAACTGTGGAACAGCGAGGCTGGCGACGAACCGCATGGTACGCCGGACTGCTGGCGGCGGCCTTCCTGGTGGCCGTGCTGGGCAGTTGGAAGTTCGGCCGGCAGGTGGATAATTCGGCCTACGATCACATGTTCCGCCTGTACCAGCCCAAGCCCTGGCAACCGCAATCGGCCATCCTCGCCATCGACGAAGCCACCCTCGCCTCGATCGGCGGCATGCGCCGCATCCGGCGGCCGCTGGCCGAAGGTTTGCTCCTGGTGGCGGCGGCCCACCCGAAGGCCGTCGCGGTCGACGTCATCCTCACCGACCAGGGAGACGATGCGGAGGCAGACCGGGCTCTCGCCAAAGTCTTTTGCCAGACTCCCAACCTGGTGCTCTCGGCGCTCCTGATGGACAAACCTGTCCAATGGGAAGATCCCAATCCCGAGTTCAAACGCTGCGCCGCGAAGATCGGCCATGTCCACGCGGAGCCCGACGATTACGACTCCATCACCCGCTCGATTTCGCTCGAAAAGATCGCCGGACACGATCGCCGCTGGGCCCTGGCGCTGGAGGCTTTCGCGCTCAGCCGCGGCGCGCCCATTATCGAAAGGCAGGGAGGCCTGCAATCGCAGAGCGATCTCCAGGTGGGTGACACGGTGATTCCCACCCGCCGGACGCGTGACGGCAGACTGATGCGCGTCCGCTACATGCCGCCCGGCATGAGCATTCCCAAGGTGCCGCTCGAGCGCCTGCTGGAGAGCCCCGCGCTGGCGTCGCAATTCACCGGCAAGGCGGTCTTCGTGGGTGTCACCGCCGACACCGAAGTGCGCGACCGCCTCTTCACCCCATACGCCTACGGCCAGAGCACGACGGGAATCGAAATCAACGCCGCGGCGTTCGAAACCATGGCGCAGTCGCTCTTCCTTACGGATGCAGGCGAGCAGTGGGCGCTGTTGCTCTCGCTCGGCCTGGTGGTGGCCGCCGGCCTGTCGTTCCGCTATCTGCCCGGCTGGTGGGCTTATGCCGGCGGCGCGGCGGTGGTGGCGGCTTCCATGATTGCGCCTTATCTTTTTTTCCTCCACCAAAGCGTGTTATCGTTCGCGACGCCGGTATCGGCCGCCGTCATTTCCACCCTCGCCGCCGCCGGCTACTATCACCTGGTGGTGCGGCGCGACTGGCACATCGAACAATCCGCGCGCCAGCGTTACCAGCAGGCCATGCACTTCGTGACCCACGAAATGCGCACGCCGCTTTCGGCCATCCAGGGATCGAGCGAGTTGATTTCGAAATACGCGCTGACCGAAGAAAAACGCAAACAGGTGGCCGACCTGATCAACTCCGAATCCAAGCGCCTGGCCCGCATGGTGGAAGTCTTTTTGCACGTCGAGCGCCTCACGGCCGGGCAAATGGAGCTGAAGCGCGAGCCCATTCCTGTAGGGCCCCTGATCGATGTCTGCGTGACGCGCGTGCGGCCCGTGGCGGAGCGCAAACGCATCGCCATCTCGGTCGACCCCGCGCCCGCGGAGCTGCAATTCAACGGCGACCGCGAGCTGATCGAGTATGCCTGTTACAATTTACTGACGAACGCCGTGAAATACTCTCCGCAGCGCACCGAGGTCACGGTGGGCGCGTCGAAGGATCAGGGCTTCGTGCGGATCGCCGTGAAGGACCAGGGCATCGGCATGGACCAGAAGGAAGTCAAACAGATCTTTCAAAAGTTTTACCGCACGAAAAAGGCGGAAGAGTCCGGCGAAGCGGGCACTGGAATCGGGCTTTCCATCGTCCAACAGATCGTGGAACAGCACGGCGGCCAAATCGAAGTGACCAGCCAGCCCGGCGCCGGTTCCTGCTTTACGCTGGTGCTGCCGGCGGCCGTGGCCACGGCGGCGGAACGAAACTGAATGCCGAAAATACTATTAGTGGAAGACGATCCCGCGTTCCAGTTCACCATCCAGACGGCTCTAGAAGAAAACGGCTATACCGTGGATGCGGCCTCGACCACCGGCGACGCCATCGAGCGCCTGGCCAATCAGGCTTACCCCATCGTAGTCTCCGATATCTACATCGACGAACACACCGGCCTGGACGTGCTGGATGCCGCCAAGCGCAAGGACGCACGCTGCTGCGTCATCCTGATGACCGGCCGCGGCACCATTGAGACCGTCATGGCCGCGACGCGCGGCGGGGCGTTCGACTACATCGCCAAACCGTTTGAACTGGATGTGCTGCTGGACGCCATCAGCCGGGCCGAAGATGCGCATAACCAGGACGAAGAGGAATCGGAAGAAGAGGAACCGCTGGAGACCGAGATGATCGGCACTTCGGCGGCCATGGTGGAAGTCTACAAGACCGTCTCGAAGACCGCGCCCACCGACGCCACCGTGATTCTCGAGGGCGAGACCGGCACCGGCAAGGACCTGGTGGCGCACATGATCCACCGCTTCAGCCACCGCAAGGATCAGCCCTTCGTGCCCGTGGATTGCGGCGCGATCGCGCCTTCGCTGCTGGAAAGCGAATTGTTCGGCGCGATGCGCGGGGCTTTCACCGGCGCCGACCGCGACCGCGTGGGCGTATTCGAAGCCGCCAACCGCGGCACGGTTTTTCTGGACGAAATCGGCGATATCGAACAGAATTTCCAATTGGCGCTGCTGCGTTTTCTGGAAAGCCACGAGATCCGCCCGGTGGGCGCATCCCGCTCGAAAACCGTGGACGTGCGGGTGCTGGCCGCCACTAACCGCGACCTGCAACGGATGGTGAGCGAAAACAAGTTCCGCGAGGATCTCTGGCATCGCCTCAACGTGGTGCGCATCGTCATGCCGCCCTTGCGGGAACGCCGCAGCGACATTCTGCTGCTCAGCCAGCACTTCGTCAGGAAATACAACGAGCGCTACAACCGCGATGTGAAACTGATGGACTCCGGCGCCGAAGCATTGCAGGACCAGACGTGGCCCGGCAACGTCCGGCAGTTGCAGCACGTGATCGAGCGGATGGTCATTCTGGCCGACCGCATCGACAAGGACGCCGTCGATGACGCGCTCGCGGTGAAGGAGTCGGGCCAGGCCGAGACGCTGGCGGACGCCGAAGGAGAGCAGATCCGCAAGATGCTGGTGGCCATGGGCGGCAACAAGAGCAAGGCCGCAAAGAAGTTGGGGATCGAACGCAAGACCCTGTACCGCAAGCTGGAGCGCATGAAGCCGCAAGGGTAAGGAGGGCGGCTCCCCTGAGCCGCAACCCGACCCCCGGCCGGGTTTGGCCGCGAAGCGGCCCGCTCCACCCGCCTAAACTCGCCCCGTCGATCCGTCGATACCTCTTCCAGACGGATGATCGACATTCCTAGCCACCTCCTGCCGGGCTTCGACGACGGCGCCGGCAGCCTGGACGAAGCCCTCGAGATGCTGCGCATGGCGGCCGCGGCCGGCACCACCGACATGGTGGCTTCCTCGCATTGCAATGCGGAATTTGCATTCGATCCCGGCCGCGCCGCGCTTTCCATCGCCGAATTGCAGCGGGCCGCCCACGACATTCCGCGCATCCATTACGGCTGCGAGCTGCATTTCACCCTGGAGAACGTGGAAGCCGTGCTGCGCTCGCCGGAAGCCTGGTCCGTCAACCATCGCGGTTATGTGCTGATCGAGCTCTCCGATTTTGTCATTCCCAAAACCAGCAGCGAGATTCTGGCCCGCCTGGGCGACGCTGGAACGCCGCCCATTCTGGTCCATCCGGAGCGCAACCCGATCCTGCAAAAGAATCTGCCCGAGTTGGAGTCCTGGATTCGCCAGGGCAGTTTCGTCCAGGTGACGGTGCAGTCGCTGCTGGGCCGCTTCGGACGTCCCGCGAAGGCCGCCGGCGAGTACCTGCTGGACCATGGCATGATTCATTTCCTAGCCAGCGATGGGCACGATGTGAAGCACCGTCCGCCCGTGATGAGGGAGGGATGGCAGTTTGTGGAAGAACGATCCGGCGCTGCAACCGCCGAGCGGCTACTCGTCAGCAATCCGCAGGCTGTATTGTCCGGCGTCCCGATTCCCTGCGACCAGGCGCGCACCCGGCGCAAGGCCTGGTATTCGCTGCGGTAGTGCCTGGACGGCGTGATGTTCTCTTGCGGGCAACCGCTCCCTCACGGTCGCGGCTCGCATCGGGGCCATTGGCATAAGCGATGGGTCGCACAAAGGCCTCAAATCAGGCGGTCAGAGTACCAGTGCCTGGACAGCGTGCGGCGACGCCGGAGCCGGGCGGAATTCCAGCCACCGGCGGCTGAATGCGAAGCCAGCAGCAGGCGCGGGGACGAATGGGCGACGGATCCGTTGTCAGCGATCATGCCCTGTGATACCTTCAGATTCGGACGAAGACGTCTCGAAAGCGAGGGCACGACGGATGAACCGCAACGCACGCATTTTCTGTTTTCTCGCACTTACGCTGGCCGCATTGGGCGGTTGCTCCAGCGAGCCACCAGCCAAAGAGTCCAAGAAAGCCGGGACCGCGCTGGACAAAATCCAGGGGAAAGCCCAAGTTCTGGTGGAATCGAGCGGGGCGGCCGATGCCGCTCTGAACGCAGGCGGACCTTCTGTGTACCTTTGGGAAGGCGCGCATCGCTACCGCCTGTTCCTGAAGACTGCCGTTGAGGTAGTCCACGGGAACGAGTATGTTGCCGAGGGCGTCGACGCGCAAAAGGCCATCGACGAGATTGGCGATCCCGACCAGGGCAAGAACGGCTATCCGCTCGAAGCAAGCTGCGAGCATGTCGTCAAGATGGCCTGGAGCGGCCTGCCCTTTGATGCAGTCGATGCGGATGCCTCGGTTTTGCGCGCCCGGGTGCAACGGTATCCGGCCAGGTCCGTATTCCTGGTTACGCGGATACGGCCCGCTACATCTACGGAGAGCGGCACGGCTTCCGGGGAACCGAAGAAAGACGCCGCGGCCGAGGAGAAGAAGATTCCCGAAGTGGCTGTGGCGGCGGATAAACAACGCACTTTTCTGATTGCGGGTCCGACGGTTCAAACCGCACCGCTTTGGGAACCCACGGGGGGAACGGTTCGTTGCAAAGTCGTGATTGACCCGGAAGGGAAAATCGCTGAGCTCGAAACCGGCGCGCAACTCTGTGAGACTGTGCCGTGGTCTCAGTTTCGTTATCAGCCCCCGGTGCAGGGCGGCCACCCCGTGAAAGTGAGCACCGAGGTTGAAGTGCGCTTCGATCCGCGAAAGTGAAAGCCTCGATGTACCCGCGGGCGGGAGTTAGCGCGCCGGCCAGGAGGTAGTGCGATGATGCGGGGATTCGTCATTTTCGCGGTTGCGTGCCTGTCGCCGGCTGGGCCCGTGCGCGCCCAGAGCTCGTCAGGCACTGGCGGCCAACCACAGAGCGAAGCCACATTTCCGGAACCGGGTAAACCGCTGGAGCGAACCCTGCAGGGCGGCGAGAAACACGCCTATGCGATTCGCGCGGAAGCAGGACAGTTCATCCACGCCATCGTCGACCAGCTTGGCATCGATGTGGCTTTAACGCTTTACGCCCCCGACGACAAACCAATCGGCTCGATGGATAGTCCGAATGGTAACTTCGGCCTGGAACAAATCTCCACGATCACAGAGGCGCAGGGGATTTACAGATTGGAAGTGGCCTCCGGTGACAAGAATGCAGCCGCCGGCCGTTACCGTGTGACGGTGGAGCCTGTTCGGACTCCTGGCGACCAGGATCGCGCGCGCATCACTGCGGAGCGAATGTTTGCTGAGGCTGTACAACTCAACGGGCAAGGGGGCGCGGACTCGTTAAAGACTGCGATTCAGAAATACCTGGCGAGTCTGCCGCTGTGGAACACGGCCGGCGATCGCTATGAAGAAGCCTTGACGAGGTATTGCATCGGTTCGGTTTACTCCGCCTTCGGGGAGAAGCAGACGGCGCTGGATTACTTCAATCAGGCCCAACTGCTCCAGCGTGCGCTGGGGGACCGCGCCGGCGAGGCAACCACCCTGACCAGTATCGGCGAGGTTTCCTTCTACCTCGGGGAGAAGCAGAAGGCGCTGGATTACTTTAACCAAGTTTTGCCGCTCCGGCGTGCCGTAGGGGACCGCGCCGGCGAGGCGACGACGTTGAACAACGTCGGCGTGGTTTACGCGGCCTTCGGGGATAAGCAGAAGGCGCTGGATCATTACAACCAGGCCCTGCCGCTCCGGCGCGCCGTCGGGGACCGTGCCGGCGAGGCGGAGACGGTGATCAACCTCGGCTCGGTTTACCTGGAACTCGGGGAGGTGCAGAAGGGGCTGGACTATTACACGCAGGCCCTGCCGCTCACGCGTGCCTTGGGGGACCGCGCTGGTGAAGCCAATATTCGGACGAGCCTCGGTTCGGCTTACTCCATACTCGGCGAGAAGCAAAAGGCGCTGGATTCCTACAACCAATCTCTTGCCTTATGGCG
>JBEKYE010000178.1:0-9458 GCA_049511275.1 Bryobacteraceae bacterium
AGCCTCCCAAGTGAGCTGAGTGCCGTCGCCACCGACGTCGGCAACCTGGGGTCGACCTCGATCAATCTAGCCGTCGCCGGCGCGCAAGGGGCTAGTGATGCGCTGAATCTCGGCGCAGACGTCGTCCAGTTGATCGCGAATCTCACGATTTTCCTCGAGCTGGTAGCCTTCTTCTTCGTCGCCAGCAAAGTCGCTCCGGGGCAAGTCCAACCCTCGCCCGACACTCCCGAAGGCGTTGCGCTGGCGACGAACGTACTGTCCGATCACCTGCTCTCCCCGGCAGGCTTGCGGACCGCCCTTCAGACATTTCTCACAAAATCGCCGAACGTGCCCAGCACCGGCGATCCCGGGGTGAGGGCCGACTGGCTGAGTCGCTCGAGCGCCAGTCCGCCGCCGCCCGAGTTGTATTTGACCGGCGCGAATTTGACGGACAGCCGGTTGATGATCTACGCGTTGGCGCCGGCGGCCAACATCGCGAAGATCGCCAACGACGCGACGTGGGTCGTAGATCTGGCGGGTTCGACGCGACAGGGTCCGCCGAAATATGCGTTCTGGCCGGGCCCCAGCGTCACGAACCCGATCGTGAACGCCGTGATGACGTCTGCGGCGCTTCCGCTCGCTTTCCCCCCCATTGACTGGGCCATTACGCAGGATGCGTCAGTGTGGAACTCGACGGGCAATCCCTCGCTCCCTACCAGGAGTATCGTCGTGGTCGACGGCGGAGTCTTGGACCAAACCCCGATCGACATCGCCGTGCAGGCTGGCGCGACGCATATTGTGTCGTTCGAGTTGGATGCGATCATGAGTTACAACAATTTCAACACGCCAAATGTCAACGTCCAGGCCCCGCCCAAAAACATGCTGGACGTTTACACGAATTCGTTTAACGCGCTGATGACACGCGTGCGCAACCTGATGGTCATCGACCGTTGCACGACGAACGCTGCCAAGCCCAAAGCCCAGATCCCGATCTATCGCATAGGCCCGATCGAACAGTTATTCACCATCCCGATACCGGGGCCGCCTACGCGCGGACCGCTCCCCCCGATGACGGGCCCGATCCCCCGCTACGATTTCCTAAACTTCAACGGCCTTTGGCAAGCGCCCATTAACCCGGGCGACGACGGCCTGCTGCTGATCAACCTCGAAGACAGGTTCATGCAGGGCTACCAGGACGCCTGCCTTCTCAGTCCTCCGACGAACCCGCCCCCGCCGGGAATACTGCAGAGCTTGCCACCGGGCATCACCGCCGTGGTCTCGCCTGAACTCGCCAACGGCAGCCCTGCGATGAACGATCCGGTCTTCAAGGACTACCTGACGCGCGCCCAGACATCGACGAACGGATCGCCGACAGGGCGGGTGAGTTGGGCGAATGCGAACATGGCTTGGATGGCCGTGACGAAGGCGTTTCCGTCCACCCCCCTGTAATCGGCGACGCTCAGCGGTCGCAGATCAACGAGCGGCACGGCGCCGCCCGTGATAGATTATTTCGGTGTCGAGACATCCACGCGGACAGTGGACCGGCTGATGGATGCACGAGAGTCGGTGGACGGACTGGCGTGGGCCGCGGGAAAGTAGAAGGATGGGAATGATCGGGAAAGCGCGGCGCCGGAAATCCCCGGTACTGAACCATTCCCCGCCCTGCCAAATCGGTGGGCTAGGAATGCATGCGCCTCCCGCTGGAAGCCACGACAGCCATCACGCCAACTTGCGGGAGGCAAGCTGCCGATATCGCGCCTTAACGCTGGCGTGGAATCCCGGAGTTAGAGCGCGCCGGTCTACCCTGCGGCGTCACAACGAAGCGCCTGGCGCGACGGACGCTACGCGTCGGTAGAGGGTAACGATCTGGATACTCCCCCGTGTCTATCTTGCGGTGTATACTGGTGCCATTTAGGAAGTGTAAGCAATGACGTCAGGAATGAAAACGACGATCAAGCATTGCCTTACCATGCTTCACCGCGGAATTTGCCTGCGGCCTGATTGTGGGGCAGAAGCCGGTGTGCATTGAGCAGTGGCTGCAGAACCAGAAAAAGCAGAGAGAATGCTCCGAAAGAGCTTGCTTTCAAGACCCGCAGTCCTGTGGCTCCTAGGCGCCGGCGCGGGCCTGATGAACGCCCAAACGGTCAGCGTCTGGCTCACCACTGACGACCAGAACACACTGATGCAGCCGCAGAGTCTGGTCTCCTTTTCCGCCGGAGCCTCCGCCACTACCCCCACCATCTTCGTGTCCGAAAACCAGGCCTTCCAATCGATCGAAGGCTTTGGAGCCTCGATGACCGATTCCGCCGCTTTCCTCCTGAACGAGAAGGTCGCCTCCGCTGCGCTTGACGATGTCATGACGTCGCTGTTCGATCGCACCAGGGGAATCGGCATCAGCTTTCTGCGCAATCCCATGGGCGCTTCCGACCTTGCACGGTATGACTATTCTTATGACGACATCCCCGCCGGAAGCACCGATTCGGATCTCGTGGGCTTTTCGATCGCCCACGATCAAACCGATATTTTGCCGCTCCTCCGTCAGGCCCGCACCATCAACCCACAGATCAAATTGGTTGGATCGCCCTGGAGCCCGCCGGGCTGGATGAAAACCACGGATTCCATGATCGGCGGGTCCCTGCTGCCTTCCTTCTACACCGCCTTCGCCGGTTACCTGGTGAAGTATGCGCAGGCTTATGAGGCCGCCGGCGTGCCCGTCGACTACCTCACACTCCAGAATGAGCCCCTGTACGTTCCCACCGACTATCCCGGCGAGTCCATGCCCGCCACCGACCAGCTCACCATTCTGAAGAACTTTGTGCTCCCCGCCCTAGCAGCCAGCCACCTTAGCACCAGGATCCTCGTCTACGACCACAACTGGGACACCCCCTCGTACCCCGAGACCGTCCTCGCCGATGCCGCGCTCGCCGGCTCCGAGCAGGTCGGCGGGGTTGCGTGGCACTGGTACAGCGGAACTGCCGGCTCTATGACCACGCTGCACAACCTTTATCCCAACCTCGGCCAGTACGTAACCGAAGCTTCCGGCGGGACGTGGATCGCCGACGAGGTGCGGACGGACTTTGAAGCCATTATTCACTCCATGCGGAGTTGGGGCAAAGCCTACGTCAAATGGGGACTAGCGCTCGACCAGAACCGCGGGCCGCATGCAGGCGGCTGCGACACTTGCAGCGGCTTGATCACTGTCGACCAGAATACCGGCGCCGTGGCGAATACCATCGACTATTACACCCTGGGGCATTTCAGCAAGTTCGTGCTGCCCGGGGCCGTGCGCATCTGGTCGAACAACGCCCCCGGTCTCCTAAGCTCGGCCTTCCTCAACCCCGATCGGTCCAGGGTGCTAGTGGTCTATAACGATTCGGCCTCCACCCAGACGTTTCAGGTGGTCTGGAACGCGAGATCTCTGACTTACACCTTGCCCGCCCTGTCAGGGGCGACGTTCCAGTGGAACGCCCCCATAGAGGCTGGCTGCGCCGCCTGGGCGCGTGCTGTTTCGGGTCCAGCGCGCATTGGACCGCCCAACCGGAGGAGATGCTGGATGTACACGGTGGCTGCAGTTCAGCAGATTCAGGCGTCCAGCTATAACGACATTTCCGGTCTGCAAACGGAACCATGCAGCGACACTGACGGCGGATTTGATCTGGGATACACGAGCAAAGGGTATTGGTCGGAGTACCGGTCCGTCGATTTCGGCTTCGGGGTCACTTTCGTGAAGGTCCGCCTGGCAAGCGCCGGCCTAGGCGGCACCCTGGAGTTTCACCTCGGCAGCCCCATCGGACCTCTGATCGCGAAGGCCCCAATTCCCGTCACTGGCGGCTGGCAAACCTGGACGACGGTAACTGCTCCTGCGTCTGGTGCGACGGGGGTGCAAGACCTCTACGTGGTATTCGATTCCACCGGAAGCAGCGGCGGCATCGGAAACCTGAACTGGTTCCAGTTCCAGTAAGGCCCATTAAGAGGACTGAAATGAGCGAGATAGCGATTGCAAACAGAGCGGCGGATTGGCGCAGATTGAAGGCCCTGGTCCTGGATAGCGTTTCTTCTCCGATCACCAAGCGGGTGTACAACCTGGGACTGGACGAGTTTTTCGCTTGGTTCGCGCAGGAGCCCCGCGCGGGCTTCACCAAGGCCACCGTGAGCGCCTGGCGCGTTGCGCTGGAGGCACGCGGCCTCGGGTCCGTCTCCATCAACGTCCGCATCACGGCGGTGCGGAAACTGGCGGTTGAGGCGGCCGACAACGGCCTGCTCGCGCCGGAACTGGCCGCTGGCATCACGCGCGTGAAGGGTGCCAAGTCCATCGGCGTTCGGGTCGGGAACTGGCTCTCCGTCCAGCAGGCGCAGAGGCTCCTAAACGCGCCGGACGTGACCACCAAGAAAGGGCTGCGCGACCCGATTGCGCGCGCTGTCGTAGCACGCCTGTCGCGCTGAGTTTGTCCGTGGCTTACGATGCTGGAACTCTCTTCGATGGCCGGCCAGCGCTGAAGTGCGCCAAGTTAGAAGCCGTTGTTCTTAGCTCTCAATAAGGGGCCTCTAACGCTTTCATACTGAAACATTTCTTGAAGGGTATCTACGCTTCGGTGATCTGGGCCTTGGAGGAAAACGCCGGCGAAGTAAGTGGAGCGGCCCCTATCGATGGCTCAAATAATAGAGCTCCCGGTCGGAGGCCTTGCCTATGACATGAAATCTCCCAGAAACTCCGACGTCGATTGCCGAATCTACGACTCCGTATCCATTCCAGAATGGCGCTGGGAAATCAAAGCGTACCGCTCCGTAGGGCCTTTTCATGCACTCCACGGTCATGGCGTCGCTCATGCCTCCCATGATCATGATGTCGCCGCGACCGGGAGGAGCCATGTCCCTTACAGAGCACTCTTTGACCCAGGAAAAAACTTGATCGGGTGTCCCCTTTCGCCAGGAGACATGCCAATTCCGGGCAAACGAATCCATGAACTCACTTAACTTGCCGCCGACAAGTACTGCAGGGCTCGAATCAATCCAGAAGCGGACCAGACGCAGCATGTCCTGGAGCGCTAGGGGATCCCTGCTGCTTGGCTTCCTCGTTGTGGGGCCTCCGATCCTTATCGTGCTGAGCCGCATCATTTTCACCATGACCGAGCCCGGGAAAATCTCCGGACGGGATACCATCACCTAGTCTCGCTACTGTTCCGCAGGCTGGGGCTTCCCAAGGGGGCGAGCCTGCACTCGCTGCGCCACAGCCACGGGTCGCACCTGCTGGCCGATGGGGTACCGCTGCCGGTGGTGTCGGAGCGGTTGGGGCACTCTTCGGTGCGGACGACGGCGGAGGTATACGCGCACGCCTGCGCGGCCAAGACGATGAGGCGGCGCGGCGGTGGGATGAGTTTCAGCGCCGGGGAGCCGGGGATCGCCTGGGAAACAAACTTCAGTGACGATCAGCGTCTACCTGGTGCCCTCTAATAATTTCATCCGTTGTCGGGCTGGTACGGACGCGCGCCAGCCCTCGGGATTTCCGGCCACAGGCCGACTTCCCGGTACTGCTCGCGCCGAATCTGCTCCAATCTCTTTTCAGTGCAGATGTCGGGGTTGGCAGCCAAGTGGATGAGTGAACCTCGCTGCGCCGTGTTGCCCCAAATCAATCGGGAGGATCACATAGCTTGCGTGCGGCAAGTTGCCCCCCGGCCTTTCATGCAATAGTCGTAGCAATTCTTGTGCGCGGTGTAGACGCGCCGAATGGATTCCGCGAGCGTGGCGCCCATCTCGAATCGCGGATCGTCGCAGATGACAGGACACGGATAGTAGCGGAGTTCGCCGTCGATCTTCTGGATCGAGCGGCTGAAGTGGCACATCAGCTGCTCAGGGGGTTTGGAGAGGGCCGCGAAACAGTTTGTAGTCACGAAGACCTCGGCATGTGCCGATTCGCCGCGGCGCGCAAGGGTGGTCAGATGATGGCCCATTTCGAGCATATTCTCGATCAGGCTGATTTCGACGGCCGCTCCGGGAAACAAAGAGCGGTAGCTCTCACGAATCTGGACGTCGGTCCGCCCGTCCAACAACGACCGCTCTGCGGCAATCACGAGTGGAAAACCCATCTCGGCCAGTAGCCGGATAGTTTCCGCTGTTTGAGCAAACGTACCTCGCCCGCGGATGGCGTCGTGGTATTGTTCGTCCGGGCTCTCCAGCGTGATGCGCAGGGTCAAGCGGCCGCCGTGGCGCTCGCGAAGGCGTCGCAGAACTGCAAAGTGATTCCTGATGTACAAGCGACCATTTGTGAGCACTTCGACTGGCGCGATTTCGAGAGCGAGGGCGAGGCTTTCCAGGAACTGGTCGTTCCGCTCCGCCCGGCCTCGCAGCACGTTCTCATTGACAAACACTTCTCCGCCGGTGAAGTAGATCTTTTGAACACCGAAGCGTCCGGCGTCTTCCAGATGCGGCGCGAGTTCGGCGAAGGCGATCTGCTCCAGGCGGTTGTTCGAAGGGGATGACGCCGTATAGCAGTGCTTACAGCGAAGATCGCAGAGAGAGCCTTGCATTACCCATAGGTCTTCCAGCACGGGCTGGCCTCCGAGGTTCTTGGGGTCCACGAATCCGCGAGGTTCTCCGCGCGGGTTCACCAAATCGAGTCCGTCGGGGTGTCGGGGCCTGATCATTTTCGGATTCATTGAAGTGTACCAGTCTTCTTCATACGGCCTGCTAAGCTGATCTGTTCTGGTCCCGATGCCTCCCGTTCCGGCCATATCGATCATCGTTCCCGTGTACAACGAAGAGGCCGCCATCGGCGGGTTGCTGGACAACCTGGGCGACCAGGAGTTTGCGGAGGTCATCGTGGTGGATGGCGGATCGGCCGACAGGACCGCGGAGCTTGCTTCGCAACGGGCCCGTCTTGTCCGAAGTGAGATCGGGCGCGCGGCGCAGATGAACGCAGGAGCGACGGCCGCTTCCGGTGAGACGTTGCTGTTCCTTCACGCCGACGTTCGCCTCGAGGCGGGCTCCCTGGACCAGATCCGCCGCGCCATGGAGGATGCCGCCATCGTGGGCGGTAACTTCGACATTCGGTACGAGGGAAACGACTGGGCCGCCGGCGCCTTCACACGCATCAACCGCTGGCGTCGAAAAGGGGGGATAGTCTATGGCGATTCCGGCATCTTCTGCCGGCGGACGGTTTTTGAAAAACTGGGCGGGTACCGGTTGTGGCCGATCATGGAGGACTACGATTTTGCACGGCGGCTGTCGAAAGCCGGCAGGTTGGCTTTGCTCGAACTCCCTATTTGGGTTTCCGACCGCCGGTGGCGTAACTCCGGGCTGTTTCGGACGTTGGGGAGCTGGCTTCTGATCCAGGGGCTGTATTATCTGGGCGTTCCGCCTCACTTACTGGCTCGACTTTATCCTCCTGTCCGGTGAAGTCGTTCCCACACTCCAGTTCCCATCGTGAGGCCCTTTTCGGCATAAAATCGAGTGTTGCTCCCCCTGATCGTACTATTCGGGAAAGCGCCGGCGCCGGGGCGTGTGAAGACGCGGCTGGGAGTCGGCCCGCAGCGCGCAGCCGATCTTCACTCCTCGTTCGTTCGCCAGACACTGGTCATGCTGGAATCCTTTCGTGGCGATGCGGACGTGGAACTCTCCACCGATGAGCCAACGCAGGCTTGGTCTGAGTTTCCGGTGGCGCGGTCGGTGCAGTGCGCCGGTCAACTGGGGGAACGGATCTACGCGGCTCTCGAACGCGCGCTCGCGGCGGGACGGCCGAAGGCGATGATCCTCGGCAGCGACTCCCCAGGGCTGCCGGCGGCGCACATCAGCGCCTTGTTGGCCTCCCCTGCCGATGTATCCCTGGGCCCGGTGGACGATGGCGGGTTCTACGCCATCGCTTGCGGCAAAATAGCCTCGGCTATGTTCGAGCGCGTTCGATGGTCTAGCGGCGACACGCTTAGCGATACGGTCAAGGCGCTGACGGGTTGCGGGCTCAGTGTGGCACTGGGACCCGCGTGGTTCGACGTAGACAGGCCGGAAGATCTCACGCGGCTTGCCGCGCAATAACATGGCGGCTTCTCGGGATGATCCGCCGGTTCCAGCGTCTGTTCGGCTTGCGCGGCGATATCCGGGGCGTGACGGCGCTCGATGGCCCGTCGTCTTGATGGCGCGCCGCGGCGCGTGATCTAAAGAAGACAACGACATGGCGAAACTCTCCGATCTCAAGCTGACCTACCAAATTTTCATGAGGGCCTACCCGTACCGCAAAGTCGACTGGCGCCCGGGCGCGCGCTTAAGCAAGCCGCTAGGCGAGGCTCGGGTCGCGGTCGTCACCACCGCGGCTTTTTTCAAGCCGGACCAACTCCCGTTCGACGGCTCCATTCGTGGAGGAGACTGTTCCTACCGCGTGCTGCCCCTGGATACCGTCTTAAGTACATTGGGTATCGCTCACCGAAGCGAGGCCTTTGACATCCGCGGGATTGCATCGGACAAGAATCTGGCTCTGCCGCTGGATCGGCTGAAGTCCCTGGCGGAGAAGGGGGTCATCGGCTCCGTTGCGCCACATCATTTCAGCTTCATGGGTTCGATCTCCGCGCCTGGCCGCCTCATCAACAGTACAGCGCCGGAGGTTGCCCACATTCTGGTGGAAGACGCGGTGGATGCCGTTCTGCTGACGCCAGTCTGACCGATGTGCCATCAGTCGGTCGGACTGATCCAGAGCATCATCGAGAAGGCCGGCATTCCCACGGTCTCCGTGACGCTGTGCCGCGAGATCACGGAACGAGTCGCTCCGCCTCGGGCATTGTTCGTGGATTTCCCGTTCGGATATCCTCTGGGCGCTCCGAACGACGACGCACTGCAAACGCGGATTACGCTGTCGGCCTTCGCCCTGCTCACAGAGACCGTACCGCCTGTCATCGTTCGGAACTTCGCTGTCCTTCGCTGACTCCTACCGCCCCGGGAGCCGCCGGATCACCCGGTGTCGAGTTACGGGCCAGCCTCGTCGTGTTCGAATCAACGTTGCGAGTTTGAAGCGACAGTAGTTGCATATAATAAAGCGAAGGCCGAGCACGGTGTTGTGGGGCCCGTAATAGGACCGACAGACGCTTGTCTCCACCGATCAGTTACAACCAAAGAGATCCCGTGATACGCGGGGCAACGGCAGGCTCGGAACGTGCGGTCGGAACCAGCTCCAGCAGGCATGTGGTTGCCCTCTCCGAGATTTGACCTATCGCGACGCCTCGGAACTTCGGGAAGAATGTGGCTGTCATGACGGCCCAAGGATGAGGCGCGACAGGGCGGAGTCTTTCTGCTCGTTCCGTGCGCGTGCTGCCCTGCTGCCCGTAAGTCTTTCGTTTGTGGTAGCGCTAACGGGAATCGAACCCGCTACTTTACAGTTCAGTTCGGTTCAGTTGGGTCTAAGTAGTTGCGTTTTCGGTCCAGTTCAGTTCGCGACCAGCGCGTTTATGGCCGTATGGAGGGCTGACGTGCTGCCCTGGTGCTGCCCTGCGGCCGGGATT
>JBEKYE010000179.1:0-9443 GCA_049511275.1 Bryobacteraceae bacterium
GGCAGTACCTGCTCGGTGCGCAGGCGACCAAGCCGGGATCGAAATCCGCGCCGACGACGCAGTGGATCGATTTCGAAATCACGAGATAAGCGCCGATGAGGCTGATCACCCTGGCTTTGGGGTCCGTGCGCCGTTCATTTCGCCGAATCTTGCATTCCAGTCACAGGAGGCCGCGGTGGGACTGCGATACATAGGCTTCGATCAAGCGCAAAACACCCGCGTTTACTTGTCAGATATCGCATTCTTCGGATAGGAGGTGACGTTCACAAGATCTTCGGAGCAAGGTCCTATCCGGTCCCAAGGGCAGCGACAATTATCTCGAAGATTAATGCGTTGGTACGTCCGGCTACCGCGAGATTTCCGCAATCCTACAGCGTCGAGAGGATTTTCGAGCGACTGTCTTCCGCCGCCAGCTTGTGATAGAACGTATTGGGGACCATTTATGGCGATCTCAGCCAAGTCCAAACGCTATCGAAGCGATGCCATAGGTCGAACCAAGAAGGCCGTCAAGCATGCCCGCTACTACTGGCTCATGCTGGCCGAGAGCCATTTTATGCGTCGAGCCTTCATTATGGCCGTGACTGTTGTGGGTGCAGCCTTCGCTATCCAGAGGGCCCATGGACAGCCGCCGCCGTTCACGTTTTCTAAGGTCGATCTCAAGCTGTTGGAGGAATCCGAAGCGCTCGACCGGCAGATCGAAAAGCGCGCGCTGGTTTACCATGATGCCGCATTGGAGCAGAACCTGGCGGATCTGGCTGCGCCGCTGCTGCCGGCCGCGCCATTAGATCGTGTCCAGTGGAAATTCCGCATTCTGCGCGACCCCCTGGTGGATGCTTTCGCCCTCGCCAACGGGTCGGTTTATGTGACCAGCGGCCTGTTGGCAATAACTGAAAATGGCGATCAATTGGCGGGCGTGCTGGCGCGCGAAATTGCCCATGTGGCCAATCGCCACCCTTACATCATGATCCGGTCCGCACGCAAGAAGGTGGTTGCGATCGAAGTAAGTGAAGTGATTGAGACTTTGGCATACGCCGGCACGGTATGGAGAGCTCCGTACGCGCCGACCAACATGGGCGGATCTGCAACCGTGCCCATGGTCTACGGCTATAGCCGGAAACTGGAAGAAGAAGCCGATCACAACGCGGTCGACCGGGTCAAGGCGACCGGGCGGGATCCGCTGCAACTGGTTCGTATGTTCGCCATTATGGACGGCAACCCGGAATTGGAGCCTGTTCCTGTTTTCAACGATCCGAATACCAAGGCCCGGATCGCCTATCTGAAAAAGGTGCTCGGCGTGAGCACCGATGCCGCGCCCCGGATCGAGACGGCCTACGTGGACCGGATGCGGCCGGTGATTCTGCAAAACCTCCAACTGGATTTGGATAGCCGGCGATTCCGTAGCGCGGTGGCGGAGGCGGACCGGCTGGCGGCGGCCCATCCGGACGATCCGGTGGTCCTTTACTGGTTGGGCGAAGCCTACCGGTCTTTGGGACCGAGGCAGATGGGGCTGACGGCCAAGGGCCAGCGCAAGGAATACGGTAAGGCCGTGCGGCGTACGGAAGAGGAGGATCGCGAGGTGCTGGCCAAGACTCCGGCAGGGGCGGCCGCGCTTCAAGGCAACCAGCAGAGAGCGGAAGAACTCTTCCTGAAAGCAGCCGCCATCGATCCGTCCCTGGCGGAGCCGTATTTCGGGCTGGGTGCGCTGTACCAACAACAGGCCAGGGCGCAAGAAGCCGTAGCGGCCTACCGGAAATACATCACCTTATGCCGGCAACCGGCGGACAAGGAACGGGCGGAGCGGCGAATCGCGGACATTGAGGACCAATTTAAAGCGGCCTCTAAGGGAGGGGTGAAATGAAGCGGGCGGTTCTGTTGGCCATCGCCGCGCTGGCGTGCGGGCTAGGCGCACGCGAGGCGTGGGGAGAAGCGCCGCATCTCAACCAGAAGATCGCGGACAAGAAGATCTCCATCCGCAAGGCTGTGCTCTTGCCTGCCCAGGTGAGCTTCACCAAGGTTGGCGGGAAGGGGTACGAAGGCGGGTTGCCGGCAGCCGATCAGATTGCCGCAGTTTTGTATTCCACGGTATCGAAGGAGCTTTCCCTTCGCGGTATGGAATTGTCGGCAAATCCGCTGGAGCAGGCTAAAGACGACGCGGCGAAATATTCCGTGGCCGATCTGCAGGCGCGTTACGATACTGTCGCCGTGCAACTAGAGAGGAAGCCGAAGCGGGTGGCTCGGGGCGGCTTCACGCTGGGCGATCGAGTGGCTGAATTCGAGCCGGGCGCTGCGGCGGATGTGCTGGTCTTTCTGCGCGGGTCCGGTCAATTGGCAACCCCCGCGCGGACGGTTATTGCACTCGCCTCCATGCGGTTCCCCGAAACGAAATTTCGCGGCGAGGTGACGTTCGTGGATGCCAAGACCGGCGAGGTACTGATGTTCGTCCGCTTCACGCGCTTTCGCGACATGACAACCAAAACGGATGAGCGATTCACGCAAAGCCTTCGCTTGGCCCTGCACGATGTCCCGCTGCCGTTGCCGCCTCCTAAGAACTGAGTCGTTCTGATACAACCGGCCGTCCATCCTGCCCCTAGGAGGCCGCGGCGAAAAGAGCGATATATGCCGCAAAGCACCACTTCAGACTCGCGCTGGTTCCATGCCGGAAAGCAACACTGGGGCGATGGACTGAGGCGCCCTGGTCGGTCGGAGCGATGTTCTCTCTACGCTGGATTTCGCATACATCCACTGGAAAGCCGGCCGGCCAACGTGGCGGAACCGGCTAGGGACGGCGTCGAGTTGGACATCGGGAAAGCCTGATGTGAGATGCCGGAGCGGCCTCCTGGATCGGGGGTGATCAGGAATTGAGGTGGGTTACGCGCCATTGGCCAGTCCGCTCCGGCAGTGCTTACTTGGAGTTTAGGGCAATATCGAGCGCATTCCCATACTCTGGATGGCTTACGAATCCGACATTTTGTCAGTAAGAGCGCCTTTCAGCCAGTTGGGTGGTAATAGTTTGGTGCGGGTCTGCCCATGAAACTCAAGCGTGGAGAATCGCACCGGGGTCATTGAATTTGGGCCCCTGTTGGCGAGGAACAGAGATTACTGACCTTCGCCGGCTCCTCCGGTTCACCCGCGCGGTTTACTCAGGACGTCCCTCACCTTTTGGAGCAGTTCAGCCGCGGTATACGGCTTTGGGAAGATCTCAAATCCTTGCAACGCTTCTCGATGTTGAAGCCGCTCGTCATCAAGAAGCCCCCCCGACCATTAGAACCTTCATTCTCAGGCATTTCGTGCGCAGATACATAGCTGCTTCGTGCCCCAGCAACCCCTCGACATAGGTACGGGTTTTCAACAAATCAGGCATGCATTCCTTCAACCGATCTACCGCCTGCCCTAGGTCGCCGGTAGCCAGGACCGTGTTATCCCTCGCGCTCCAATGCCTCCCGAAGAACGGAACGTACAACCGGATCAGAGACCAAGAGCAGGATCGTTGTCCTCATTTTAAGCGGTGTTCTACCATAGTCATTCTTTTTGCTAAATTACGCATCAACCACAGGGGCCTACGCGGCGGCAAAAGCGACTTCGATGCTGTTTTCTTCGGGAATGGCGCGCTCCAGCATTCCGGTGAAACGCACGGCCACGGCGGTGCGGTCGTCGGCTGGGCCAGAGTGGCCGGCAAAGCGATCCGCCTCATCCATGATCACGCCGACTAGGTGGGATGCCCGGGCGCTCGGGTGACATTCAAGGACTTGCCGGATGCCGGCCTCGGTCCACTCGCGGCCGTCAGGATCCTTGGCGCCCGTGATGCCGTCGGTGTACGCCACCAGCAAGTCGCCGGCTTCAATGGACATGGTGCGCCGGCCGTAGCGCGATCGGTCCGTGAGTCCCAGTACAGTACCGGTCGACTCGAGGCGGCGAATGCACCCGGTGCGCTTGCGCAGTAGCATGGCCGGTTCATGCCCCGCACTGACGTAATGCAACTGGCGGCGCAACGGGTCGAAGTGTGCATAAAATAACGTTGCGTAAAAATTGTCGGGCGAAGTCTGGTGAACCGCGCGGTTGAGCTCTTCCACTACACAGGTGATTTCTCCGCACCCACGAGCCGTAAGGCCGCGCAGGAAGGCCTGCAATCCCGACATCAGGATAGCCGAGCCGACGCCATGCCCGGAAACGTCGCCCACGGTGACGGCCAGCCCACCGGCAGGTAATGGGAGGAAGTCGAAGAACTCGCCGCCAATCTCGCCGGCCGGCCGGCAATCACCGAAATAATCGAGACCTTCGAGGTGCGGCAGCCGGCAAACCAGAAGACGGCTTTGGATCTCGCGGGCAATACCGAGATCTTCGTAAGTATGACGGAGGGAACCCACTTGGGTAGAAAGCGTGAGTCCCGCGATTAACTCTGACTCCTTGGCCCGCAAGACGGCCTGACAGTCCGCCGCATTTCCACGATTCATTTCGCCGCCCTCCCTCACTGTTCCAGTAGACTCCGGATCGCGCTGTTTGGACATACTGCGAGTGTGGTAAAGCGCGCGCAGAAATAGAGGATCGGCTCTGAGCTCGGGTGATCCTCTAACTATCGCCGCTTTCTACTCGAAGCAGAGGATAGGAATGCCTGTGGACAAGGCCTAGACTGAGTTCGAGGAGTCGGGCTGGCTTCTTACTCAGAATGGCGGCCACACAATTTGCCGGCTCCGTGATGTGCTCCGCTGTAAATGGCCGTATAGTGTAGCCATACAGGAGGGTTGGGCTATGAGCCGTCCGTGCACAATTCCCATGGCAACCCTGGCAGCACTCGGTCTACTGTCCTTCGCCGCTCTCGCGCAGGACCAGACGACCACCGACCAGCGGGACCAGACCACCCCGACCAAGAAAGTCACCAAGAAAACCAAGGACACGAAAGACAAGAAGAAGGATCCAGACGCGATCGGGGATCGTGACATCGGCAAGGGCGTGAACTTTTACTCGCTCGACAAGGAAATCGCTCTGGGCAAGCAGATGGCGCAGGAAGTCGAGCGGCAGGCCAAGATCGTCGACGATCCGATCATCGCCGAGTATGTCAACCGCGTCGGGCAGAACCTGGTGCGGAATTCCGATGCCAAGGTGCCGTTCACCATCAAGGTGCTGGATTCGGAAGAAGTGAACGCGTTCGCGCTGCCGGGTGGATTCTTCTTCGTTAATACGGGGCTGATCCTGAAGACGGAGACGGAAGCGGAACTGGCGGGCGTGATGGGGCACGAGATCGCGCACGTGGCGGCGCGCCACGGCACGCGCCAAGCCACGCGTGGCAATATCGCGCAGATTGTCACCCTCCCCTTGATCTTCATGGGCGGCTGGACCGGCTATGCCATCTACCAGGGTGCCAGCCTGGCAATTCCCATGGGCTTCCTACAGTTCTCACGCGTCTTCGAGAGAGAAGCCGACTACCTCGGCTTGCAATACATGTACAAGGCCGGCTACGATCCCACAGCTTTCGTGGACTTCTTCGAAAAGATCGAATCGCTGGAAAAGAAGAAGCCCGGGACCATTTCCAAGGTCTTCTCCACGCATCCCATGACCGACGACCGCATCAAGGCTTCGCAGGATGAGATCGAGAAGATTCTCGCGCCGAAGCCGGAGTACGTTGTGAATACGTCGGAATTCAACGACGTCAAGGCGCGGCTGAACATGCTGCACAACCGCCGCAAGGTAACGCAGGACGATCCGAACCGTCCGAAGTTGCGCCGTGCGCCGGGCAGCGGCACGGGACCCGTGGACGCCAACGACGACGGCACCAAGCCGAAGACCGACTCGGACGACCGGCCCACCCTGAAACGCCGGGATACCGGCGGTGGCGGCGGACTGTAAGAGTTCCGCTGCGGCCGACCTTACACTTCCTTGAATGCCTCCGCAACTCCGCTCAACAACTGAAATAGCGAAAACGGCTTATTCAAGAGCGGAACATTACGGTTAAGGGCTGGACAGGCGTTCGCAGACATCAGGATGCATTTCAGTCGCGGGTGGCATGCTTAAGTACGCGCCGCGTCTGATGAGTACGTCTGGCCGGCATGACGGGTTGTATTGGGAAGGCGCGAGCGAACCGCTGGTTCCCGAGGGCTTCGCCCGGGCCGCATGGGACGGTGCGCTGAAGGGACAAGCCAAACCCTACCACGGATATTATTTTCGCGTTCTCGATGGACAGGGCTCCAATGCGCCGGAGGGACCGCACAATTACCTCGTTAAAGGTAAGCTTGTTGGCGGGTTCGGTCTGGTGGCGTGGCCCGCCGAATATGGAGCGACCGGAATTCACACGTTCATGGTGAATCAAGACGGCGTGGTCTATCAAAAAGATATTGCGCCGGTCCCCGGCAAGCCGCCGCTTCTGATAACCCGCTTCGACCCGGACCATTCCTGGGAGCTGGCCGATTAGATACGGTTGCCAAGGCGGTCACACGGGCCGCCCTACTCTGCTCTGCGCACAAGAAATACTCGATTTGCAGGATGGCAAACTCGGGCCGATTTCCCTAAAGTCAAATGTGATAGGTAGCGTGGTGCGGTCCACGAAAAATGCGTGTGTGAGGTTCAGCGCGGTTTTGGGGATTGTCTTTCTCCTGGTGCCGCTTTACGGAGAGGGTCCCCCTCAGACCGAGCCCCGGATGGTCGATCTAAACGTTGTGGCGCTTGATAGCCACGGGCAGCCGGTCACCGATTTGATGCGCGACGAGTTCCGCGTGACCGACTCCGGGCAGTCGCAGAGTATCGCCTTCTTCCGCCGCCGCGACAGTAAACGAGAACGGCCCCCAGCCCAGGGACCAAACGAGTTTTCCAACCGCACGGCCACCAACATCCCGCGTGCCACGCTGATTCTCTTCGACTTGTTGAATGAGAGATTTTCCACGCGGGGATTCGCCGCCAACCAGTTGATTCGCAGCCTGGTGTCCCTGGAAGCGTCCGACTACGTATACCTCTACCTTTTGACCTTGGACGGACGCCTGTACCCGGTCCATGGCTTGCCACCGCCGGGTGAACCCGGCCAGCGGGAAAAGGCTCCCTGGACGCGCGACGCCAAAGAGGTGGTGAGCCAGGCGCTGCGTGCCCAATTGCAGATCCGGCCAGTGGACATCGACGACGCCGTTCGTGTACAAATCACCTATGACGCTTTGAACAGTGTCGCGGCTGAATTGTCGAGGGTGCCCGGCCGCAAGAACATCGTCTGGATTACCGACGGCGTGCCGATCGAGTTAGGCCCGATCCGCTCGGATACGGGCGAGTATGTGGATTTCACGCCGTTGTTGCGGCAAATGAGCGAAGGGTTTGATCGTAGCGGCGTGGCCATCTATCCGGTGCGCCAGGTCATGCTCGGCAGCCCGAACAACGTGAACCTGGATGAGGATCTGGGTACCACCGGCATCACGGCCGGCCGCCGCAGCGCCGCTGTCAGCACGCCCAGCGGCACGGGGAGCATCGACACCCTTGACCAGTTCGCGGGGCTGACGGGCGGTCGGCCCGATGCCGGCAAAGACATAGGCGCCGCGCTCCGCCAGGCCATCAGCGACGCTGGCACCAGCTACCAGATCGGGTACTACCCGCCGGAGAAGAACTGGGACGACAAGTACCACAAGATCCGGGTCACGTGCTCGCGCAAGGGCGTGCGTATCCAGACCAAGACCGGCTATTACGCCTGGCGGCAGAATCCCGGCGCCAGAGCCGAGGACGCCATGAATTCGGCCATGGCGACCTCCTTCGATGCCGCTGAAATCGGGCTGCGCGCCAGCTTGTCTCCCGATCCGAAAGGCGGCCTTACCATGCGCCTCGATGCGCATATCGATGCCCGAGATTTGGCACTGGTTCATACGGGAGCATTCTACGATGGCCAGTTGCGGCTCGCGATTGCCGGTTTGGTTCCCGGCCAGCAGCCCCACCACGGAGCCCTCATTCCCCTCGACCTTCATTTGAGTGCTCAGGACCGTGACAGAGCGATAGAGCATGGCATCGAATTCGCTCAGCATGTGGCCATCGGGGAAGGCGTGAATAGCGTCCGCTTGATTGTTTTCGATCGCGGCTCCGACGCCATCGGAGCGATAACCCTACCCGTCCCGGAGGCAGGCCGAAGTGGCCGATAGCCTGCCAACGCTCCCCAGCAGCTCGAGTGATATCTGGATAGATATCGGAAGGCCCGGCACGCGGACGCGGCGGGTGGGAAACGCCCGTACCACCTTGGGAATTCCGCACATCAAGAATATAATGCAGACTTGATAGGTCACGGCGGGAAAACGGGAACGCCTCGTGAAATACTTTAAGCTCATCCGTTCCGGTATCGATGTCGCTCCTTTGCTGGGAGAAGTTCACTCGCAGGAAGAGGCTTGGCTGATCGATACAGGCCGCCAGGATAAAATCCGAGTTCAGCGGGACACAAACACTATTTTCCTCAGCGCCGCCGTTCACCGGCCCGATCTACACATCAACGAAAACCAGGAGTGCCGGCTCACCTCCGTAGCCAGAAGTTTTCCAAGAGCTCTGGCCTTCATGACAGAGTTCGCTGAGGAGACGAACTGTCATCTGTCGCGCGCCGCGATCGTGCGCCTCAAGCCCAAATCGCAGGTTCTTCGCCATATTGACGAAGGGTCGTATTATTTTCTCCGCGACCGCTTCCACCTCGTGCTACAGAGTCCCGCGGGAAGCGTGCTGATGAGCGGCGGCGAAGAGGTGCGCATGCGGGAGGGTGAGCTCTGGTGGTTCGACAACAAGCAGTATCACGAATCCTTCAACGAATCCTGCGACTGGCGAATTCATTACATATTCGACTTGCTGCCCGCGGATTATCACGATCTGGCCGTCAATCCGATTTTTCTTCCCCCTGAGCCCGTCAAGTCTCCCGAACCTGCCACATCAGAACTTACCCTGGCGGGCGGACCGGTGGACAGCAAACCTGTGCCCTCCGCCCCTCGAGACATTGTTTCATCGGCCATTCGCGAACGTGCGATTCTGTACGCGAAAAGTCAGCGGCTGATTTCACCGGAGGGCAATAGCAACCGCTGGCTCATCGACTTGCGGCGGTTATTCATGGATGCGAAGTCTCTGGACTCCGCCGCCGAACTGTTCTGGCAGGAATGCGCCGGCAGCATGCCCTTTCAGGTCGGCGGCATGGAGGCCGCCGCGATTCCATTTCTTTCCGCGATCCTCATGAAATCGTTGTCGCGCGGAACTCCCGTAAACGGCTTCATCGTACGTAAGGAACGCAAGACTTACGGCACGGGCAGTTCGATCGAAGGAGCGCTGACTGGCGCACCAATCGTAATTGTTGACGATGTCCTGAATTCGGGCGCCAGCATGGAAAAGGCGCGGATTGTGCTGGAGCAGGAAAACAAAACCATCGCCTTCGCCTACGTGCTTGTCGATTACGAGAGCGCGCAAGGCAAGCTTTGGCGGAAGAGGCACGACATACCTGTTATCGCGCCGTTCCTCCTCTC
>JBEKYE010000180.1:0-9436 GCA_049511275.1 Bryobacteraceae bacterium
GGTCCGCAAGCGCTACCGCGGACGACGGGCGCAGACTACGAGCAGTGCCGCCAGGGGTCCACTCCGATTACACGTATAATTGACCAATGCGACCGAGCCTCCTTTCGTTGCTGACCTCCGTGGCCGGATCATTGATCCTGGCGGGATGCGCGCCGAAGGCATCCGCCCCACAGCCGTCGTCTTCCTCTTCCGCAGAAACCGTGGTTTGGAGCCAGAACGGATGGTCCGACGCCGAGCGCGCCGAATACCACCATCTCGCCGAGGGTAGCGAACTTATGCCGTACGCTGTGCTCGCCAACGTCGTGAGCTTGAAGACCGGCAAGCCGTTTCTGGAGAATATGGAGCGCTTCGGTTTCATCCTCGACGCCACCAGCGATGCGAATCCTCGCGGGTTGCCCATTGGCCTCACAACGGTCCACTCGCGCGACAAGAGCCACACCGGCCTTGAAATGGTCGGGTTCGACTGCGCCGCCTGCCATGTCGGCGAGGTGAGCTATCGAGGGAAAAGGCTGCGGATCGACGGCGCGCCGTCACTGGTGGACCTGCAGAGCTATCAGGTGGAACTCAAGGACTCGCTCGATGCCACACTGCACGATCCCCTGAAGTGGGGCGCGCTGGTGGTCGCGATGGACCGCGATCTACATTCCGGTAACACCCCGCCGATCGGGGACACTTCCAGTTACGCTTCCGATCCTGCCGCGAAGACTGCGGGCGAAGTTAACGCCGCCCCAACGGCAGATATGAACTTCCACAGCGTGTCTTCGCGGACGGCGGATGCCACGAGTCCCTCCGCCGCCCTGCAGGGCCAGACCTCTCCGTTGACACGTTTCCGAAGCTACATCGCGCTACTGAAGGCCAGGCTCGCCTACCTCAAGAACGGCAAGCTACTACTGGATGGCACCGAGCCCGGGCCGGGCCGCATCGATGCCTTTGGTGCAGCCCGCAATCTTCTGTTTCCGAAAGACGCCGTACCGATGCAGTCGCCTGTCAGCTTTCCGTTCCTCTGGGATGTTCCGGACACGACTCAACAGCGCTCCGGCACGGACACCGTCTGGATCCACTACGACGGCAACACCAACTCGATCCTGGAGCGCAACATCGGACAAGCCTTGGGGATGGGCGCGGTGTTCGACCCGAAAACCCATGAGTCTACCCTGCGGATTGCGAACCTGCACCGGCTCGAAGTGCTGACCCACAAGCTGACGGCGCCGAAATGGCCCGCCGATATTCTCGGACCCATCGACCAGACGAAAGCGGCGGCCGGCGAGAAGATCTTCAACGACACATGCCGCGATTGCCACCAGAACCATCTTTACGCGCTGACCGTCGTCGGAACGGATCCGCAACGGGCCAATAGCTTCGGTCGACCCGTCGGGGGCGTGCCGTTCCCTACCGCAATCCAGCCGATCCTTGACGGCCTGAAGGCTCGCGCTTTCTCTGACGACGGAATCTCCACGGCTGTTCAGGCGACCATGGATGCCAACCCGGTGATCTGGCGTGCAACCGGTCAATACCTGGCGCGGCCTTTGACCGGCGTTTGGGCGACGGCGCCGTACCTGCACAATGGGTCGGTGCCGACGCTTTGGCACCTGCTGCACCCCACACAGCGCCCGGCGAAATTCGTTGTGGGAAATCGTGAATACGATCCGGTGAAGCTCGGTTACGCAACCGGCGGAAACGGCTGGACCTTCGACACCTCACAACCGGGGAACAGTAATATGGGACACGCAGGCGATCAGTATGGCACCAACCTGACCGAGGATCAGAAGGCAGCGCTGCTTGAGTATCTGAAGACCATCTGAAGACGCGAGAACAGTTGTGACGCCTCGGCCGCGCGCCGGGCCTCGACTGCGCGTTCGGCGCGGAGACAACGCCGGAGCCCGGCGATTATCGCTGAGCGTCCACGACACAACGGAATCCGAGCGCGCCCGACCGGTCGTAACCCGGGGCCATCAGCAGTAGTTTGCCGTGTTGATCGTTCTGATAGGCCCGAGGAAAGTACCAGATCGAGCCCTGCGGTTGATAGGAACTGCCTCCGCGCAGGACCGCGCCGCGGGTGTGTTCGTCCACGTATTCGTCGGTCCATTGCCACACATTGCCAACCAGGTCCATGACTCCGAACGGACTCACGCCTGCAGGGTGCGCGTCAACATCGTCGGGGCCCGTCATGGTCCGGCCCTGCTGCGGGGTGGGGACCACGGCCGGCTGCCAGTCATTGCCCCACGGGTAACGGCGCCGGTCCGTGCCTTGAGCCGCATACTGCCACTCCCATTCGTGAGGCAAGCGCTTTCCGGCCCAGGCGGCGTAGGCGCGTGCATCCTCTTGAGACACCCAAGTCACCGGCTTATTCGCCCAGCCGGATGGAAACAATCCGTTCTTCCAATCGCGCAGAAAGTTCAGATCGTCCTTGGGACGATAGTGTGTCGCTTCCAGGAATCGCTTGAATTGGGCATTGGTCACCGGATACCGGTCCATGAAAAAGGCGTTGATCCTGATGCGGTGCTCGTGAAAGCGGCGGGGCGTGAGTTCCCAAGGGTATTGCACGTCAACGCCAATATCGTTGAAGCCCTCGATCTCGATTCCCTCCACCTGGAACAGGAAATCGGCGGCTGGGATCCTGAGCATTTCCTCTGGCGCGGAAGCCGCGGGCACTGTGGAGGGGATCTCCACCTGCTGCTGCGGCCGGGCTTTCCACTCGGCGGAGTAACTCGACAACGGCTGAGTCGTCACCCGGCGCATCTGCTCCATCAACTGGCGCTGAGCGCTTGTGGGCTCGCCATGCACTGCCAGGACGGCGCCGAAACCGTGCGCTTCAAGATCAAAGGAAAGCACGTCGCCCGAATCTTCCGGTTCCGGCCTCAACTCGACGCCGTGATACAGGTCGAAGTACCGGGTCCCGTCGCTATGCGGGACGTCCATCTGGCGGCCCTGGAGGGAGTATTCGCTGCGATTCACGATCGTCCAGGCTGTCTCGCCGCCGACCGGCCATCGGCTGGCGAACACTCCGTATCGGCGCATCGGATAGAACGGCTCCCATTCCTGGGTGGTCAGGAAAGGTGCGATGCCCCGTTCGATGGTCGCGATACGGCGAATGGCTTCGCCATCGCGAGGCGTAACACCGTTCCAAATGCCCCAGATATTCTCCCAGGACTCCCAACCCTCCCCGTTGAAAAAGGCATACTGCAGGTTGTCGGTCTTGTTTCGATTCCACCGATCGGAGATGTGAACCATGTGCCGTGGTTCCAGCCAGCGGTACCTGTCCACTCCCGGCACAAAGTCGTACTGTCCGCCATACTGGCCCCAAGTCATCAGGTTCCAGGCCAGGGCCTCATCCGCTGGACCACCTTCCGGCTCGAACACCAGGCGGTGGCCGATGCGGTCCGCAGCCAGCGAGAACGCCAGCGGCACACCGTCCTGGGTATCGCCGTTGATCCCATCTGCATCGATTTCCTTCATCAGCGCGGCGATGGCGTCCGGCCACGGTGCTTCGGGCTCCCTTGTGCCCTGATCCCACATCATCATCGGAAAGAGGACGCGAACGCCTCGCCTGTGAAAATCCGCAACCATCTGCTTCACACCCGCTACGCCGCCCGGCAGACTGCGAGCCATGTCGAGCTGGTTCCGGCTGTCGATGCCCAGGTTGGGATAGGTTGACCAGATCAGCACGGAATCGATCCCGCCGTAGCGCTTTTCGAGGTCGTCGAGATAGCGGTCCACGGTGTACTTGCCGGCGACCGGGTCGTAGAAATAACGGTCCTGGACCATCATCTGAGGCTGTATGAAGCTGGATTGGATCCACTTTGACTCTGGCAGCTCGTAGCGCGCGGGACTGTATCCGATTCGAATCCGTCTCTCCGTCCGCCAGTGCTGAATGTCCTTCAGCCAAAGCCCGTGCGTCGCTTCCGTACAAGAACTGGAGGCGGAACCCGTCCACGCGCCCTTCAGGACCAGGCAATCCGGTCCGGGAATCAGTTGATTGCGTGGCTTGTAGGCTGCGTCCTGGGCCATGCCTGCTCCCGCAATTGCAAGGACCAACACGGCTACGCTCGCGGGGCGCAACGTTGGGACCGCAATCTTCTTCATAAACTGTTCCTTTCGAACCCTGGCGTTTATCAAACTCGAGCCATTACGTGCTCTGACACCATGAGCATACGATGTCCGGCGGCCGGGCGTTGACCTGGGTTGCCCACCGTTTAGGAGTGCCCTGATCTTAACCTGGTGGCCTAACCCAAGCCCGTTCGTCTGATTCGATTAGTAAGGGATCTCAAGGCGACGCCACTCAGTGCCGTAACAGCGCTGAGGACTACCTGTCGGCACACTAGCGGGCGAGGGTGTACTGGAGTGTCCTTTCCGTCGAGCTGTTGCCCTGCGTGATGGTCGCTCTCACTTCGTAGCTGCCGGGCTTGTCCGTCAGCTTCAACAGCATCGGGATGCCGCCTGAAGCATCCGGCGCCCCTACGTCGGGCCTGAGCGTGGCGATCGTTCGTCCGTCCTGCAGCAGACGCACGCGCAGCACCGGCTTCGCCCCGTTTCCAGTCTCGGTGTACATCATGAAATACACGAACGGCCGTGTGCCGGCCAGAAGGTTGCTAGTGACGAACGGCAGCACCCGCTTGCCGGTGTATTCGAACGGGTCGGCGGGGTCGGCCGGAGTTGTTAAATTCTCCAGCTTGCGGACCACAGCCAAGTCGCTCAGTCCGATCCCCCGCTGCTGCCGGTTGTCGATCTCGAACGTCCCCGTACTCGCCCGGTTGCCTTCGTGATCCACTACCGCAGTCTCTACCGTGTAGTGTGCGGGCGGCAGATTCACGGCCTTTTGGTAGGTCATGAATTCCCAGTGCACTCTCTCGAACAGGTCGTCCGACACCTCCGAGGGCACGTCTTTACTCACTCGATCGACGATCACACCGTCGGCGTTCTTTACCAAGGCCAGCAGAGACGCGTGGAAGCGGTGCCGGTGCGCGCCCTGCTCGGCTGTCGCGGTGAGGTTGGAAATCGGCATCTCGAAAGCAATGGCGTATTGCGCATGGCCGCCGGAATCGCGGAATCGATACGCGCGCGAGAGGAAATCGAACCCGTGCGGGCGCGGTTGGGTATCGAGCGCCCGCAGGCCGGCCATTTCCTCGGGCGTGAGCGCGTGGCCGGTATCGGGCACCGCGAAATACCCGTTGCGCGTCTCCACGCGCAAGCCGGTGCGCGCCAGTTTCACCTCGATTTTGCGGAAGTGGCCATCGTCGCGCTCGGATTTTGGCGGGTAGGCGATTTCGTAGTGCGTGTCCACTTCCTCCATCACGTGCGCCAGGAGATGATCCACATTGTTGGTGTTGGCGATCAGGAACCCGCCGGTGCGTTCGGCCAGCTCGCGAATGGCCTCCTGAGAGTTGGCGCTCGATACCCCGAACTTGACATAGTCGTCCTGATGGGCCAGTTCCATCGTTCGGGTGGTGAGTGTCGGGGGGCCCAGATTTCCGATCTGGCCGCTGGGCGGCATAAGGTGCTCCAGGCTGGTCGGGCCTTGCTGTGCGCTCAAAGAGGCGGCGTAGCTCAGCGTGGCCGAGGAGATTGCCGTGGGGTCGTAGAACGGATCGAGCGCATGAACATCCACCGCGTAAAACGTGACGCCGCCATCGGTGGCTGCATGGATCAGGGAATCCCAATATTCCAACTGATCGGGCGGGCGCGTAAGCCCGTTGCTGAGGAGCAGCACCGTTTTCTGGAACGGTAAGGGGTCGAGCTGCCGAACGAGTCCTTTCAGCGCATCGACCTCACGAAGTCCCGCGATAGCCGCGGCCCTCATGTCGTTTCGCGACCCGAGAGCATCGTTGGCGTCTCCCGTACTGCCGATGCCGTTGACGCCCAACGAGATGCTCAAGCCGTTCAGTATGGCCGCCGACCCTACGGTGATCGCCGGAAGCTGGTTCGCGGCGGCCAGTTGTGCGGCCTTCAGCAGGCGCTCGCGGTCATTGGAGAACGGATAAACGGGCCTCAGTCCGCTTGAGTCCAGGGTGAAAATGCCGATGAACGTGTTGGGGCGGAGTTGGTTATCGATGAACTTGCGGGCCGCATCGAACGCGAAGGCGCGCGTCGGTGCGACGAGAGAGCTTCCGGTGATGTCGTTGTCCGACGCGGTGATATCGTTCAATACCAGGCAAACGACGTTCACGGTGCGCAGCGGGTTCAGCGGTGGACGGGCGGCCGGCGCGGTTGGCGGCGCCGCATCGGCCTTGGCCTCGGCTGCCTGCCGCTCGTCCTCGATGCGCACTTCACTCCCCGCCACCAGGCGGAACGCTCGGACATCCTGGCGGACGCCATCCTCGTAAACGGTTATGTCTTCGGGTTTGAGATTGGTGACCAGATGTCCGTGTGCATCGCGCACCACGACATCCAGCAGCACTTCACGGGCGGAACTCCGGATAACGACGTCCGGCGCCTGGGCGAGGCCATTGCCGACGAGCATCGCCAACAGTAGAACGGCAGGGCTCTTCATATACCTCACGAGACGCATGGGCTGGATCCTCAGGTACACTCACCAGGATAGCTCTAGGGAGCCAGGTGGCACGCTTTCGCAGGTGCCGCGTTTCGGACATGATGGACAGAAAGACGGCCAGATCGAAACAACACCGGGACGGTCCAATTTGGTTGGGTAGTTCGACACCCACTTTTTGTCCAGTGAGCTGACGCTGATGAACACGAATCGATCTCGCCTTACGACGTATTCTGGAAACGAGCCAACAGTCCGGATGCGCCGTTGTTCGCTCGGGACCCGGTGGTCATGGCCTTTTCTGCTGGTATTGCTGTACGGAGCGGTTGCATTCGGAGAAGATCTTCAGATCCGAGGCGAGGTTACTGACAGCGAAGGCGCAGTGGTACGAGGTGCGACGATCCGCCTACTCGGCGAACAGACGCGCCTGACCCTGCACCGCTGCAAAGCAGACGAGTATGGACGTTTTGAGTTCGACGGTGTAATGGCAGGCCGGTACATGATCGCAGCGTCTGCACCGGGGTTCAGAGAGAGACTGCTTCCCCTTGGATCTCCGCAAGCTGAACGCCTTCTGGAGAATGGACCTGCGGGTTCCGGCCGCGGCGCGTCCGCCAGGACGCCCGTGCACGTGCGAGGTGGGCGTGCGAAGCGGCGCACTGCACAGCCGTGCGAGCTTGAGCGCGGAGTCGGGGCAAAGCGCGTGGTGAGACTTGTCGAGGTGTCCGTGACAATGCACTAAAATAGCGAACTTTCCCGGTTTTAGTAGATCTCAATTGATGCTTAGTGAAGCCAAGGATGGCTCGGGAAGAGAGAGCCTGCACTTCGAGCCTGCACTTCGAGGATCAAGAGTCGAGGCTTGTGATACACTGGCCGGAAACCAGGCGCCAAAATGCTAGTCCCGGCCAAAATGGTAAGCCTGGCTACCTATGCGCTATAAGTTAGTCTGCTCCGCTTTACTGGCCGCCCTCGTTTCATCCTGTGCGGCCTTTTCCCAAACACTGCCTGTGTTCAGAAAGTGACCTCCGTCGAGGGCATCACGGAGTACTCCTATCCCAACGGGCTGCACGTCCTGCTATTTCCCGATGCCTCCAAGCCTAAGGTCACGGTAAACATGACTTATCTGGTGGGATCGCGCCACGAGGGCTACGGGGAAAGAGTGGAAGGGTCCGTGCGGGATCGACGGGCGACAGTGTGAAACCCGGGGCGCGCTTGCTTCTGCAAGCAAAATGAAATAGCGGGAGTGTTTCTCGCGAGGGCAGGCACAAGAACCGTTGAACCGCGCCGCGGGACCGGCGGTGAAACTAGCCGGCCCGCTTGCCGGTGGCTCGCCGCGGCTTCGGCTTGGGCTTCGCCTTGTTCTCGCCCTCGAGATTGAGCGCCACTGCGGCGCGGATGAGATCCTTCACGGCCGCCTCATCGACCTTGTCGCCTTCATGGATGTCGATGGCGCGCCAGGCGTTGCCCTCGAGGCTGGCGTTGAAGAGGCCGGAAGGGTCCTCCAGCGAGGCGCCCTTGGGGAAGGTCATCTTCACGTGGTTCTTGTACACCTCACCCGTGCAGATGAATCCGTCGTGAGACCACACGGGGACCCCTCTCCACTTCCACTGTTCGACGATCTCAGGGTCCGCCTCGTGTACGATTTCGCGCACTTTCGCGAGCATCTTGCCGCGCCAGTCCGCAAGATCTTTGATCCTCTGGTCGATTAATGCGGAAGCAGATTCCGCCGGTACGGGCTTCTTCATGTTCAACTCCAACTCTCGCACCTATTTTAATTGCGCTTCGCGTCATCTGCACCCTCCAGCGTGACCTCCCGGCGGCGCCAGAAGAAGTACGACAGTCCCCAGAGCACGCTGGTGATCGCCGACGGGCCCACCGCGTCCGGGCCATCGCCCTTCGAGAGATGGGCGATGAGCGCCGAGACGAGATTGATGGCGAAGCCGGCGTAGGCCCACTCCTTGAGCCGCGCCGGCGCCGGCGCGAGCAGCACCACCACCCCGATGAGCTTGGCCCACGCCAGCTCCACCCGGAAGTAGCTGGGGAAGCCGAGGCGGATGAACGCCTGCGCCCCCTCCGGCAGGCGCAGCAGCATGTAGTAGGCGGTAAAGTCCATCTCCACGCAGAACAGCGCGGTGACCGTCCAATAGACGATAGTCTTGGCTTTTGGCGTGGTCCGCGGAGCGGCGAGTGCCGGATTCTGCAGAGTCGATTCCATGGTGTTCTTCCTCCTTCGATTCACGACTTTTGTGACGTCTGAGACGGCCAGTTGGGCACTTCCATACCGAACTGTTTGGCGTACTCCGCGGTCAGCCGCTGCCAGCCGCCGAGCTTCATCGAATCGCCACCAGCCATGCGGCCGATGGGAGTTCCGCTGAGAAGGCGATCCAGAACATCGAAACAAATGTGCCAGCCCGCCGCGCCCCACGAGATGAAGCGGCGATCGATGCTGTGCCACAGCGTCAGGCGCGTGCCGCCACCGAAGGCTTCCAGTTCCCACCGGATTTCGCCGTACTCCAGCAGCCTGGGAGCGTCGGCTCGCGTCACTATTGTCTCGATCGGCGTGGACCTTCCCACCCAGGTGAGATTCACCGTGGCTCCGACTGTACCCAGGCTCCCATCGGCTACGAAGGGCGCCCACTCGCGCAGGTGCGCCGGTTCGGTGAGCGCCTGCCAGACTTTCTCCGGCGCGTGGCGCAGTTCTCTGACGAGAATGAGCGTCCACTTCTCTCCGTCCTTTCGTACCTGCGCGCCGCTGGCCGGACCCGGTGTGTACTGCTCGCGATCGATCATCTCCTTCTCCTTGTCTTCCTTTTCGCTGGCGTGGATCGCTCCATGCGGTCCAGGTGGAGTTTAAGCGCATCCACGTGGGCGGACCAAGAACCGGCGGAGCTGCGCCATCGTGCGGAACGGCCGCATTTAATAGCGCGCCAGTTGGACGAGCTGAATGAGGTTGCCGCA
>JBEKYE010000181.1:0-11736 GCA_049511275.1 Bryobacteraceae bacterium
TGGGTCGTCACGATTCCGGACACGGACCATCCGCCGACCACGTAGTTCAGCGCCCGCGGCAAAATTGTGTAGGTCTTCGGCAGGGTATAGACGAACAGCGCGTTGAACATTTGCTTGTGATCGAACTTCGACGGGCCATAATCCACGCCCGGCTCGAGCGGATTGGCGAGAGTGGTCGAATCGTTCTGCACGCCTTGGTTGGTATCGAGCGATTTGGAAAACGTGTAGTTCAGGTCGAACGTGAAATTCGTGCCGGAGTGACGCAGTGTGAGCACCAACGCGTTGTAATTCGACCACCCGATATTCACCATTTCGGCCAACTCGTTGACCTGCGTCTCGTCGTACGGCTGCAAGCCGAGTTGCGAGCGCAGCACATTCAAACCCGAGCTGGTGTTGTCAAACAGGCTCGCGACGGAGCCGAGCGTGAAGTAGGACGCATACTTGCTGGCGAGAAATGCCGTGGTGGATGCAAAGCCATTCTTTGCGCCGATTCCCGGCAACTGATTTTCGAACCACGCCTCCACCGGCACGGCCTGGCTCGCGCGCACGGCGCCGGCGACCGCATCGAAGGCTTGCCCGAAAGTCTGGCCCGACGCACTGTCCTTGAACATGTATGGCTCCCCGTTCAGTTGCGCGTTGGCGAACAGACCTCTGCCGTACCTGCCGCTCCAGCCGGCCTCCAGGAATATACTGTGGCCCAGGTTGCGCTGGATGGTGAAATCGGCCGTGTAAACCCGCGGATCCTTGATGTCGGGATCGACGCCGGGCGAGTAGAGCTCGCTGTAGTAGGAAGTCGGGATGTACGGAGTGCCTATGGTTTGCGGAAATGACGGAATCGGGATGGCGCCGTCCACGCCGATCCGGAAAGCGCTCAACCCGGGATTCGACGTCGCCGAGGCATTGCACCCCGTGCCGCCCGCGCCGTTCGCGTTGCACGCCGTCAACCCGGTGGTAATGGTCGAGTTGAAGCCGGCGGACAGCCCCGCGGAGACGACGCTCTCTTCGCCGGAGAGACGGCTGTAGTAAATCCCGAATCCGCCGCGAAGCACGGTTTTGTTCGCTCCCAGGATATTCGGGCTCCATGCCAGGGAGACGCGAGGGGCGATGTCGCCAAAGTCCGTGTTGTAAACGCTGGATCGGCCCGATTGCGCCACCGGCATGTATCCGAGCGGCGGATTGTAAATCTGGCCCTGAGTCGCGGCGGCCAATTTCGCTTGCAGATAGGCCTTCCCCGAGATCACCTGGTTGTTAGCGGTGTCGACCAGCACCGTCTCTTCCTGGTTGGAGAAATTCTCGGGCGTCTGGAAGCCGTATGACAGACCGTAGGTGAGCGTCAGCGTAGGCCGGATCCGCCACGTGTCCTGCGCGTGGAAGGAGGCGTAGTATGACAGCGCGTCCATGTCGATGGCCGTTCCAAATGGCTGCGGCCCCAACTGTTTGTTGCGGACCAGGAACGTGTTGTCGTCGTTCATCATCCCGAGCACGGTCGAGTAGAGCGAATCCCAGGTGGATGTGGACGAAGACGCCAGGCAGTTGGAGGTGACGGAACCGCCGCAAGTGGGCGGACGGTTCGCCGCGGGGATCGTCAGAAACGACGAATCGGCGGTGGTGGTCGCGTTCAGGGAGTTCACCGCGCCGCCGACCTTGCCGGTATGAATGTGAAACATCGGCAGCCGCTGTAAATTAGCGCCGGCCTGAATGAGATGCGTCCCCTTGATCCAGCTAATATCGTCGACGAACTGCTCGTTGAGGTCGCGGTTGTACTGCGTCCGGACCGTGTTGGCCATGGTAATCGGTGCGGTAAACACGTTCGGCGATACCGCAACAAAGCCATAGCTCCCGTCACTGGTTCCGGGCAAGCCGAGGGTCGTGGCGACTGCCGACAACTGCGGGCGGATACCGCCGTTGCGGTTGCTGACATCTCCGAAACGGAATACATTCACCAGATTGGGAGTAATCTGACCCGTGACTCCTAAGATGCCGGCGGCGGTCCAGGAGGGGGTGAAGTCATCGTTCAACACGTCGTTCGCTTTGCGAATATCCAGCACCAGCGGCGAAGGATCGTAAGAGAGGTCGCGCGAGTAGCTGAAGCTTGCGTTGAAGTGCCACTTCGAGCTGAGGTTGTGGTCCAGGCGGGCCGTTAGGAAATCGTCTGTCAACGGCGACCGGGCGTTGGCGGTGAAACCAGTGGTGTTCAATCCGTCGCCGATGGTCGAGTTGTTCCCCGCAGGCTCGAGCGCCATCATCGCCGACATGGTGGGGCTCGCGCCGATGCCGCGCGGATCGCAGGCCGAGTTGCCCTGCGCGCCGCAAAGCGCGGACGTCGCCAGGTTGTAGGAGTCGACGGTTCCGCCCGAGTCCCGGAAACGGAGAATTCCCTGCTTCAACGACGCGGTGGGGACAGTCGAGCTAATGAGGAAGGTCTCCGGGTAACGGCGCGCCTCGTATTCCAGGAAGAAAAACGTTTTATCCTTCACGATCGGCCCGCCGAATCTACCGCCGACACGATTGTCCTCCACCTTCGGCTTGCCGAGCTTGATGTAATTGTTGTCCCATGAGTTCGCGTTCAGGTCGCTGTTCTGGGTGTACCAGAACAAGGACCCGTGGAACTGGTTCGTTCCGCTCCTCTGGATCAGCGACACCTGGGCGCCCGAGCCGCGCGTGAAGTTCGAGTTGGCATTCGCTATGGCGACGCGAAATTCGTCGGTCGCCTCCACGGATACCATCAGCACGGGCCGCGATCCCTGGTCGGAGTTAATCGTCGAGTTCGTGGAGTTGTCGGTGATGTCGATTCCATCGAGCGTGAAGGTGGTTTGGTCATTCACCGCCCCGGCGACCGATCCGCCGTTATCGCTCCCCGTTCCCTGCGTGGCTCCCGCCTGCAGAAACGTCAATTCCTGCGCCTGGCGCAAGCGCGTGGGAAGCTGCAGCAGCGGCTTTTGCCCGATCACATCGCCGACGGTCGAATCCGAGCGCTGAAGCTCGACCTGCTGCGCCGCGCCGCTCACCTCCACGGTCGCGGTAACCTCGCCGACCTCCAGACTCACGTTCACGGTCGAAGTGCTATTCACCTCAACGCTCACGCCTGTGATCGCGGTCGTTCGGAAACCTTTCGCCGAGGCGGTGACCCGGTACGTCCCCGGCGCGACGCTCGGAAAGGCGTAGCTGCCCTGCGCGCTAGTCGTCGCCGGGTTTTTCGCCCCGGTCTCCATGTTTATCAGCTCGATTTGAGCGGAGCGGACGACCGCTCCGGATGGATCCGTCACGGTGCCCAAAACGGCGCCGCTCGCAGCGTTTTGCGCATGGCAAGGATTCGGAGCGAGCCCCAGTACAACAAGAATGCCTAGCACGCAGAGAACACGCGTATATGTCATGATCGATCTCCTTGACTGCCCGATCTCTCGCAGAACAGCAATAGCGCGGGAAGCGCTTTTATACGTCCCACCCCTATTTAGAATGAAGCCAGGTAGGCCCACCCAGCTTTTCCGAAGTATCTGCACAGGGTTGTTCCGGATACCTCATTTCATTCGCATGCCCCGGTTCCCGCAAGCCTGGCGGGCCAACAAGACAACTCACTCGGTTTACAGCGGAAGTATGGCACAAGTCGGCCACCCCTACAAGAGAAAAAGTCGGGAACATCTGCTTTTCATTCCGCTAAACTGTGCCCCTGGAAATCACCGTAGGAACGTGGCAAACTGCGGACGGTCGCCCTTCGTCCGAAGCCGGCTCAAGCCATGGCGATGCAGGCCCACATCGTGCTCCGGTGTGCTGCAGGGATGAGAAACTCCGAAACGGCTCACCAACTGCGCATCACGGGCGCGACGGCCGGTAAGTGGAGGGAGCGATTCGCCGGTCCCACCCGGAGGGCCTGGAATCGCGCCCGGCTTTGCCGTCCTTGTTGAAATGCGCGGGCAGCTGAGTGTGCGTCCGGTCCAGGCGGCGTCACGATCTGCACGCTCAGATCGTAATTTCGCATGGAATTCACTTCGATTTCGCTGCCACCGCGGCGCCTCGGCTGGCATTCTTATATACTCGACCTCCTTTCATGACGAATACTACTTTCCGCACATTCGTGATGTCGTCGACAGGATTGCCGTCGGTTGCCACAAGGTCGGCATCCATTCCGGCGGCTACTGTGCCGATCCGCTTTTCGAGCCTAAGGCACTCCGCCGCCCTGGATGTCGCGCTGATGATCGCTTCCATCGCGGGCTGGCCGCCGTTCTGCACGCGCATGATGAATTCTTCGGAGTTGTGCCCGTGGAGTCCGGCTACGGCGTCGGTCCCAAACACGACCTTTACTTTCTTCGCCACCGCGCGATGAATCATGTCATAGCGGATCAGTAAGTCCTTCGCCATCTCCTCGAACCCTTTTTCGGTGAAGTTGCCGAGCCCCAAATAGGCGTCTTTGTGGTTGATGTAGTTGGGCACATTCGATACGTTCGGGTCCAGGTAGGTGCCGTGTCTCACCATCAGGTCAAGGACTTCGTCATTGATGAACGTTCCGTGTTCGATGGAGGTGCATCCGGCGAGCACGGCGGTTTTGGCGCCGCTCGATGCGTGCGCGTGGACGGCGGAGCGGTGCGCCAGCGCCGTCGCCTCCCCGCAGGCCGCCTGAATCTGCTCGTCGGTCATGGTTTGCGCGCCGCCGTCGCGGCTACTGGCAGTTGCGAATAGCTTGATAACGTCCGAACCGGTGGCGACGAGCTGCAGGACCTTGGCACGAATCTCGTCGGGTGTCCCGGAATGTTCATTCAGCGTGTTGCCCGAAGTGAGGATTCGCGGCCCCGGCACCACGCCTTCGCTAATCAAATCGCGCAGGATCTTGTCGCTCTCCGCACCCAGGCTCTGCACCGTCGTGAAACCGCCTTGCAGCGTTTCCCAAGCGTTGCCTTCGATCCGCAGAGTGGATTCCGCCGGCGATTCTCCCTGAGTGTCGGCTCTTCCGGCTTTGTTGAAATGCCCGTTGATGTGAACGTGCGTATCGATCCAGCCGGGCATCAGCGTGAGACCGCTCAGATCATAAGTCACCGCCCCTGCGCCGCTGGGCTCGACTCGCAGGATCTTCGATCCATCAATTGTGACCTTGACATTTCTCTGGATCCCGCCTCGGCCGTCCAGCACGGTGCCCGCACGGATGGTAATCGGCGTCTGGGCCCAGCCGAAAGCGGCCACGGCAAATACCGGAACAATTTGCCACAACCATCGAACCGCCACGCGGGGTAGTATAGCATGTCGAACGAATTGAATTCATCGAGCTTTCGCGAGGCGATGCCGTCTCGGGTTGGCTATTGGCAGCACCAAAACGCATTAGTTGGCGGGCATGGTCCCAGTCCGGTCAGGCTCAATGCTTACACTTCTCGGGTGGACCTTCGGATCGGCGGCGCCGATGGTTGTGAGGCTCATGACTCCGCGACTTCAGCACGCGCTGTTCTTCATCGGTGGATCAGCGGGCCGCGGCAGGAGGAGCCTTGTAAACCTTCCCGCCTTTCATCACAAAGACGACGCGACGCAACGCCGTGATGTCCCTCAAGGGATCGCCCGCGACCGCGATGATATCTGCGTCCATTCCCGGCGCGATGGCGCCGATCCGGTCGGACATACGGATCGATTCGGCGGCCAGGGAGGTGCCGGAAACGATGGCGGCGGCCGGGTCCTGTCCTCCCGCTTGCACGCGATAAATCAGCTCTTCGGCATTGCGGCCGTGCGCGCCGGCGACCGCATCGGTTCCGAAGACGATCTTCAGGCCCGGGGTCGCAAGCGCCCGTTTGAACATCTCGAGGGAAGCGGGAATGAGCCTGGTTTCCGTCCCCTGGAGGCTTTCTGCGGTGAATCCGCCGACCCCGATGAACTTTTCCTTGTTGAGAACATAATTCTGCGCCACGACGCCGATGTTCGGATCGAAATACGTCCCGTGGGAAGCCAGAAACCGCAGCGCCTCGTCGCTGATCAGCGTGCCGTGTTCGACCGAAGTGCAGCCGGCCTTGGACACGGTCATAATCGCCTGCGAACTGTAGACGTGAACCAGGGTTCGAAGATGCTGCGCCTGGGCTTCCTCGCAGGCGGCAAAGATCTGCTCGTCACTGAGCGTCTGTGCGCCGCCGTCACGGAAATTCTTCGACGCGAAAATCTTGATGACATCCGCGCCCTCGGCTTTCAACTGCCGGATCGTCTGGCGAATCTGTTCCGGAGTCAGCCTCGTGTCGGTGATCTGCCGCAACGAGGTCAGCACGCGCGGGCCGGGCAGGACGCCGCGGTTGATCGCTTCGCGCGCGTCGCGATCGATCGGGCTGCCGACGCTTTGCACGGTGGTAATTCCCGCCATCAGGTCGGCGTACGCGTTTTCGAGCGCGTATCCCAGCGCGGATGCCGGCGAATCGTCGTGTGTCTCCAGCTTGCCATCCCGACCGAAGTGCGAGCCGAGGTGGACGTGCGTATCAATCAACCCGGGCATAAGTGTCAATCCGGTCAGGTCGTAGGTCGCCCGTGGCGCCGATGCGTCGATTCTTAGGATCGTGCTGCCTTCGACAACGACTGTCGTGTTATGCCGCACGCCACCCTTACCATCGAGCACGGTGAGGGCTTTGAGCAAAATCGGCTGACCCTGACCGAAGAGGTCCGCGCAGCAAGCGGCTAGGAATATCAGCGAGCGTATGCGCACATCGTCAACTTCGCGAAAGCTAGTGTATCACGGAGGAGTGGAAGTTATTGAGATCTTCATGAAGAATGCAATAGACAGCGCAAAGCACGACAACGCAAACCAGTCCGATTCGCAGAAGCATCTAATTCTCATATCATCTGGCTACGCCGTCCCGCTGCCCCTCTCAAGGGCGCGAAGTTCGCAAAGGCAACGAAATTCGAACCAGCCCTGCTTTGCACTGCGATATGATGAATTCCGCTCCGCGCTGTTAGAGGCAAGCACTATGACTCGCAACCGAACCTCAATCCTTTTCTCCGCCGCCCTCGCCCTGCTGGCGGCTTCTATTCTGGCCAGCCCACCGCCCGACACCTACCCGTCCACCCTCTGGTCCGGCATGCGCTACCGCCAAATCGGCCCCTTCCGCGGCGGCCGTGTCACCGCCGTCACCGGCGTGCCCTCCGAGCCCTACACCTTTTATATGGGGTCCACCGGCGGCGGCGTCTGGAAGACCACCGACGCCGGCCACTCCTGGACCAACATCTCCGACGGTTTTTTCTCCGTCGCCTCCATGGGCGCTATTGAGGTCTCCCTGTCCGATCCCAACATCGTGTACGCCGGCACCGGCTCCTCCAAGATCCGCAGCAACGTGTCCATCGGCCGCGGCATCTACAAATCCACCAACGCCGGCAAGACCTGGACCTTCGCCGGCCTCCGGGACGTTGGCCAGATCGCCACTGTCCGCATCCATCCCTCCAATGCCGACATCGTCTACGTCGCCGCCCAGGGCAATCCCTTCGTCGCCAACAAGGAGCGCGGCGTCTATCGCACCACCAACGGCGGCAAGACCTGGAACCTGGTCCTCCACATCTCCGATACCGCCGGCGCCACCGATCTGGAACTCCAACCCGGCAACCCCAAGGTCGTCTTCGCCTGCCTCTGGCACGCCCAACGCAAGCCCTGGACCATCATCAGCGGCGCCCGCGAAGGCGGCATCTACAAGAGCACCGACGGCGGCGACACCTGGTCTAAGCTCACAGGCGGCCTCCCCGGCGACCTTTTCGGCCGTTCCAATGTGGCCCTCTCCGCGGCCGCTCCCAACCGCGTCTACGCCCTCATCGAAGCCAAGCCCGGCTCCGGGCTTTACCGCTCCGAGGACGCCGGCGCGACATGGAGCCTGATCAACGGCTCCGCCTCCATCATCACCCGCCCGTTCTACTACACCACCCTTGGCGTCGACCCCACCAACCCCGAGGTCGTCTGGATCGGTGACGAAGGCTGGTACAAAAGCACCGACGGCGGCAAGACCTTCCGCTCCTCGCCCATTCCCCACGGCGACAATCACGACGTCTGGATCAATCCCAAGAACTCCCAATTCATGATCCAGGGCAACGACGGCGGTGCCAACGTCTCCCTCGATGGAGGGCGCACCTGGAGCACCCAGGCCAATCAGCCCACCGCCGAGATCTATCAGGTGGCCACCGACAATCAGTATCCCTACCTCGTCTACGGCGCCCAACAGGACAATACCACCGTCATCGTCCCCAGCCTGCCGCTCGGCAACGGACAGGACTTCCGCGTCGGCCCGGGCTGCGAGACCGGCCCGATCATCCCCGACAAAGACAATCCCCAAATCGTCTACGGCGGTTGCAAGGGCCAGTTCAGCCGGCTCAACCTCAGCACCAATGATGAAGAGCGTTACTGGGTGGGCGCCGAGTCGCTTTACGGCAACGCCGGAAGCGATCTCCTCTACCGCTTTCAGCGAGTCTCACCGATGGAGGTTTCGCCCTTCGCGCCACACACAGTCTACTACGGTTCCCAATACCTCCACCGCACCCGCGATGGCGGCGTTACCTGGCAGAAAGTCAGCCCCGACCTCACCGCCCACCCCGAGGGCACCCAGGGCGCCAGCGGCGAGCCCATCACCCGCGACGCCACCGGCGAAGAGGTCTACTCCACCCTCTACGCCATTCGCGAATCGCCGGTGCAGAAGGGCCTCATCTGGACCGGGTCCAACGACGGTCTCGTATTCGTCACCCGCGACGATGCCCAGACCTGGACCAACGTCACTCCCGCGGGTCTCCCTCCCGGCGGCCGCGTGCAGAACATCGAGCCTAGCCCCCACCGCGCCGGTACGGCCTACGTCGCCATTTATCGTTTCCTCCTGGGCGACTTCGCCCCCTACATCTATCGCACCGACGACTTCGGCAAATCCTGGACTCGCCTCACCGATGGCTCGAACGGCATCGCCGCCGATGAGCCCACCCGGGTGGTGCGCGAAGACCCCGGCCGCGCGGGCCTGCTCTACGCCGGGACCGAATTCGGCATCTATATCTCGTTCGATAACGGCGCCCACTGGCAATCCTTCCAGATGAACCTGCCTGTCACGCCGGTCACCGACATCAAGGTTACGCACCAGGATCTGGTGCTCTCCACCCAGGGCCGCTCCTTCTGGATCCTCGACGATCTCGCGCCTCTGCATCAGCTCAACCCACAGGTCACCTCCGCGCCCGCCACGTTGTTTACGCCGCGCGAAGCCACCCGCAGCACCGCGCGCGGCGGAGGCGGTGGCCGCGGCGCCGCCGGCCCGCAGTATCCGCTTTCCGGCGCGGTCATCGATTACTACCTGGCCGCCGCGCCGTCCAGTGACGTCACGATGGAAATCCTGGACGCCTCCGGCAGCGTGGTCCGGGGGTTCACGAGCGCCGCACCGGCCGCCGCGGAAGCCACACCGGCCGCGGATGCCGACGCCCCGCCCAGCGAAGAGGGCGACGGCGCGCCCCGCGGCCGCCGTCTCGACAAGTCCGCCGGCATGCACCGCTTCACCTGGGACCTCCGCTATGCCGGCCCCTGGCAGAGCGCCGCGCGCCCCGATGGTCCCAACGGCCCCATGGCCGTGCCCGGCGCGTACACCGTCCGCCTGACTGCCGGCTCCTTCAGCGCTACCGCGCCGCTGAGGGTCAGCGAGGATCCGCGCGTCACCCAGGACGGTGTCACCATCGCCGACCTCCGCGAGCAATTCGAGCACAACATGCGCGCACGCGACCTGGTGAGCGACGTCAACCGCACCGTGGCCCGCCTGCGCGCCGCACAGGCACAGTTCAAAGGCGTCCCCGGAGCCCAGGCCGATACCATTCTGCCCCGCCTGAACGAGCTGGCGTCGCACCTCATCACGCCAGCCATCCGTTACAGCAAGCCGGAACTTCAGACCCACATCACGTACCTGTACGGAATGACCACGTCCACCGACCAAAGGATCGGCCGCGATGCCATCGAGCGCTTGACCACCCTCCGTCAGGAGTTGGACACGCGCATCGCTGAGCTGAACAAAATCCTCGGTCAGTAATCACGCCGGGAAGAACGCTACGGCGCGCGTTTGAGATCGTGGTCGTCGGCGCTACGGTACCTTCGGCGACGGGCGCGTTTGCGCGCGGACGCGAGAAGGCGCGTGGCGCAGCACTTGTGCCGAGCCGGCGAAGAGCACGAGCAGCGCCGCGCGTGATAAATTGTCTCCAGTATGACTCACCCGTCGATTCTTTTCCCCCTCGCGGTTCTAGCCGTGGCTGCGGTGGCGCCACTCGGCGCGGCGTCAGGCGCGGGGTTTCTGGTGGTTGCCAATAAGGGCGACCACACGGTCGGCTTTATCGATACGGAATCGGGCATTCAAGTGGCTACCGTGGAGGAGGGCGGCGTCACAGGGCACGAACTGACCGCATCGCCCGACGGACGCACGATCTACGTTCCGATTTACGGCAATTCCGGGGTCGGCAAGCCGGGCACGGATGGACAAACCATGGTGGTGATCGACGCGGCTTCGCGCAAGGTCACTGGAAGGTTCGATTTCGGTAAGGGAGTGCGGCCGCACTGCGCGGTGTTCGACGCGAAGAACAATCTGCTCTATGTCACCACGGAACTGGAGCAGGCGATTACGGCGATCGATCCGGCGAGTCTTCGGGTGGTGGGCAAGATCCCCACCGGGCAGGCGGAATCGCACATGCTGGCCATCACGCGCGACGGTCGCCGCGGCTACACTGCCAATGTCGGGCCGGGCACGGTTTCGGTGCTCGATCTGGCGGCGCGGAAGCTCATCACCGTGATACCCGTGTCTGGAGAGACGCAGCGCATCGCGCTTTCCGTCGACGACAAGCTGGTTTTTACCGCCGATCAAAAGAAGCCGCAGCTGGCGGTGATCGACACGGCGACCAACAAGCTGACGACGTGGGTGGCGCTGCCAGCTACGGGCTATGGCACGTCGCCGACACCCGACGGACGCTGGCTGCTGGTAGCGGTCCCGGCCACCAGGCAAGTAGCGGTGGTGGACCTGAAGAGCATGAAGGTGGCCCGGACCATCGACGTTCCGGCCGCGCCGCAGGAGGTCCTCGTCCGGCCCGATGGGCGCGTGGCCTATGTCTCCTGCGATGCCAGCGGGAAGGTGGCGGCGATCGACACCTCCACGTGGAAGGTGGAGCGGGTGATGGATGCCGGGAAGTCGGTGGACGGACTGGCGTGGGTCGCGGGAAAGTAAAAGTAAAGGATGGGAAGTGCGGGGTGTCCCGCGCTTGCGCCGAGCCGCCGCGAGCGCGGGCGGCGGCGAATAGCACGAGCAGCGCCGCTCGTTCCCGCCTCGGGTCGGGAGCGACACTGTTGACTCGATCCTCACGGCGCGCTACCGTTTGTGACGCATGCCAAACTCGCCATCTGCTTCCCGATATCGATCTACGCGCCGGCGTTTTCTACTGGAAGCCGGCGCCGCCACGCTGGTTGCGTCCGCATCCCTTTCCGACGCGCGGCCGCAGGAAAGCGCCGCCGCCGCGCCTGGTCGCCCGGACCTGATCCGGCGTCCGTGGCGCGCCAGTTGGATCGCCGTGCCGGGCGCTCCGGCCACCGACTACGGTGTGTACCATTTCCGCCGGACGTTCGAACTGACAGCCAGGCCGGAGCGGTTCCTGGTCCACGTGAGCGGCGACAATCGCTATCAACTGTTCGTGAACGGCCGCCGGGTGTCCTGGGGACCGGCGCGCGGCGACCTGTTCCATTGGCGGTACGAAACGGTGGACGCGGCGCCCTACCTGGAGCCCGGCAAGAACGTGTTTGCCGCAGTG
>JBEKYE010000182.1:0-9345 GCA_049511275.1 Bryobacteraceae bacterium
GCCAGGCAGATCAACCCGCGGCCGTGCGTGACCATGAAATTGACGATCTCGGGGGTCACCTTTTCGGCGGCAATGGTGAGGTCGCCTTCGTTCTCGCGATCCTCGTCGTCCACCACCACCAGCATGCGCCCGGCGCGGATTTCTTCAATGGCTGCGGCCACGGAGACGAAGGGCATGGTTTCATTGTAACGGCGGGCGGCGGTTTAACGCGGAGGCACTGAGGCGCGGAGATATTTCGCGGAGAAAGCCGGTGGCACGCAGCCTGAGGCCAGGGCAGGCGGGCATTGCGCGCCCTACGGTAACATAGACGGCTGGGCAGGATTTTCCCAGCAGCGGCGCGTCCATGGCCAATTACCATCGATTCCTGCCATCATTTTCGAGCCTCACCCTCACCGGCGTGGTGGATATCCTGGTGGTGGCGTTTCTCGTCTACCAGGCGCTTCTGGTGGTGCGCGGGACGCGCGCGGGGCACATCCTCATCGGCATCTTCATCATGCTGGCGCTGTATGCGGTGGCGCTGTGGGCCGGTTTGGAAGCGTTGCGGACGGTGCTTTCCTTCATCGTCCCGTACCTGGGACTGGCGATCATCGTGCTGTTCCAGTCGGAGATCCGGCGCACCCTGGCGCGGCTGGGGCGCAAGCGCTGGTTCGGGTTCGGGGGCGGGTATCGGGACCCGGAATCGGTGAACGAGATTCTGCTGGCGGTGGAGACGTTGTCGGCGCAGAAAATCGGCGCGCTGATCGTGCTGGAGCGGGATATCGGGCTGCGAACGTTCATCGAAAGCGGAGTGCTGCTGGAGGCGCGCATTTCGCGCGACCTGCTGCTCTCCATCTTCACGCCGGGGCTGCCGCTGCACGATGGAGCGGTGATCGTGCAAAAGGACCGCATCACGTCGGCGGCCTGTTTTTTGCCGCTGACCACCAACCCGGCGCTTTCGCAGCAACTGGGCACGCGGCACCGCGCGGCCATCGGCATCACCGAGGAGAGCGACTGCCTCTCGATTGTGGTTTCCGAAGAGACCGGGCGCATTTCCGTGGCGGCGCATGGCGAACTGACGCCGGGGCTGCAACTCGCGGAATTGCGCGGGCGCATCGAACGCCATTTTGATATCCAACGGACGGAGTCGTCGCAGATCGATGAGAGCCCGGCGGACATTCCGTTGGTGGCCGCCGCCGGGGAGAGCACGCAGGATAAGGGGAACCTGCCATGAGATGGCTGAAGTGGCTGGCGGGGCTTTTCACCCAGAACTTCTGGTGGAAGCTGCTGTCGCTGGGAATCGCGGTGGTGCTGTGGGCGCTGGTGGCGAGCGAGCCGGAGCTCTCGACGTTCGCGGTGGTGGGCGTGGAGTACAAGAACCTGCCCGACAACCTGGAGATCAGCTCGGACCTGGTGAGCACGCTGCGATTGGAATTGCGCGGCCCTTCGGGAGCGCTGCGCGGGCTTGGGGAGGGCGGCACACGTCCGGAAGTGATTCTGGATATGTCGGGGGTCGAGCCGGGCGAACGGACCTTCGAGATCGGCGACGGCAACGTGAAGCTGCCGCGCGGCGTGCGGCTGGTGGGTGCGATGCCGCCGGCGGTGCGGTTCCGATTCGAACCCAGCCAGACGCGCACGGTCGAGATCAAGCCGCGCTTCACCAACGACCAGAACAACGGGTACAGGGTGGCGCAAACAGCGGTTTCGCCAAAGACGGTGGAGATCGCCGGGCCGGCCAGCCGGGTGGCGAAAGCCGGCGCGGCGCTGGCGGACGCCATCGACATTCCAGCGAGCGCCGGCACCTTCGAATACCACGTGAACGCCTATCTGGAAGATCCGCAAGTGCGGTTCGTGGCAGTTCCGCGGGTCACCGTGACGGTGACCGTGAAGAAGAAGTAAGTGGGAGTCAGGAGTCGGAAGTCAGGAATGGCGCTCCCTTACGGTCGCGGCTCTGAATCGGAGCCGCGACCGTGAGGGAGCGTTCGGAGCGAGGCTCTAAGGAGAGTGAGTGGGTAAAGAACTGTTCGGCACGGATGGAATTCGCGGCGTGGCGGGAGAATATCCGCTGGACCGGGCGACGGTCTATGCCTTTGGACTGGCGCTGGGCCGCGACCTGGCGTTTCGCGGGCCCAGCCCGGAGATTCTGCTGGGCGCGGATACGCGCGAATCCGGCCCGTGGATCGCGGAGCTGGTGGCGGGCGGCCTCGAGGACGCCGGTACGCGGGTCCGGTACGCGGGCGTCATCACCACTCCGGGAGTGGCGTACTTGACGCGCACGGGGCCGTTTCAGGCCGGTGTGATGATATCGGCCTCCCACAATCCATACCGGGACAACGGCATCAAAGTATTCGGCCATAACGGATTCAAACTGCCGGACAGCGAAGAGCACTCCATCGAGCAGGAGATTTTCCGGCTGCTCCACCAGGGGCTTGAGCCGCGGGCCGCCGCGCTGAGCGTGGAAGAGGATCTCGACCGGAAGTATGTGGACTACCTGGCGTCCACGGTGGAGATGAGCCTGGATGGCTTCAAGCTGATGGTGGATTGCGGGAACGGGGCGGCGTTCCGGCTGGCGCCGCTGCTGTTCGGCCGGCTGGGCGCGCAGGTGACCGCGCTCAACGCGGCGCCCAACGGCTGCAACATCAACCTCAACAGCGGCGCCCTGCACGTAGAAGGGTTGCGCGACGCGGTGCTGGCCGCGGGCGCCGATTTGGGAGTGGCCTTCGATGGCGACGCCGACCGTGCGATCTTCGTGGCGTCGAGCGGCAAGGTGGTGAACGGCGATGCCGTGCTATTGGCCTGCGCCCGCTCGATGAAGGCCGCGGGACGCCTCGACGGCGACATCGTGGTGGCCACGGTGATGTCGAACCTGGGGCTGGAGCAGGCCCTGGCGCGGGCCGGCATCCACATGGTGCGCACGCCGGTGGGCGATAAATATGTGCTCGAAGAGATGGTGCGGCTGGGCGCGGCGCTGGGCGGAGAGCAATCGGGCCACGTGATCTTCCGCGAATACGCCACCACCGGCGACGGCATGCTGACGGCGCTCCGGCTGCTCGAGACGATGCGCCGCGCGGGAGCGGGACTCGACGAACTGATCGCCGACCTCGAGGTGCATCCGCAACGTCTGGTCAATGTGCGGGTGCGGGAGAAGAAGGGGCTGACAGAGCTTCCCGCGGTGGCGCGCGAGATCAGGCGGGTGGAAGAGGCCTTCGCGGGCGAGGGGCGCGTGCTGGTGCGGTTTTCCGGCACCGAGCCGCTGGCCCGGGTGATGGTGGAAGGACCGGACCTGGCGCAGGTGGAAGCTTTCAGCGCAAGCATAGCCGACGCCATCCGCCGGGAGATGGGGGAGGGGTAGCAGCGGGCGCCGCGGCTGTGCTTGCGAACACTAAGCCGTTCCGCCACCACGTGTAAGAGGCCTGCGTCAGGGCCGCTTTTCATGGAAATGAAACGTTTCGGGTCCCCTCAGCGTCTTAATTGGTAAGTGACTACCATCTGACGATTGGTTCCGCGGGCACTCTGCTGCCCGCGGGCCCAGCCGGCGGGCGTCTTCCTCCGAGTGCCCGCCGGTTTTTTTATGTGTGCCATGCCAACGCTCAGCCCCAACTGACTGCCCGTCCCCCATCGGCGTGTCGAGACGAGTCTCGACACGGCACGCAGGAGTGCGTGCGCCACTGGATTGGGCCATCCTTTTCGAGAGGTCCCCGTTTGGGGCCGGTGTTCAATTTCGGACAACCAGTCCCGTTTACATGATTCAACCGGCCCGCGATATTCAAGCAATCCAGCAACTTAGCGATGGACGGCAAATTGCTGATCCAAAATGGATGCGAGCCGTTTGGCAGGACCTTCGATTCGGCCTCAGGATGCTGAAAAAGACTCCGGGCTTCACGGTTGTGGCGGCGGCCTCCCTGGCTTTGGGAATCGCGGTCAACGCCACCGTGTTCAGCTGGATCGATTCCGTGTTGCTGCGGCCCTTCCCGGGCGTCCGGGACCCGGGGCAACTGGCGTTGATCGAAACGTATACGGGGACCGATTTCATCAACAGCCCGTCTTACCTGGATTACAAGGACTACCGGGACCATTTGACGCTGGTCTCCGGGCTGGCGATCGGGCGAATCACCCCGCTGAGCCTCGGCCCCGAGGGCAATACGCGGCGGGCATGGGCGGAACTGGTCTCGGCCAATTACTTCGACGTGTTACAAGTGAAACCCGCGCTGGGCCGCGGCTTCCGTTCGGAAGAGGGCGCCGATGCGCCGGGGGCGTTCCCGTTGGCCGTGATCAGCTACCAGATGTGGCAAACGGACTTTCGGGGAGACCCGCGAGTGCTGGGCCAGACCATCCGGTTGAACCGCCACGACCTGACCATCATCGGCGTGGCGCCGAAGGAGTTCCGGGGCAGCCTGGAGGGAGTGGTGTTCGACGTGTGGGCGCCCATCACCATGGCGACGGCCATGGGAACGGGAGACGGCACGCTGAGCTACCGCGGCACCCGCGATATCACTTCCATGATCGCCCGCCTGAAGCCCGGCGTTACGGTGGAACAGGCGGGCACCGAGGCGGCGGCTTTCGCCAAAGTCCTGGCGGCGGCGCATCCCGACACGAACCGCGGCATCGACGCCGTAATGGTCCGATTGTGGAAAGCGCGCCTGGGCGCGGCGGCGATCCTGCGGACACCGCTTTGCATCCTCATGGGCGTTTGCCTGCTGCTGCTCGGGATCGTGTGCGCCAATGTCGCCAACCTCATGCTGGCCCGCGCCGTGGCGCGCCAGAGAGAGTTCGGGATCCGGCTCGCCTTGGGAGCATGCCGAAGCCGGGTCGCACGCCAGTTGTTCACCGAGACGCTGCTGCTGGCCGCGGCGGGCGCGGCGGGCGGCCTCATTCTGGTCTTGTGGCTGGGCGATGCGCTGCTGGCGCTGCTGCCCCGCCAGGATGTGCCGTTCGATTTCGGCGGCGGCGTGAGCTTGCCCACGCTCGGTTTCACGATGGCGGCGGCGGTACTGGCGACCCTGCTTTCGGGCACGGCTCCGGCGCTGTTGCTGGCTCGCGCGCAGCTCAACGAGACGCTGAAAGAAGGCGGGCGGAGCGGCGGCTCGGGCACGCATACGTATCGTCTCCGCGGCGCGCTGGTGTTGGCGGAGATTGCGCTGGCCACGGTGGCGCTGGTGGGCGCGGGCCTGTTCTATCGCAGCTTCCGCAACGCGTCAGCCATACCGCCGGGCTTCGATATGTCCCGCGTCTCGGTCTCGCAGTTCTATCTCACGTACGCGGGCTATTCGGCCCAGGAGCAGTGGCAGTTCTGCCGGACACTCCGCGACCGGCTGGAGGCCACCACTGGCGTGGTGGGCGTGACGTACTCGGATGTCGTGCCCATGTCGATCGCGGGCAGCCCTTACCATCAGATGGAAGTGGAGGGCTACGTCCCGGCGCCGGACGAGCAGATGACCGTTCACCGCGCCACGGTGCCCCCAGGGTATTTCAAGCTGCTGGGGATTCCCCTGCTCGATGGGCGCGATTTCACGGAGCAAGACGAGGACGGCAAGCCCGTGGTGATCGTCGTCAACCAGACCTTCGCGCGGCGATTTTTCCACGGGCGATACCCGGTCGGCCGCAAGGTGAAGGTGAAAGGCCGGCCCGTGACGGTGGTCGGCGTGGTCAAGGACGTGAAGTACCACAGCCCCTTGGAAGCGCCCATTCCGTTCTTCTACATTCCCTTCCGGCAGTGGTTCTATCCCGGATTGAATTTCAGCGTCTTCATCAAGACCAAAGGCGATCCCATGCGGATGACATCCACACTGCGGCACGAAGCGCTGGCGCTGAACCACGACGCGGTGTTCACCACCATGACGCTGGAGGAAGCGGCGGCCGCGGCGCTGTATGCGCAGAAAGTGGCGTCCAGCCTGTTGATCGTGGTAGGCGGCGTGTGCCTATTGCTGGCAGCGATTGGTTTATATAGCGTCATGAGCTACGCGGTGACCGAGCGTACGTCGGAATTGGGAATTCGGATGGCCCTGGGCGCGCGCCCGGCGGATGTGCTCCTGCTGGTGTTGCGGGAAGGCATCAAGCTGACAATTCCCGGGCTGCTGGCGGGCGCGGCGCTGGCGGCGTTGGGCTCGCGCCTGGTGACCGGCATGTTAGTCGGCGTGGGCGCGGCGGACCCGGCAGCATTTGGCGGCGCCACGTTGTTCTTGGGAGCGGTGGCGCTGCTTGCCTGCTACATACCGGCATTCCGGGCGACGCGGCTGGATCCGGTGATTGCGCTCCGGCGTGAGTAACCTCGTAAACTCGCCTCGCAAGATCGGGGAGCCCTGTACGCTGCCTATCGTAGACTGGCCTCAAAACGCCGTCCCCGCAACAATCGGTCCCAATATGTCCTGGTCACGTCGAGTGGCCGGAAAACGCCCAACCCGCGGACCTGGTCATGAGATCCGCCCAATCGCCATTCCATCCAAGTCGTGCATTCGGGGTGCCGGTTTTTGCATGTTTCACTTGTAAGATTCGCATCGTGGTCAGCGACTATATTTAAGAATAAGATCGAGAAGACGCTGTGATGTGAGCGGTATGGTCGAGTTGGAGGAGATCGTCGAAGTCCATGCCGCCATGGTGCGTCGCATCGCGACCGCTTATGAACGCCACCCCGACAGGGTCGATGATCTGGTGCAAGATGTTTGGATCGCCGTCTGGCAGGCCCTGCCACGCTTGAATCACCCGGCTACGCTAAAAAGCTATATTGCCCGCATCACGCAGAATATCTGCGTCACCCATGTCCGGCGCGCCCTCGTACGGCAGGCCCAGCCGCTGAGCGACAGCTTGCCCGATCCGGCCCCGGCTCCCGATGAAGCAACGTCCCATGCCATGCGCCTGGCCCGCCTGATCGAGGCTGTGCGGAGCCTGCCCGAAAATCTCAAGGCCGTGGCAAGTCTCTATCTCGAAGACATGCCGGTAAACGACATCGCCATTGCGCTGGGCATAAGCGCAAGCAACGCCTCCGTGCGGCTCCACCGCGCCAAATCCGCCATTATGCTCAGCTTCGGAGATCCTTCGTGACTTCTTTGCCCCCACATGATCCGCTCGTCACCCTTTGGCAGACCGCGCCAAAACCCGACACGCAACACCTGCTGCAGAATTTGCAGCGCCTGAACCGGTTGCATCAGCGGCTCAACCGGGTCGTATTTGCGATAATGTTTGGTTTTTCCCTCCTCCTTATCTTCGAGGAGGCAACAGGACGCGTCACGACGCATGGCACGCTAAGTGTGATCTGGATTCTTGGTCTTGTGCTTGGCGTAGCCTGGCGCCGGCGCGCTCGATGTAACCGCTCAGATGCCCTCACTTTGGATACGGTTAGCCTATTGAAATTCATGATCGCGCGGGCAAAGAGCGATCTGTTTGTCGCGCGATGCCTCTATGCCGGGGTCCCCTGTGGCGCAGTAGCTGGCTTCTTCATGGTGAAGCTTGCAGGCATCCGCGTGTCGCCGTCTGTAATTGCCGTTCATGGGCCCCTTCACCTGATCCAGACGGGTGCTGCTGTGGCCACTCTGATCGCCATGATGGTGACCGGCGCCATTCTGGCGCGTTCCAGACGCCTTCAGGTTCAGGAACTCAGCGAAAAGCTGAGATTGATCGAGGCAGACCTGTAAGATTTGCGTTGATGGCGCGACTGGAAGACTGACGCCTGACCATAGTGGCAGTGCGATCAGTCTCTTCGGGAGGAACCATGCTCAAACGACTCAACGTAAACATCATCATTGCTCTGTGCACTGGCTGCGCCCTGATCGCGTTTGCCTTCTACGAACGCTATGAGGCCTCGGACACAGTGCCCGCGGTCGCGTTTTACGGCGCGGCGGCCGCGATCTGCTTGCTACCTGCCCTGTACGCCTTATTGCGCCACAAGACTTGCAGAAATTAGGATACTGAACATACGCTAAACTCCTCGTGTGGTGCTTTGTTCCCCCGGAAGCGGTCTGTACGCTCGCCGGAGACGGGCCAGGCGGGCTGCCCTGACGATATCCCCGTAACGCTCGCTGCGAACCGGCGCCGGGGCCGGTAGGATGCAGTCGGCCTTCTCAGGCGTCTCGCCCCGCTACAAGGCTTCCTTCCGATTGGTTCTGTTGTTGGGAATGCGGGATCTCTCCGATGGAGCTTCGCGCGCGGTTGCATCGACGGGCCGCCGGCCTGCCCGCGGAATAGCCTTCAGGATTCATCGCCACGGATCGCTCTCACCGCCCGGAGGTCGACAGCCGTACGTTCCATTACAGCTTCCCTCCCACTGGCTTTGACAAACCCTTCAACCTCGTATAAAATACTTACCATTTTCTGACTGGGTTGCACTGGAGGGGACCATGCGGGACAAGGGACTGCTGTTTCTTGCCGGGGTACTCTGCGCCACGCTGGGCTTGCCCATGCGTTTGCTTGCCACCGGCTCTGAGCGGAGTTTGGATCAACTGCTGCAAGCAGCCACGGCCGCCCGGCTGAGTGGCCACTACGCGCAAGCCGGCGAACTGTACACCTTCGCGATCCGCGATCTGGAGGCGGTGGGCATCACCGATGTCCGCCTGGCTCGTTCGCTCCTGGATCTCGGCGGTGTCCGCGAGGTCCAGGGGCGTTGCCAGCAGGCCGCCGATCTGGTTCTGCGCGGCCTTCGGATTCTGGAGGCCGCGGACCAGCCTGACCCCTTCGCGCGAAGCGAAGCATGGCAGGAACTCGGCAAGGCTTATTACTGCCAGCGCCAGTATTCCAAAGCCGATCAGGCCTTGCATCGCGCTCTCGGCATCGAGCAGAGCACCCCGGCCCCGCGCCAGGACCGGTTGGCTGAAATCCTGGCCAGCCAGGGTGGAGTCTACGAGTTCGAAGGCAGGTTCGCCGAGGCCGAAACGGCTTTCGAACGCGCGCAGTCGATCATTGACCAGAACCCGCGAGCCGACTCCATGGATGCGGCATTCCTGCGGAATAATCTGGGGATGCTGTTCCGAATGATGGGCCGGAATGCGGAATCCGAAGCCGCCTTTCTTGGCGGCCTGGCCCTCGCCGAGGCAGCCACCACCCCGAACCCCGTGATGGAGATCGCCCTGCTGGACAATCTGGCATCGCTCGATCTCGCCCGTAAGCAATACCGCGACGCCGCCGCACGCTTCGAAAGAGCCCTGCGCCTGCTCGACAGGGGAACACCGCTGCTGCCCCGCGCTGCCGGGCAGATCCTACGGGATTATGCTGCATGTCTGCGAAAACTGGGTGACCGCAGCCGGGCGAGAACTCTCAATACCCGGGCCGCAGCCCTGCTGAGCAGCCAGGAGGACGGCAACGGCCGCCTGGTTGTCGATGTCACGGAGCTTGCGCAAGCCAAGTGAGAGAGTTCCGCAACCAATGAAAACAGCCCTGCGC
>JBEKYE010000183.1:0-9318 GCA_049511275.1 Bryobacteraceae bacterium
GGCCGCCACCGCCACCGTGAAAATCAGCAGGAGCCGCGTGCGGAAGGTCATGGCCGGCCTTCCACCCACAGGTTCTCAAAATGCCACTCACCCAACCGCGTGATGCCGGGCCCGCCCCTGACCCGCGGGCCCGCGCCGAAGACCAGCGGCAGGTGGAACAACGGAATCACGCGGAACCCGTCGAGCAACGCGCGCTCGGCATTATAGAGCGCTTCCGGAGTATCCGCGCGCGCCGGCTCCGCCAGGCCCAATTCGGCGGCGGTTTCCGCCAGCGCGCCGGCTGGATCGGAGGAAGCCGTTCGCACTTCCACCAGCCGCACGTCGGCGGTGCCGCGCTGCGCGGTCACCGGAACCACCAGGCCGGCATCGCGGGCGTTCAGCGCGATGCGGTCGGCGATGGGCCTCAGGGAAGCGTCGCTCACCGCCAGCGAGATGGTTCGTGCCGGCGCGGCCAGCGCCGCCACCAGGCTGCGCGCCCGGGCCCCATCGAAAGCCGGCGTGAAAAGAAAGGCGTCGCCGGAAAGCCACTGCGGCAGCAGCGCGCCCGAGATTTCTCCCTGCCGCTGCAAGAGCACGCTGTGGATGGCGCCGCGGTCCACGGCCAGCGCCAAAGCCTCGCGCACGCGCGCATCCTCCACGCGCGGGCCGAATACCAGCACCATCAACCGCACCGGCGAAGACGACCAGACCTTGCGCGTGGCAATCTGCCGCCGCAGCTCATTGGACCCCAGCTCGACCACGTCGGCCTTCCCCAATTCGAGATCCGTGGATTGGTCGCTCAGCGGCCGGCCCAGTTGAATCTCGATGGAGTCCAGATAAGGCCGCCCGCCGGCGGCGTTTTCGTCGGCCGTGTACACTGCTCGCTTGCCGGCTTCCCAAGCGGCCAGGACAAACCCCGCCGGCGGGGCCATCGCCTCGGGTGTTTCGAAGGCCTCGCGCATTTCGACGCGCAGGGTTCCGCCGTAGTGCGGCCGCGTCGCGGCGCCCGCCACCATTACAACCCCTAAGCTACCTGCCGCAAACCACCGTGACCAAGTAAGCCGCATACCTGCCCGTTCGCAAATCGCGCGCCACCGCCAACACCGAGGTTCCGCCCGAGGGCCACAGCGCCGTCACCGGCCCCGGAAAATCCACCGCACCGGTGGTCGCCGTGGCCACCTGGTTCGACACCGCGAAGGCCTGCAAGGCGTCAGGCTCCCCGCCATCCGCGGGCCGCGTGGCCAACACCTGCCCGCCGCCGCAACGCGCATCCATGCCGGCGATATCGCTGCCCCACTGCGCCGCCAAGCCGGCCGGCTGCCACGCCGCGTCGAAGATCTGGCTGCGCCCATCCACCTGTGCCAGCACCCACCAGGTCCGGCCCTGATCCTCGACGCTGGCCGCCGAAAAGAACGGCGGAACGGTCTTGCGCACGCCGCTCTGTGTGGTGACGCGGCCGTCGAAGTAGTTGCGCGCGGCGGCGAAGTTCCCCAGCAACATCGCGCGGCTGCCTGATTCGAGTACCCAGGGCTCGTCCGCCGCGCGGCATTCCATTTCGAGCGCCGGCTCCGTCGAGCCGCTGCACGCCACCCCCGGCAGAAAGGCCTGGAAGCTCTTGCCGTTGATGCGAAGGCGGCCGCGCGGATCGCGCGGCACGGTCTTCGCCGGCGTCAACGCAATCGATTTTGACGCTTCCCATTTCCCATTCACCTGCGTGTAGAGCGCCACCCGGGCGGGCGAAAGCACCAGCAGACCGGCCTCCGAAGAAGCCACATCGAGGATGGCTTCGTCCTGCTCCCACACCAGCTTCTTTTCGAGCGCCACGCCCTCCGCGGGAGCGGCCGGCGGAGCGCCGCGCTTCCAGGAGGCGATCCACACCTGCCGCTCTTCGCCTTTGCGCGATTCTTCCACCATCAGGTATTGCGACTGGTTCTCGGAGAGCGTGATTTCCACTTCCACCGCGGGCGCGATCCCGCTGACGCGCACGCCGGCTTCTTCCAGAGCGGTTTCGAATGCCGCGCGCGCCTGTCCCGCGGCCGTGGAATCGAGCGACGCCGCGTTGCGCCATGCCACCGCGACTGGCGCGCCTCTTCCGGCGAATGCCGCAGTTCTTCGCGCCAGCTCGCGCGCGGCGCCGGCGGGATCGTCAGCGGATCGGGCGTATCGCGGGAGGATGAACAGGAGCGCGGCCAGAACCGCGGGCCATCCCTTCACGGCTGCGATCATAGCACATCGCGGTTGTCTGGCCGCCTCAAGACCCCGGTCAAGACCCCGCTTTCGTCACGAGCCGGATGAAACCGCGCAAACAGCTCCGCGCGACAAAGAAGGAAACCGGAAACGTGATCGCAGCCATCAAGACACAGCCTAGAAGATTGGTCATAGTCAGCTCCTGTTAAAGAGGAAATCGCCCGTCAACGGGGCTCGGGCAGGCGGCACCGCCTGCCCCACCTCTGCATACACAGGTCGTGGTGGCGCAGGCGGTGCCGCCTGCGCTCTGTGATTGTTCACGACTCGTGTCACTGCGCGGCTCCCACTCCGGCGGGCGCCGTGGCCCGGGCGGCAACTACCGCCTGGCCGAAGATCTGTTCGGTCTCGGGAGTCCGTTCCGCGTGGAGTTCCACCGGGTCGCCGACCCGGACCATCCGGGCCAGCTCGCGAATATCGCTATTGCGGAGCCGGATGCAGCCGTGAGATGCATCGTGGCCGATCGAGTTGGGGCTGCTGGTGCCGTGGATGCCGTATCCTTTGAGGCTCAGGCCGAGCCAGTGCGGGCCCAGCGGATTGGACGGTCCCGGGGCTACGGTTTTGCCTTTGGCGTACCAGGTGGGATCGGGGATGCTGTTGACGATTTGAAACACGCCGCTAGGGCTGGGAGATTCCGGCGCGCCCACGGCGGTCGCGAAGATCTTCAGCACCCGGCCCGACTCCATGACCGCGAGTTTGCGGTCCGGAATGCTGACCACCACGCGGCGCGCGGTTCGCACCTGGTTTTCCTGGGCCAGCGCTTCGGCGGTGGCCATCAACACGACGCTGGTAAGGGCCGCCAGTTTGCGGATTTGATCTTGAACCTTGAGCATCTTCCGATCCTCCTTACGAGGAGGGAAGATGCAGGAGGATGACCAGAACCTAACCTATTGAATCAAAAGCGGCTTGCACAAGCGCCTTACGTGTCAGGCGGAACACGCGTGGAATCCGGGACGCACTTAGCTTAGTGCTCATGTTCGGAACTACGCTGACGTATCGGGAGACCGCTTGCTGACGCGCGCGGCTCGCATGCGAGCCGCGACCGTGAGGGAGCGATCTTCGCGGAATACGTCAGCGTATTTATGAAACGGTGTACTTAGCTCCGATCAGATGGCGACCGGCTCCATGAGGCGGATGATTTTCTTCTGGATGGCATACTGCACAAGCTGCGCTTTGTTGTGAATGTTCAGCTTGCGCATCAGGTTGAACTTATGCGCCTCCACGGTCTTGACGCTGAGATCGAAACCCGCGGCGATCTCCTTGACCGATTTGCCTTCCGCCAGCATTTTCAGGATTTCGCGCTCGCGCTTGGTCAGCGTGCCGAAGCGCGGCTGGCGGACTCTGCCCGGTCCCTGTACCCGGAAGTCGTCCACCAGGCGTGTGAGCAGCCGCGGGCTGAGATAACTGCCACCACGGTGGACTTCGCGGATGGCTGTCACCAACTGGTCCGAGGGGCTGTCCTTGAGGAGGTAGCCGCCTGCGCCGATTTCGACACACTCCGCCAGGTAATCTTCGTCGTCGTACATCGACAGAAAGATGACACGTGTTTCCGCGCGCTCCTTGCGAATCTGGCGCGTGGCTTCGAAACTGCTCATGCCGAGCATCCCAATATCCATGAGGACGATGTCGGGACGCAGCTGGTTTGCCCGCGCCACGGATTCGGCGGCGTCAGCCGCTTCGCCCACCACTTCCATATCCGGTTCCGCCGTGAGGAGCGTCCGGATGCCCTGCCGGAACAGAGTGTGATCGTCAGTTAAGAGTACTCGTATTTTTGCCATGCACCACCACCGTTGCGGAGTCTTTCGGCAACACCAGCCGGATTGCGACGCCTTTTCCGGGCTGGCTGCGAACGCTGAGCTTGCCACCCAATAGCCGGGCTCGCTCCTGAATGCCCGCCAGACCGAAAGACATCGGCTTGCCCGCTGCCGCTTCCGCACTGAAGCCGGCGCCGTTATCCGTGACGCTCAGCCTGATACTCTTATCGGCTTCTTGCAACGAAAGGTTTACATGAGTCGCATGGGAATGTTTTGCGATATTCTGTAGCGATTCCTGCGACACGCGGTAAATTACCTCCTGGGTTTGCCTGGGAAGAGCCTCCCAACAGCCCGAGATCCGCAGACGCAAGCCGGCCGGATGCAGCCTGCGGAAACGCGCGCCCAACTGGCGCAGAGCGGCTTTGAGGCCCAATCGTTCCAGCACGGCGGGGCTCAGCGCCGCCACGATGCGGCGAATTTCGTCGACCGTTCGCTCCGCAATCCGGCGCGCCTCCGCCACCCGCGGCCGCATCTGGTCCGGGGCCTGCCGCTCCATCATCTCCAGTTCCAGGCGCAGCAGGGGCAGCAATTGTCCGGCCTCATCATGCAGCTCGCGGCCGATGCGCCGGCGCTCGTCTTCTTCGGCCTGGCGCGCTTCGGCGTCCAGGCGGCGGTTTTCGGCCTCCAGGCGCGCTTTCTCAATGGCCCCCTGGCATCGCCCGGCCACGGCATGGAGCAGGGCGAGTTCCCGGGGCAGCCACGGGTACGGTACGGCAAAACCAAATTGCAGCAACGCCACCTGGCCCATCGGGAAGGACCAGTAGGAGACGTAGCGGCCGCGCAATTCCGAAACGGCCAGAAGCGCTTCCCCGGGTTTGCCGCGCTGAATATAAAGCGGCCTCGCCAGTTTTCCACTGGCCGGCCGGCGAAGCAGCAGAAGACGGCCGGCGCGCGCTCGAAAGGTTCGGGTGAGGATGCGAACGAAGCGCTCCAGCAGGTAGTCGAGCGAGGTCGATTCGGCTTCGGCGCGCACCAGGTCGAAAAACGCTTGAGCCTCGGCCTCCCGCACCTGGTAATAGGCGCTGCCGAGTTCGAGCTTCGTGGAGAGATAAAGTTGCTCTCGCGCCGGCTGTAACCGTCCCCCCAGCAGGCTGTCGAGCAGCCCGCCGAATTCGCGCAGCACTCTGTCCACCGCTGCCGGCTGGACGTTGAGCTTGGCCAGCCGCCGCCCGTTGTATTGCACCTGTTCCAGGAATTGGCTGAGCGAGCGCAGCCGCGAAGCCGCCGCCGGCGTTATCGCGAGGAAGGCGCGGATCTCGGCGGCATGGTAACCGCGCGCGCGCAACATCTTGCGAAATCGGCGATCCAGCCGGCCGGCGTCCGGCGCGATCGCCCGTGCCAACGCGGCCACAAAGCGGCGGGCAGCGGGCGTCAGCAGTCGGTCGCTCATCAACGGTTTGATCGGCGGCGGCGGGGGGAGGCTTTAGCAGGCTAGTGGAAAATGCTTAGCCGCCGATGAACGCGGATAAACGCAGATTTGAAAAAATCATCCGTGTTGCTCTGTGTTTATCGGCGGCTCAAATTGGCTTTTCAGCATCTTGTTAGCCCACGTACTGGACTTCTTCCTCCAGGTCGATTCCGAACCGCTCGCGGACGCGCGCTTTCAACTCCGCGATCAGAGTGCAGAGGTCGGCCGCGGTCCCCGCGCCGGCATTGTAGATCAGGTTGGCGTGATAGGTGGCCACGTGAATCTCGCCGCGCGCCATCCCTTTGGCTCCCACTTGATCGAGGAACCACGCGGCTGGAACTTTGCCCTCGCGCACGGCCGCGGCGGGCACCTGCGCCGCCACGCCGGGGGGAAGTTCGAGCAGCAACAGGTTCTTGAAAATGCTGCCCGCGCACTTCATGGTGACCGGGAACTTCTCGTTGCGGACTTTCAGAATCTCATCCGCCGCGCTGCGCAGGGCCGCGGCGCCGGCCGGGTCCAGGCGCAACTCGACGGAAAGAATCATCCAGTCCTTGCGCTGCTTGAAAATGCTCTCCCGGTACTGGAACCGGCACTCATCATTCTCAAAGATCCGCAGGGCCGCGCCGTCGAAGAAACGGACTTTGAGCACGCGTTCGGAGATGGAGTGGCCGTACGCGCCGGCGTTGCCATAGATGGCCGCTCCCACCGACCCGGGAATGCCGGAGAGCGTCTCCAGGCCGGCAAGCCCGCGTTCGATCGCGAAATCCACCAGGTCCTCGAGCGACGCTCCGGCGTCGGCCGAGACGCGGCCGTTCGAGGCCAGCAGCCGTTCGCCCGTGTAGCGCAGCACGATTCCGCGATAGCCGCTGTCGGAGACAATCAGGTTGGTCCCGCCGCCGATGACCATGGTCGGGATGCCGCTCGCACGCGCCACGCCCAGTGCCGCGATGAACGCTTCCACGCTGCCCGTCTCCGCGTAAAGGTCGGCCGGCCCGCCGATGCCGAAACGCGTATAGCGGGAGAGCGGCGCCTGGTGGAAAACGGTTAAATTAGGAATCTCGGCGAGGCGCGCCTGCGTCTCTTCCGTTGTCGGCATCGTTTTCATTATAAGAGAGGCACTGCATGCGATCGGGATTTCAGGGATTTTCGCCGGAGGCCATCGGTTTCTTCCGCGGCCTTGCGCGCCACAACCACCGCGACTGGTTTCAACCGCGCAAGCCGCTCTTCGAGCAGCACGTCAAGCTGCCGATGCGCGAACTGGTGGAAGCGCTGAATGGCGCGATGAGGAGTTTTGCCCCGGACTACTCGACCGATCCCGACAAGGCCGTCTACCGCATCTACCGTGACACGCGTTTCAGCAAGGACAAGACGCCTTACAAGACCCACATCGCCGCCAGCTTCCACCGCCGCGGCACCGGGCCGCATAAGTACGGAGGCTATTACCTGGAAGTGTCGCACAAAGAGGTGGGAATCGGCGGCGGGGTGTACATGCCGGAGCCGGCGGTGCTGCTCGAAATCCGCCGGCACATCGAAGAACACCATGCGGAATTCCGCAAGATTCTGGCCGCGCGGCCGGTGCGGCAACTGCTGGGAGAAGTCCAGGGCGAGCAACTGTCGCGCGTTCCGAAAGGCTTCTGCTCCACCCATCCGGCGGCCGACCTGCTCCGCTTTAAGAGCTTCATCCTGTACACCGAACTGCCTCCGGACCTGGCCACCACGCCCGAACTGTTCCGCGAAGTGCTGCGGCGATTCCGCGTCATGAAGCCGTTCCTGGATTTTCTGACGGCGTCGCAACGAAAAGCGCCCGCCCGGCTTCCCGGCGTCTGGCAAGGGCCGGATCAATTCCCGCCTGGCTGACTTGCGCTGTTGCCCTGCGCCTTATCGAAGTTGGCGAGAATGAAGTGGGCGAACCGGTAGAACCACAGGTAGAGCCGCGAGCCGTTTGCAACGGGCTGCGGCAGGGCGCGCGCGGCCGCGGAAGCGATGAGTGCGGCCGCGCTGCCCGTCAAGGTATTGATCATGTATTGCCGCATAGGTCTACGCCTTGCTCCCCGTCGCGGCCAACGGCACGGACGAGAGAATCGGAATCAGCCGTGCGCCTTTCATGGTTTTGCCTTCGGCAGGTTCTTCAGGTTGATGACGACGCCGGCTTCCAGAACCGGGTTCCAGCCGATCCCTGAGATATAGAGCATACGCAACGGCACGACCAGGCTAAACGCCGGATTGAGCTGCACCACGCCAGTGGCGATGAACGAGGAACTGAAACTCACGGTGATGGCGCTCTTGCCGGTGGTGATCAGCGAGCTGGTATTCTGGCTGAAACTCGGGCCTACGTCGGCGCCCACCAAGACCGTGAAGCGTCCGGTTGCGAAAAGACTCTTGTGGGCGCCCTGGCGTGCGCTCGATTGAATGGCGTAAAAGTGGCGGCCCGTGGCCGGATCAATCGAGAGTTTGGGCGATACGTCCGCCGTGGTCGAACCATAGATCCCCACCGAGCCCGCAATCGGATAGAGCAGCGAGATGCCCCCGGTCCATCGCGGATTGCCAAGCTGGTTGAACTCGGCGAAGGCCGCAATGCCGGCCGGCAGCACCGAAGCTGGGAATCCGATGTTGACCGTTGCCGCCGGGGTTGCGGCCGGTGTGGTTGTGGTTTGCCCCAACGCCGCCATGGCGAAGAGAGCGCAAACGATGAGTTTCTTCATTGCGGTTGCCTTTCAAATGGTGTTGAATCGTGATGGTTTGGGATTTCCGAGAAGCGGCAGGAAATCCTGGTAGATGCGCATCTCCACGAGTTGTTGCGGCGTAACCTGGGTCCAGTTGATGCCGGTCAGAACGCCGCAAGATTCCAGAACGGCGGTGACCCAGGAGGAGCACACCATCCTGGCTTTATGCTCTCCCTGCGCCACGCGCGCGCCCAGGATGGGCACGTCGCGGATGAGGAACTCGAACAGATCCGGGATGTCGTAGCCGACGTGATCTTCGGCCGCCCCAATCACCTCATAAAACTGGAACCAATCGATCTTGGAACGGGTGGCGTCGTCCAGCCGCAGCGCGGCAATCGACGCCCCTGCGTCATACCCGGCGATGGTGGCGCCGAGGGGGTCGGTCTGCACGCCGTTGTGGCCGTCCTGAATCGTGGATTGGCAAATCGTCACATCCGATTCCGCGGTGAGGGGCTGCCGAATGATGGCGGAATGGCTCGGCCCGGCGTCGATCAGCTCGATAGCCCAGGAGAGCGGGGATCGCCCCCAGAACATCGCCAGGTCGCCCGGCCGAAGCTGGGAGCGAACGCTGTTGTATTGAGTGAGAGAGTTCATAATGTCCGTTTCAGGGCCTGCCGCTCAGAATCTGCGCGCCCGTCACCGTCAGGCTGGTGATGGGGTTCAGGTTGCGGTAAAGGATCACGCCGTTCAGCCCGTAGCCGATCAGCCGGTCGTACCATTTCGGCTTGGTGAGCCGGTTCAGGTTGTCGGCGACGCCGCTGAAGCTCAGCGTGGCGGTCCGCACGTTGCCGGCGATGGCCTGGCTTTGTGTCAGAAATCCGGGAACGGCTCCGCGCAAATCGCGCATGGTCTGCGCCGTCTCGCCGGCGGTCACTTTGGAAGCGGCGATCAGGCCGAGGAGCTGCGGGTGCAGATCGGCGACGGTCTTATCGGTGTGCTCGAGGGTGTGCTGCGCGGCGTCGATGACCGGCTTGAGATCCTGGCGCAGATCCTGTGCGGTGGAGAGCGCCGTATCGGCGCGCTGGAGCGTATCGCCGACGCGGCGGTCGGCGTCCTCGCGGAAGCGTCCGGCTTCGCGGAGCACGCCTTCGCGCAACGCGGCGGCCTGCCGCTCGGTGCGTTCGAGCAGGTCGTGGCGCGAGTCGGCCAC
>JBEKYE010000184.1:0-9311 GCA_049511275.1 Bryobacteraceae bacterium
ATCTCGGCTAATCCGGTGACAAACAGCGAGCCGCCCCGTGTGAATAAGCACTTGGCGATCGCGCTCACGCCAGCGCAGCAGACCATGGTGCTGGAATCGGCGTCCGGCCCCTGGTGCATGCGGACCTACCTCCAAGTCGCCGCAGCCACGGGCTGCCGGCGCGGCGAGCTGCTGGCGTTGCGATGGTCAGACATCGTGGACGGCGGCGCCATGATCGCGCGGTCGCTTACCCAGACGCGGCAGATCCTGGATTTCAAGGGCACCAAGACGGAACAGCCTAGGCCGGTGGCGCTTCCGGCATCCGCTGTCATCGCCCTCGATGCGCATCGTCGCCAGCAGGATGAGTTCCGGCGGCAGTTCGGTCCAGATTACCGCACAGACCTGGATCTGATATTCGCCAATTCCGACGGAACTCCCCTGAAACCCGATTCCGTATCCGCTTCGGTCTCGGCCTTATTCAAGCGACTGAAGATTCCAAAGCCCAAAGGCGCCGCGTTGCATCTTCTGCGTCACACGCATACCTCGCACCTGTTGGCCAGTGGCGTACCGTTGCCGGTAGTGTCCGCGCGCCTAGGCCACAGCTCGATCCGAACGACCCAGGAAATCTACGCCCATATGATCCACGGCCAGGACGAGGAGGCCGCTCAACGGTGGGAGGAATTCCAACGCCAGAATGCACCTGTGAAACAGGCCACGGAGGTCCAATGAACTCCTCTGGGCTTCCGCTGGTGGCAGCGCGTGGCAGCGCATTCCCCGTAAGTTATAGAAAACTTGGTAGCGCTAACGGGAATCGAACCCGTATTTAAGCCTTGAGAGGGCTCTGTCCTAACCGTTAGACGATAGCGCCACGGTGCTTCCATTCTACCAAACCCACCAGTCGCCCCGCGCCGCGCCATAATGAGAATGCATGCGGCGATGGCTCGTCTTCACCTTTTTCTGCCTCCTGCCGTCTCTCGCGATGGCGGACCGTTGGGTGCGCTATACGTCCGGGCCCTTCGAGGTCCTCACCGACGCCGGCGAGCGCGCGGGACAGGAAACCATGATCCGCTTCGAAGAGTTCCGACATGCGCTGGGGACCATAGTTGGCGAAGAGGATCTCGCTACACCGCAGCCCGTTCGCATCCTGGTTTTTAAGAACGCCCAGGGCTGGACCTCGCCCGCGCCGCTCACCGAGTGCCGCGACCGCTATGCCATCGTGCTGTCCGAAAAGAGTCCGGTGCCGCCCGCGGTCTACGGCGAACTCACCCGCCTGCTGCTCGACGCCAACACCAATCGCATGCCGGCCGCGTTTGAGCACGGGCTGATTGAGTTCTTCTCCACCTTCCAGATCAGCGGAATTCACATCACCGTGGGCGCGCCGCCGCCCCAACCCGATCTCGATTTCGCCCGCATCCATCTGCTGGTGGCCGCTCCGGAATACTTCGGCAAGCTCCGCGTGCTGCTCTACAACCTGCGCAAGGGCGTGGATGACGATCCCGCTTATCACAACGCGTTCGGCAAGAGCGCCGCCGAAGTGGAGGCCCAGGCCAGGCGGCACTTCGCCGCGCGCCAGTTTCCCACCACCACGATTTCCAGCCGTCCCATGGCGCCCGACGATTTTCACGAGAAGCCCATCTCGGATGCCGACGTGCGTCTGGCGCGCGCCGATCTCCTGGCAGGTCCGCAATCGGCAGTCGAGTATCGCAGCCTGCTTAACGAACACCTGAAGATCCCCGAATCCGAAGAAGGCCTCGGCCTGCTGGCTCTGCGCGATCACCACGATTCCGAGGCTCGCGCGTATTTCTCCTCCGCCATCGAAGCCGGCGCCAAGAGCCCGCGATGCTTCATCGAATACGCGCGTCTGGAGCCCGATAATGAAAAGGCCCGGCAGGCTCTGCTGCGCGCCGCCGGCATCAACCCCAAGCTCGACGAACCGTTCGCCATGCTGGCGGCGCGCGACACCGATCCGCGCCAGCGCCTGGCGGATTGGAAGAACGCCGCCGAGCGCAATCCCCGCAACGCCTCCTATTGGCAGGCGCTGGCGGAATGCTACCTGGCGGACCGCAATTTCACCGAAGCCGCCAAAGCCTGGCGCGAAGCCGAGCAGGCCGCCGCCGACCCGGCCAAGCGCGAACAGATGCGGCAGGCGCGCCTCGCCGTCGAGGGCCAGCGCCTGGATTACGAAGCCGCCGAAAAGCAGCGCCGCGCCGACGAAGAAGCCCGCGAGATCGCCCAACTCCAAGCCAACGCGCGCGCCGAACTCCACGCCGCCGAAGCCAAGATCAACGGCAACGCCAAGCCCGACCCTAAAGCCGTGCCCTGGTGGGATGGCGCCCAGCCTTCCGGAAAAATCGCCGGCACGCTCAAACAGGTGGATTGCCTGGGCAAACAGGCCCGCCTGGTGGTGGAAGGCGCGGACCACAAAACCGTCAAACTGCTGGTCGACCCCGCGCAGGTCTTCGTGGCCGGCGGCGGCCAGTTGAACCTGGGATGCGGCGTGCAGAAACCGCGCCGCGTCGCCATCGAGTATTTCCCCAAACCCAACGCCAAGTTGGCTACCGCGGGCGACGTGGCCACCATCGAGTTCCAGTGATCGACGCGAACCGTGCGGTGCGCCTCCGCTGGCTCCTGCTGGCAGTCTTCGTGCTCTCCTCCGCCATCAACTATCTCGACCGCCAGGCGCTCGCCACGCTGGCCCCGCTGGTGCGCGCGGAGTTTCATCTCTCGCGCGCGGAGTATGGCTGGATCCTCGGCGTCTTCTCCATCACTTACGCCCTCAGCGCGCCTCTGGCGGGGATGCTGACCGACCGCATCGGCCTCAACCGCGCCGCCAGCCTGGCCATCGGCGTCTGGTCCTGCGCGGGAATCGCCACCGGGTTCACGCGCGGACTGGGTAGCCTGATCGGCTGCCGCGCGGTCCTCGGCGCGGCGGAAGCCGGCGGAATCCCCGCGGCCGGCAAAGCTATCCATCTATACCTGCGCCCGCCGGAACGCGCGCTCGGCAACGCCATCAACCAGGCCGGCGTCAGCCTCGGCGCCATCCTCGCCCCGCCCCTGGCCACCTGGATTGCGCTGCGCAGCGGATGGCGCCACGCTTTCATCTTCACCGGAATCCTCGGCCTCGTGTGGATTCCCGTGTGGAACTGGGCGGCTCGGCGCGTGCCCGCCGCCGCCGCGCCCGCTCCGGCTCCAACCGGCGCCACTGAAATTCTGCGCGACCGCCGCTTGTGGGCCTTCGTCGCGGCGAACGCGCTCAGCATGGTGGGTTACTCGCTCTGGACCAACTGGACCACCCAGTATTTAGTGGATGCGCACTCGCTCACCGTTCGGCAGGCCGCGTGGTACGCCTGGATTCCACCGTTCGTCGCCATGGGCGGCGGCTTCGCCGGCGGCTGGCTTTCGTTGCGCATCATGCGCGGTGGAACGCCCGCCGCCGCCGCGCGGTTCCGCGTCTGTTTGGCCGCGTCGCTCGTTTCACTGGTCACCGTGGCCATTCCCGCGGCGCCCACGCCAGCCTGGGCCATCGCCGGAATTTCCATCAGTTTCTTCGCTGTTTCGGCGTTCAGCGTGAACACCTATACGCTGCCGCTCGACACGTTCGGCGTCGAACGCGCCGCGTTCGCCATCTCCATGCTGGTGGCTTCCTACGGCGTAGCGCAGTTGGTGATCTCGCCTGCCTTCGGCGCGCTGATCGATCACTACGGCTACACGCCCGTCACCACTTTCACCGCTTTGACGCCGCTGGCCGCCTGCGCGGTGCTGTGGGGCATGAGGTCCGCCCAGTGAAGCAACGCCTGAAGCAGCGGCTCAAGCTTCGGATCTTCGGCCTTCTCGGCAAAGACCCGGAAGCCGTGGTGGTCACCTTCTGTTCCGGCCCGCCCGCCTTGTGCCAGCGCATGGCCGAGGAAGTGCGCGCACTCGAACCGACCCGCCGTCATTTCATCGCCACCGAAGAGAACTGGCCCGAGCTGCGCAAAACACTTCGCCGCTACCGCGTCGGCCTCGCGCCGGTATTGCTGTCGCGTGAGTCCAGCTCCCTCCGCCGCGCGGCGTACCGCCTGGCGCCCCGCAAAATCCTGGCTTACAATTCGCAGCTCGATCGTCATCACCTGCGCTTCGATCTGACGTCGTTCCTCTTCTGGCGCGGCGTTTCGCTGGACCGCATCTATCTCCGCCCGTGGTGGTGGCCCTGGCCCAAACCGGAACGCTCGGTCGTGCCACAGGGCTCTCGCGTCGTCGAAGGCCGTGCCTGCTCGCCCGATCGCCGCCGCGTGGCCGTGCTCTCGCCGTATTACCCGTATCCGCTCTCGCATGGCGGCGCCGTCCGCATTTACCACCTGCTGCGCGAGATCGCCCGCGAGTTCGACATCACGCTGCTGGCCTTCACCGATGGCGATGCCAGGCCGGACACCGCCCCGCTGCTCGAATTCTGCGCCCGCGTGGTGTTGGTGAAGAAGCCCCGCTACCGCGAGCCGCGCTGGTCCACGCTGCTGCCGCCGGAAGTGCACGAGTTCCGTTCGCCCGCCATGCTCCGGGCCATCGCCGAGGAGCGCCGCGTCTTCGGCTTCGAGCAATTGCAGGTGGAGTACACGCAACTGGCCGAATACCCCGGCGACGTGCTGGTGGAGCACGACGTCACGTTCGACCTCTTTACGCAGATCGCCCGCCGCGAGCGCACTCTCGCCGCTGCGTGGGACGCATTCCGCTGGCGGCGCTTCGAAACTCGCGCCGTCCGCCGCTTCTCGCGCGTGGTCGTCATGTCGCCTAAAGACGCCGAGCTTCTGGGACCGGGCGTGGCGGCCACGGTCGTCGAAAACGGCGTCGATCTCGCGCGCTTCCAACCCGAACCCGAGAGCCTCGGCCACCGCCTGCTCTTCATCGGATCGTTCCGGCACTTTCCCAACGTGGCCGCCTGGCGCTTCTTCGCCGAGCGCGTCTGGCCTCTGCTGCGCGAAAAGTTTCCGCTCCTCACAGTCACCGTGGTCTGCGGCCCCGATCACCTCGCGTATTGGCGCGCTTTCGCCGATTCCCCCGAGCCCGATCCCGATCCGCGCATCCGCATGTTGGGCTTCGTTTCCGACGTGCGTCCGCTCTACGTCGAGACCAACCTCGCGCTTGTGCCGACCGTCGTCTCCGCCGGCACCAACGTCAAGGTTCTGGAAGCCATGGCCATGCAGCGCGCCGTAGTCTCGACCGTTTCGGGCTGCGCCGGCCTTGGCTTGCTGCACGGCCACAGCGCCTGGATTGCGGATGCGCCCGAAGCCTTTGCTGCTGGCATCGCGACTCTCATCAATGATCCCGACCGCCGCCGCCAGATCGCCCAGGCCGCGTACCACCATGCCGTGCACCACTTCGACTGGCAGGCGATCGGCGAAAAGCAGCGGGCGCTACTTCGCGCTCAATAAATTCGCGAACAGCCGGAACGCTCCCGGCACCCCGGCCGGCAACTGCCGGAACCACGCATAGGACGTGAAAATGTAGACGCCCTTGCCATACCGCGCCCACAGCTCTCCGCCTTCCATTGCGTCTTCGTCCGGGTCGTGGGAAGAAAGCACGGTCTGGTATTGCTTGTCCCACTGCGTCGCAAAGTAGAGGCCGCGTTCCTGCACCCAACCGTCAAAGTCTTTCTGCGAAATGTGATTGGGATATTGCAGCAGCGGGCTATCCGGGTGCGGGAACGTGACCGGCGCTTCCTCCACCGTCACGCGCCACCGCGTTCCTCCCGGCACCGTGAACGGATACGGTCCCAGATTCAGCGACGCGTCGCCGGTTTGGTACTGCACCACGTAGGTGCCGCCGTTCTTCACGTAATTCAGCAGCCTCGCCTGGTTGGCTTTCAGGTCGGCTCGCACGTTGTACGCGCGCACTCCCGCCACAATCGCATCGAAGCGCGCCAGGTCGCCCTGTTCCAGGTCCGACTGCCCCAGCAGTGTCACTTCCAGCCCGAGTTGCCGCAGCGCGTCCGGCATCTCGTCGCCGGCTCCCATGATGTAACCGATCTTGTGGGCCTTGAGGTCGATATTGGCCCGCACCAGCTTCACGTCCGACGGCGGAAATAACGTCTGCGGCGGAATGTGCGGATACAGGATCACCTGCATGCCGCTCGCGATGTCGCGCCCATTCACGGCCGCCACGGCTTTCATGGTAGCCGTGGTTTCTCCGGCCGGCGGCGTCACTTCAAACGTCGCTTCCTCCACTTCACCCGCCGTCACCTGGAAAGCCTGCGACGCGGGCTCGGCATTCCACCCCGCCGGCAGGTCCAGCCGCAATTCGCCCGCCGCGTTGGCCACGTTGGCCCGGAGCGCCACCTGCACCTTACGGGCAGCCGCGTCCCGGAAAACCGCTACTGGATCGGGCAGGTCCACCGCCACCGCCGGCACCACCACCAGCGGACGCACACGCTCGCCCTCCGACCGCTCCGCGTAGCGATGGCGCACGGCGCGCACCACTTCGATGGGTGCGCCGTCCACCGTGAGCCGCAGCCGCATCTGGAGCACCGGCGGCGTATCGGCCAGCCCCACCAGCCGCTGGTCGTCCACCTGGTACACGTCGCCCGCGGGTGGTTTCGCCAGCCAATATGGCTGCGAGTAGGCCTGGCCCGCCGGCACCGTGTGGTCAAATTGCACGTGCGCGCTTTGGTTATGGCCCAGCTTGGCGGGCTTGATCTCGAGCGGCTCATTCCAAATTCCCTCCACCCGTCCGCCATCCAGACTCACATCAGCGGTCGAGCGGTTCAGCACCGTGGTGGTTACGCTGAGCTGCCCGCCCGGGCTGACCTGCGCCTGCTGCGCCTGCGCCTCCACAAACAACCCCGCGCAAAGCGCGATGGTCTCATCCAGCTCCGCCAGTTTGATCTTGGCTAGAGGATCGGCTATCGCGGCGATCAGCGGGCGCGCCTGCGCCAGCGCCGGAATGGCTTTCTCCGGATGCGCCGGCTCGAAATTGCGAATCGCCGCTTCGAGAATCGGCCCCACCGCCGCGCCGCCCGGCAACCGGTTCCACGTGGTGTCGATGCCGTCGAACAAATCCTTCGACGACGGTTCTCCCGCCACCAGCCCGAACGACGTCGTGCCCGGATTCACCTGCCGCATGGCGCCGGTTCCCTGGCTGTGGTGCATGCTGCGGCTCATGTTGGCCAGCTCCTGGTATGAATATCCCAGGATCGGATTAAACCCCCCGGTATCGGCTTCACCGGCGTTGGGCAGCGCCGCGGCCTGCTGGCTCCCGCGCCCGCCGCGGCCGCCCGCCGGTGGGGTGGATGCAGTCGCGGGTGGCGCCGATCCATTCGCCCGTGGTGTCGCGCCGTTCGCCGGAGGCGTTGTGCCCGGCGCCCCAGGAGCAGTTGGAGGCCCGCCACGCCCGCCGCCGAATGAGGCCCGCACCAGCCGCCTGGCGCGCCACGGCTCGACGTATTTCAACTGCTCGGGAAACTGGTTCGCGTCGGCCGCTGCACCGAATGCTTCTCTTCCCAGGATCGCCGATACCTGATGCTGCCCGTGTCCGTCGCTCGGCGTGCCGCTGAACACCAGAATGATCACGTCCGGCCGGTACCGCCGGATCACCCACACGATATCCGACAGGATGCGGTCGTGGCCCCACTTTTCCATGGTCTCCGACGCCGTCTTGCTGAAACCGAAATCGATGGCGCGCGTGAAGAACTGTTCCGCCCCGTCGATCTTGCGCGCCGCCAGCAGTTCCTGCGTGCGGATGATCCCCATCTGCGGCCCTTGCTCCGGCCCGATGAGGTTCTGCCCGCCTTCGCCGCGCGTCACGGAAAGATAGGCTGTCCGCATGTGCCGCCCGCGCGCGAAGTATGCCAGCACCGCCGTGTGCTCGTCGTCGGGGTGCGCCGCGATCATGAGCACTGTTCCCAACTCATTCAGCCGGTCCAGCGACTGTTCAATCTCAATGGTCCCGGGAAAAGGAACCCTCTGCTGCGCCTCGACCGGCGCTAGTGCGAACAGGAAAATGGCGATGGAAAGCAGCCTGGCAAGCATGTGTAAACCATTCTACACGGTGGGACAGGCCATCGCCTTTTGTGGCCTGTCATGCCTCGGCTGCTTGACAGACGACACAAACCGATCGTCTGTCCCACCGCCCCCTACGCCAGGTTGAGGACCTGCTTCACCGTGCCGCTGTGGCCCTGGATTTTTTCCTGCAGCATCATCAGCGCGTAGATCAGTTGTTCCGGACGCGGCGGGCACCCCGGCACGAACACGTCGATCGGAATCACCTGGTTCACCGGGATCAGCGCATAGTTGTTGAACACGCCCGTCGAAGTTGCGCACGCCCCCATCGAGATCGCCCACTTCGGCTCCGGCATCTGCTGATAGAGGTGCCGGATCACCGGCGCCATCTTGTTCGACACCCGCCCCGCGATGATCATCAGGTCCGATTGCCGCGGCGATCCGCGAAACACCTCGGCCCCGAACCGCGCGATATCGAACCGCGATGCGCTCATCGACATCATTTCGATGGCGCAGCAGGCCAGCCCGAAGGTCATCGGCCAGATGGAATTCTTGCGCGCCCAGTTCACCGCCTGGTCGAGCCTGGTCAGCACGATGCCTTCGGCGGCGGCCGCCGCGGCATTGTCCACGGAATAGTTGTCGATGCGCGCAAACAGTTCCGGCGGGCCGCTGGCCATCGGTTTTTCCATACCTACATTCTACAATGCTATGCTGAGAGCTAATTTCCCCCAGGGATCTCCTATGCGCCAACAACGCTACACGACTCCCCACGGGATTGTGGTCTCTCGCACCGTCTCCCGGGCCGGCTTTCGCAAAGGCCTCAAACATCTCACGCGCGAGCTCGATCATCACCGTGGCATCTATCTTTCCTCGGGATATGAGTTCCCGGGAAGATATTCGCGCTGGGATATCGCCTCGCTTTGCCCGCCGCTCGAAATCGTCTCATTCGACCGCCGCGTCGAGTTCCGCCCGCTCAACCAGCGCGGCCGCATCATCACGCAACTGCTCTCGCCGGTCCTCGCCTCTCACCCCCACTGGGAGCAATTCGGTTTCGAAGGTGAGATCCTGGCCGGCCGCCTCAAGCCGCTGCCGGCGCTCTTCCCCGAGGAGGAGCGCAGCCGCCAGCCTTCGGTCTTTTCCGTCCTGCGCGCGCTCATCCAGGAATTCGGCGGCCTCGGCGATTCGCGCCTCGGCTTGATCGGCGCCTTTGGCTACGACTTTCTATTCCAGTTCGAGCCCATTCAGAAGCGCCTGCCGCGCCACGGCCACAAGGATCTCCACCTCTATCTCTGCGACGACATCTACTTCATGGACCGTAAGAAGGAGCAGATCGAGCGCTGCCAGTACGATTTCTCGCGAGAGGCG
>JBEKYE010000185.1:0-9302 GCA_049511275.1 Bryobacteraceae bacterium
TGGGCGATGCCCCCGTTCCAGAACTGATTGTTGAAAGCGGTAAACAGCAGAGGCGCGGACTCGCCCGAAATGCGGGCCATTCCGAGGATCATTCCCGTCAGGATTCCCTTGCTGCCGGCCGGAACCGCGACAGTGGCGATCTCGCGAGGCCGCTCAGCGCGGAGGGCAGCGTAATGGAAGAGCCGCCGCCGGAGCCGCCGATATTGGCATCGGGGTTCTCGAGCGAGAGGCCCCAGGTCACCTGATCGCTCGGATGAAAGAGGACGCGAATCCCCGCGCGAGATCGAATCCCTCATCGCAATAATGTCCCCAATAGTATCACGCCGGTCCGGCGCCGCCGAACGGGCGCGGCTACCTTCCCAATTCGGCCTCGGCCTGCGCCACGGAGGGATACACAGTCAGCATCCCATCCACGCCGGAGACCTTGAAAAGGGTCTTGAGCCGGTCTGACACGCCCACCATGGCGTAGCGCCGGCCCTCTTTCTGACACGACACGTGCAACCCCAGGATGGACCCAAGGGAGGCGGAATCCATGTAGGGGACGTCGGTGAGGTCAAGAATGAGGACGCGCGGCGGGTCCTTGCGAATCTCCGCCTGGAAATCGAAGACGGCCGCGAGCGTGAACGGTCCAGTCAACTTCAGAATCCGCACGTCTTCCCGGCTTCCCGGCAACCACTGCCACGTGAAATTACTCATCGAGGCAAGTTTACTACGGCCCCGGAGATCCGGCAAGGTAAGTCGACTAGCATAGCTGGGCAGGTCAGTTACGAATCGGTGACAGATTCACTTCTAAGCCAGCTAGCTCAGCCATAATAGAGCCCAGGAGGCGCCGGTGCTTGTATTCACGTTCTTCTTCCTCGTTCTGGCCGTGCTTGTCTTGACAGTCAAAAAGCCTGCCAGACCACCGTATGGAAGCCCTGAATACCGATGGGATGACCGCGTGGCGGCGTCTGTTCTGGTAATAATGGCAGCCCTGTTCGCGGTTCTGCACTGACTTGTGAGCGGAAAACGATGAAGGCTAGCGACAATCCATTTCCAAACGTGTCGCCCACGTTCTACAGTCAGCAAGCGGTCTGGCAATACGTGAACGAGCTTCTGAAACCACGGACTCATGCTCTGTGTGCGGCCAGCGACGAGAGAATGGTGTACAGGTTCCAGGCGATCAGCGCCGCGAACCAGTAGTTGAGAAAGACCACCAGGCGCGGGCGCCGGAACGCCAAAGCGGCCGCCGCCAGGATGATGGCGAAACATTTCGAAATCAGCAGGCCCGACACGGGTCCCAGCTGCAGCAACCGGCCGACGAACACACTGGCTTCCTTGGCCCCCATGTGCAGCCCAATCAGAGTGGTGAGCACATCCAGGGTCTGGAGGGCGAAAAACACGGCCATCGAGGGCGCGGGAAACTCCCGGCGAAGTGGGAACGGGATCATATCTGTGGGCGGGTATAGAACCCACTTCCATTGTCTAAGCCGGGAACAGCAGGTTCCAGATTATCTTTGGTTATCGAGAAAAGGGAGACAGGAGTCAGGAGTCAGAAGGGCGAAAGGGCGCGAATCTTCCGACTTCCGAATTCCGACTCCTTCTTCCTTGGCTATGGGCGGCTGACGTCAACCCAGGATTTCCAGGAACCGCGCCACCGCCTCGATGCCGCGGTAGAAATTCGGCAGATGGAATTTCTCATTGGGCGCGTGCAGATTGTCGTCCGGCAACCCGAAGCCCATCATCACGCTGGGCACGCCCAGATACTTGTCGAACACGCCCACAATGGGAATCGACCCGCCCGACCTGATGTATACCGTCTCCTTGCCGAAGATCTGCTTCATGGCTTCGGCGGCGGCATGGATGTACTTGTTGTCTGGGTCGGTCAGCGACGGCGCCCCCGCGCTCAGCAGCTTCACCTCGGCCGTCACGCCCTTGGGACACGCCGCTTTCACCGCAGCTTTGAACTGCTCGATGGATTCGTCTACCCGCTGGTCGCCCACCAGGCGCGTGGAGATTTTGGCGACCGCGCGCGCCGGGATCACGGTCTTGGCGCCTTCGCCCACAAAGCCGCCCTTGATGCCGTGGACCTCCAGCGTGGGCCGCGCCCACACCCGCTGGAACAGCGGAACGCCGGGCTCGCCGACCAGTTCCTTCGCGCCCATTTCCTTCTCGGTGTACTCCTTCTCGTTGAAGGGCAGCCGCGCCCAGGCCTCCAGCTCCTTGGCCGCCGGCGGCACGACGCGATCGTAAAACCCCGGAATGCGGAGATGGCCGTCGCGGTCTTTCAGCGCGCACAGAATCTCGGCAATGGCCATGATGGGGTTGGGCGCCGCGCCGCCATACACGCCGGAATGCAGATCGTGATCGGCGCCCTGCACCGCCAGTTCGTAATACACCAACCCGCGCAGGCCGATGCAGATGGTGGGCATCTCCGGCGCGAACATTTCGGTGTCGCACACGATGGCCGCGTCGGCCTTCAGCCGCGGCGGCTTGCTCTTCACATACGCCTCGATGTGCTCGCCGCCGGTTTCCTCTTCGCCCTCCAGCAGGAACTTCACATTCACGGGAAGCTTGCCGTGGGTTTTCATGAGGCTTTGCACGGCCTTGATCTGGATGTAGACTTGCCCCTTGTCGTCGCAGGCGCCGCGGCAGAAGATGTCGTTGCCGCGGATGGTGGGCTCGAAGGGCGGGGACTTCCACTCATCCAGCGGGTCCGGCGGCTGCACGTCGTAATGGCCGTAGAACAGGACGGTCGGCTTGCCCGGCGCGCCCAGCCATTCGCCATACACCAGGGGATTGCCGCCCTTGGCGTCTTCGATCAGCTCGGCCGAGGTCATCCCCGCACCGAGCAGCTCTTTCTTCGCGAATTCGGCGGCGCGCAGGATATCCGGCTTGTGCTCGGAAAGCGCGCTGATGCTCGGAATCCGAAGGAATGTCTTCAACCCTTCCAGAAATTCGGCTTGGTGCTCTTGAGAATAATTCATAAGGCCTCCTATTCATTTACATAATCGCGGTCGGTGGCGCGGGCTCATCCGGCCGGCCGGCGTTCTTCAGCGGCAGCCGGATCATCAGCACCGCCAATGCCAGCAGCACCACCACCGCCAGCGCGTCGGTGCCGGCCCAGGTCCAGTCCGGCAGGATCTTGCAGCCGCAACTCTTTTCCGCCGCGCGGAAGCCCGCCACCACCAGCCCGCACAACGCCTCGCCCGCGATCAGTCCCGCGGCCGTTAATATTCCGGCGTTCTCGATGCGCGCCTTCTGCGCGTCGTTGAAGTTGCCTTTGTCGCGGTACTTGTCCGTCAGCCAGCGGAAGATGCCGCCCACGAAGATGGCGAAGGTGGTCTCCAGCGGCAGGTACATGCCCACCGAGAACAGCATGGGGCTCTTCACCTGCACCATGATCAAACCGAATCCCATGAAGATGCCGACCACGACCAGCGGCCAGGCCATGTTGCCGCCCACAATTCCCTGGGCGAGCGAGGCCATCAGTCCCGCTTGCGGCGCCGGAAGTTGCGGGGTGCCGAAGGTATAGGCGCGGTGCAGCCACATCAGCGGGAAGAACAGCGCCATGCTGGATACGGCGATGCCGAACAGGTCGCCGATCTGCATCTTGGCCGGCGTGCCGCCCAGAATGTACCCGGCCTTCAGATCCTGCAACATTTCGCCCGCCACCGCCGAGGAGACGCACACCACCGCCGCCACACCGAGCACGGCGGCGATGCCCGCATTGCCGTGCAGGCCCAGGGCCACCATCAGCAGCGCCGCCACCACCAGCGTGCACAGCGTGAGGCCGGAGACCGGGTTGTTGGACGACCCGATCATGCCCACCAGGTTGCCCGAAACCGCCGCGAAGAAGAAGCCGAGCACGAGCATGACAATCGCCGCCACCACCGCCCCGGCGATCTGCCCGGCGAAGTAGTAGTACAGCGCCACCATGCAAATGAAAACCACCGCCAGGCCGCCGAACACCACCTTGCTGTTCAGGTCGCGCTGCGTGCGGCTGGTGGATTCATATCCCACCGCGGATTTTTTCAGGTCGGCCACCGCGCGCTTCATGCCGATACCCAGGTTCTTGCGCATGCGGAACAGGGTGTAAGACGCGCCCACCAGCATGCCGCCCACCGCGATGGGCCGCACGATGTGATACCAGATGGCGCCCGCGGTCTTCGCCCAGTCGCCCGCACTCGTGGTGCTAGTGCCCAATTGGGGACCGAGGAAAAACGCCAGCAGCGGCACCAGCAGCCCCCAGGCGAAAACGCCGCCGGCGAAGTTCAGCGCTCCCAGGGTCGGCCCGATAATGTACCCCACGCCCAGATACGCGGGACTGATGGCCGGGGCGGAGAACGTCGTCATGGCGCCGGCCTGCACGGTGGGCGAACCCGCGGCGCGCGTCAGCTTAACCATGCTCTTTCCCAGTTGGCCCACGTTCACCAGGAAGTCCCGGCTGGCGGCGAACAGGTTGAGCGCGCCCAGAAAGAACGTCACCGCTCCGATTCCCATGTTGGCGAAGAGAATCTTGGCAGCCCTGGCCCCTTGCTGGCCGGCCTTATGAATCTCCGCGGCAGCCACCGATTCGGGGAACGGGAGATCCGGGTCTTCCACCATGACCCGCCGCAGGAGCGTGACAAACAGGATGCCCAACGTGCCGCCCACCGCCATCAGCGCCACCGATTTCCAGTAGCCGTGCTCGAGGTCAAACGCCGGCCAGACACCCGAAAGCACGAACGCCGGGATGGTGAACACGGCGCCCGCGGCCACCGACTCGCCGATTGAACCGATGGTACGGGCCATGTTCTCTTCCAGGATCGAGCCCTTCATGAGCCGCAGGATGGCCATGCCGATGACCGCGGCGGGATAGGTGGCCGCGATGGTCATGCCGGCGCGCAGGCCCAGATACAGGTTGGCGGCGCCGAGGACGACGGTCATCGCCAGACCCAACAAAATGGCGCGCACTGTGAACTCGCGCATGTCGGTTTTATCCGGCACGTACGACCGGAATTTCTTGTCCGCCTGAGGAGGTGTCATTGTAATCTGGACCTCACTTTATCACTTAGCGCCTTGCCGTCAACCGTCTTGCCCTTCAGCCTGGCCTGCACCGCCTTCATCACCACGCCCATCTGCTTGAGCGCGGTGGCGCCGGTCTCGGCCAAGGCCTCGGCAATCGCGGCGTCGGTCTCTTCCTCGCTGGCGCCCGCCGGCAGGTAGCTTTCGATGAGCTTGCGCTCGGCCTCTTCCTTGTCCGCCTGTTCGGCGCGGCCGGCTTTGCGAAACATGTCGGCGGCATCGATGCGCTGCTTGATCAGCGATTTCAATACCTGCATCTCGGCCGCTTCGTCCAGCGGCTTGGGCGAATCCACTTTCAGCTTCATGAGCGCGGCCTTGATCATGCGGAGCGCGCTGAGACGCGCTTCTTCCCTGGCTTTCATGGCCGCAACCATGTCCCGCGACACTTGATCGATGAGTGGCATGATCTGATATTCTAGAGGACTAACTCTCAAATGTACATCCGCAAGCAACGTCTATTGACGCCCGGCCCGACGCCTCTTTATCCCGCGGCGCTGCACGCCATGATGGCGTCCGACATCCACCACCGCACGGAAGATTTCCGGCGCGTGTACCGGTCTTGCCTGGCCGATCTGAAGGAGGTGATGGCGACCGCCAACGATGTGCTGATCTTCGCCGCATCGGGCACCGGCGCCATGGATGCCTCCGTCTCCAACCTCTTCTCGCGCGGCGACAAGGCGATTGTCTGCTGCGCCGGCAAGTTCGGCGAGCGCTGGGCGGAGATCGCCAAGGCGTACGGACTGGATGCCAACGTCATCGCCGTGCCGTACGGCCAGGTGGTATCGCCGGCGCAGGTGGAAGCCGCGCTGGCCGCCGAGCCGGCTGCCAAGGCCGTTTTCGTACAAGCGTCGGAGACCTCCACGGGCGCGGCGCACAACATCCGTGCGATGGCCGCGGCCATTGCGAAGACTCCCGCCATTTTCATTGTCGACGCCATCACCGGGCTCGGCACCATGCCGCTCGATATCGACGGCTGGGGCCTGGACGTGGTGATCGGAGGCTCGCAAAAAGCTTTCATGATCCCGCCCGGACTGGCGTTTCTCTCGGTCAGCCCCAAGGCCTGGAAACTGGCCGATGCCGCTACGCTGCCGCATTACTATTTCAACCTGAAGAAGGAAAAAAAGAGCGGCGAGGCCGGCGAATCCAGTTGGACGCCTTCCACGGCGCTGATTCTGGCGCTGGCCGAAGCGCTGCGCTACGTCAAGCAGATCGGCATGGACAAGCTGGTGCGGAACGCGCAACTTCTGGCGGAGGCCACCCGCGCGGCCGTGCTGAAACTCGGCCTGGAATTGTTCGCGCCGGGCTCGCCGGGCTCTTCGGTCACCGCCGTGAAGGCTCCCGCGGGTCTCGATTCGGGCGTCATCGTCAAGGAATTCCGCGCGCGGTTCGGAGCCATCATCGCTAACGGGCAGGGGTCCATGAAGGGGCAGATTTTCCGCATCGCGCACCTCGGCTACTTCGATTTCATGGATCTCTTCGCGGTGATCGCGGGCCTCGAACTCATTCTCAAAGCCAACGGACTGGCGGTGGAATTCGGCGCCGGCGTCGCAGCCGCCGAGGAGATCTACCAAAAGGCGGCCTTGCCATGAAGATCCTCATCGCCGAGCCGCTGGCCGCAGCGGGGATCGAACTCTTAGTCTCCCAGTCCGGCTGGCAGGTTATCGTTTCCAACCCCAAGGAATACGGCCAGCACCTGGCCGACGCCGACGCCCTGCTGGTGCGCAGCGCCGTGCAGGTGGATCGCCCGGTGCTGCAACGCGCGCCCAAACTGCGCGTCATCGGCCGCGCTGGCGTGGGCGTCGACAATGTCGATCTGGATGCCGCCACGGAAGCCGGCGTGCTGGTCATGAACACGCCAGGCGGCAACGCCATCTCGGTGGCCGAGCATACGCTGGCCCTGATGCTGGCCATGGCCCGCCACATTCCCCAGGCCAACGCTTCCACGCGCGGCGGCAAATGGGAAAAGAAAAAATTCCTGGGCAGCGAACTGCGCGGCAAGACTCTGGGCATCGTGGGGCTCGGCAGCATTGGCCGCGAAGTGGTCAAGCGCGCCCGCGCCTTCGAAATGCGCGTGGTGGCCCACGACCCGTACGTCACTTCCAAGCTGGCCCAGGACCTGCTGGTGGACCTGGTCACGCTGCCGGCGCTCTACGCGGCGAGCGATTACATCACGCTGCATGTCGCCGCCACCCCGGAAACCGAGGGCATGCTTTCGAGGGAGGCCTTCCAGCAGATGAAGACGGGCGTGCGCATCGTCAATTGCGCGCGCGGCGAGCTGGTGGATGAAGCCGCTCTCGCCGAAGCCATCCGTTGCGGCAAGGTGGCCGGCGCCGCGATCGACGTTTTTGCCGTGGAGCCGCCGCCGGCGGCCTCACCGCTTTTCGAATCCGACGCCCTGATCGCCACGCCCCACATCGGCGGCTCTACCGAAGAAGCGCAGGAGATCGTCGGCGTGCGCATCGCCGAACAGGTGGTGGAATACCTGCGGAACTCGATCGCCATCAACGCCGTGAACATGCCGGCGCTCACACCCGAGCAGTATCGCGCGCTGGGGCCTTACGTTATGCTGGCCGAGCGCCTCGGCAATTTCGCCGCGCACATCGCTTCCGGAAGCCCGCGCGCCGTGCGGCTGGTTTACTGCGGCAAGATCGCCGAATCCAATACGAACCTGCTGCGCAGCGCCGGCCTGGCGGGTGTGCTGAGCCGTTCCACGGCCGGCCGCGTCAACCTGGTCAACGCCATGCAGACCGCCGAGCAACGGGGCTGGCTGGTGGCGGAAAGTCACGAGCGCCGCTCCGCCCATACCGATTCCATCCGCCTCGAACTGGAAACCGACCGCGCCGTGACCACCGTGGAAGGCGCCGTCTTCCTGGGCAAGCCGCGCCTCACGCAGGTGGATGGGATCTATTGCGAAGTGGCCCTGGCGGGGTTCCTGATCTTCATGAAGAACCGCGACGTTCCCGGCGTGATTGGCCACGTGGGAACCGTGCTGGGCCGGAACCGCATCAACATCGCCAATTTCTCGCTGGGACGGCGGGACACGGCCCTGGTGCCCGGCGAACCGCACGAAGCCGTGGCGGTGGTCTCGACCGACGAGCTGGTGCCCGAATCGGTGCTGGCGCAACTGCGCGAAAACCCGGCGGTGGAGCAGGCGCGGGCGGTGGAACTGCCGCGGTAAGAGCGCCGCGGCATGCCATTCTTCGCCGGGTTTGCTAAAATGGTCTGTGCACGCGGTCAACACCTCGATTTGATAGCTGTTCCCCGTGACTGATTGATTCCAAGGCCACCCTAGCTCAGTTGGCAGAGCGGCTGATTCGTAATCAGCAGGTCTCCGGTTCGACCCCGGAGGGTGGCTCCAGCTTAAATCTTTCAATTCACAAAACTTAGCCTCGGAACAACGGCCCCCTTCGGAACGTCGGACTTCGGCAGTGTGCCCAAATCTATGACCACCCCAGACCGCTAGACTCTCGCCGCAAGGGCGGGAAGCGTCCCCTTTGGACGCAACTCCGCATGGCGCTAGACTTGGTTTTCGTCTTGAAATCGGGGCAACGGCGATGTCACACAAAAAAGCCAAGCGGGAGAGGAAGGCAGATCGGCGATACACAAGGCTAGAGAAGCACACCCGAGAGGGCCGGACCTTGGTCCCGCCGATCATGACGTATCCCCAGATGGTGCTGCGATCATGGGTGAATGATCGCCTGCCAGAAATGCTATGGGCAGCGCTACTCGTAACGTCGGACCGGGAGGTTGCATTACGGGTTTTTCGCAAACTCGCAGCACACGTTGCGAGCATCGCGCGTGATAAACGCGGAATTCTGGAATCCGTTACTCACTCCTCAATAGCGGCGGCTTCACCGCAGATCCAAGAGGAAGTGATCGATATTATTGCCAGCACACCGGTTGGAAAAAGTCGCTCTGGGATCGCTACTGCTCTTTGACGGGCTGCCAGCACGCGACGCTTGGCTCAAGTCGTTGGGCCCACCTCTCGGAGAAATTGACCCACGACCCCTAATGACAGCCGTCGCAAGGGCGCTGGACCACCAATCTCAAGAGGCTACGGATTGCCGTTGGATCAAAGTTCTGGTTCGACTGGCTGCCGGACGGTTACACCTTCCGACTGAGGAGGGAGTGCGAGAAATTGTTGAATATCCAAACTATGGGGATCTGCGCAAAGTGCGCCCAACTATTCGCGCCATAGAGATAGGGTTCGCTGATATCGGGGAGCAAACGACGCAGTGGCCAGCGCACTTCTGGAC
>JBEKYE010000186.1:0-9290 GCA_049511275.1 Bryobacteraceae bacterium
AACGGCGAAATCGCGATGGCGGAGACGTCGTCATTGGCGGAAGGCTGCGGAGCGGCGGCGGTCCAGTTGGCGGCGGCATCCACAGTGCGGTAGAGAGCCGACCTCGCGCCTAGCCACACCTTCGTGCCATCGTTCGGATCCACGGCGAATGGCACGATGAACAGGCCGGTTTCGGTGCTCGGGATGCCGTTCATGGCCAGTGGCGTGGTGACTCCGCCATCGGTGGATTTGTGGAAACTCATCGAGTTGTTGTCCATGTAGAGGGTACTGGCGTCCGCCGGGTCGATGGCCGCGAATCCGCCGTCGCCCCCGTAGATGGTGGTCCAGCCGTTCAAGCCGGTGGTATCGTTGCCGCGGATCACGCCGTTGTCCTGGGTGCCCCCGAAATAGGCGCTGCCGCCGGCAAAAGCGGTGGCGTCATAGAACTGCGTTGCCACGTAACTGTTGTTGAGGCTGTTCCAGATCATCGGATAGCCGGAGCTGCCGCTGCCACAAGGGCCGGAAGTGCCCGACAACGCGACAAGCGAGTTGTCGCTGCGGTGGAGGCCGCCGTCGTCACCCATGAACATCGTTTGATTGGTGGTCCCGTTGTACCCCGGGTGGAAAAGAAAGATATGGTTGTCCACATGCGCGCCCGTCAGCGCGGCCCAGTTCCAGTTCGCGCCGCCGTCTTCAGAGCGGTAGATCTGCGTCGAACCGGCCCACAGGCGGTTCGGGTTAGTGGGATCGACAATTGCCAGATTGGCGTACCAGCCGATGTTGTAGGGCACCTGGCCGGCAGAGCACAGAGGCGCGCTCAGCACGGAGGTGTTCATCAGTATCGAGTTTGTGTTGGAAGTCTGCGTCACCCAGCTTCCGGAGTCGCCGTTCGATGCGGATCGGTAAACGGCCTGGAGGCCATCTTTATAACTCGGGTTGTCGGTGCCGTTGCTCGAAGCCACCGCGTACACAGTGGACTGCTGGGACGGCGCGACGGCCAGCGAAGTGCGCGCCATCGCCGGAGTCGAAAGCACCTGCACCCACGTTCCGGACCCGCCTGCATCGATGTTGCGGTAGACGATGAAGCCGGCGGTGGATGTTGCGCCCGCGCAGCTTGCGAACAAGTAGTCGGTGCTCTGGTCGGTGCGCGATTGCAGGTCGTCGCAGCCGTGGCTGGCCACGCTGAGCTGCTGTTTCCAGGTGGTCCCCCCGTCCATGGATGCCCACAGGCCGTTGGTGGTGGCCGCAAAGATATGCAGCGGGTTGCTATGTCCGATGGCCAGCCTGTTCACGTAGGTGAAATTGGAGTTGGCGGTGGCCGGAAGAACGTTGAAGGCGGTGCCATTGGTCGATTTGTAGATCCCCAGGCCGGTATAGCCCTGGTAGGATTCCCCGGTGCCGGCGTAAATGATGTTGGAGTTGGTGGGATCCATTACCATGAAGCCCACCGTGATGTTCGCCGAGGGGTCGGTGAGCAGGGTCCAGGTAAGCCCGGCGTTGACGCTCTTCCAGATCCCGCCCGTGACGGCGCCGGCATACATGATGTTGGTGTTTTGGGGATCGATGAGCAGGCTGCGTGTGCGCCCGCCGATATCACCGGGCCCGAGTTGGGTCCAGGAAAGGCTGGCCGCGGCGGCGTCGGCGGTGAGGCGCAACCGGGGCATCAGGGCGATGTGGCGCTGCGCCTGGACAAACCAGTCCGGTGACAGCTCCGTGGCTCCTTCCGGCAGGCGCTTCAACAGGTAGTAATGCAACGCATCCATCGGGGAAGCGTCGTCGTCACCGCCGTCGTGATGGTCGTCACCGGCTTGCGCCAGCGGAACCGGCGGAAGCAGTCTGGAAGTACTCGGCGTTCTGGTGCAGGCGCTGAATAACAGCAGACAGCCGGCAATTGCAATGTACCGCGTGGAAGGGAGCTTCATGAGGTGGTTGCCTCCATGCTATCACCCGGATTAGCAAAAGCGGAGACTGGCACGAGTTTCGCGATGTGGCGGCAGGCTGAAAGCCTGACCCCACAGCCTACGCGTTGCCGTCGAGCACGCAGATGTCGTCGAGGTTGCGATATCTCTCGCCGTAGTCCAGCCCGTAACCCACTACAAATTCGTCGGGGATCTGGAAGCCCACGTAGTTGACGTGAATCGGCCGCAGGCGGCGTTCGGGCTTGTCCAGCAGCGCGGCGATGCGGATGGAGTGCGGCTTGCGCTGCTCCAGCAGATGCATCAGGTAGTTGAGAGTGACACCCGTATCGACAATGTCTTCGACGATCAGGACGTCGGCGCCTTCGAGCGAAATGTCCAGGTCCTTGGTCACCTTGACTTCACCGGAGCTGGAAGTGCCCTTCCCATATGTGGAGATACCCATGAAATCCAGCGAGACGTCGCGTTCCAGGGCGCGGGCCAGATCCGTGAGGAAAAAGCAGGCGCCTTTAAGAATGCAAATCAGTTGCAACTGGCCGGTGGGATAATCGCGGGAAATCTGCGCGCCCAGCTCGCGGATGCGGGCCTGGATCTTCTCGGCGGAGATCAGGACTCGTAATTTGGGATCGACCATGGAGCTATTATTATCCGCCGGAAATCAGTTTCGTGCTCATGGGTCCGATGTGAATGTGCCGGCCGGTGGCTTTTCCAGGCACCGCCTGGCGAAACGCAAAAAACGGAATATGATTTTGAGCCAGGTACTGGCATAACCAGGCGCCTTCCGGTTGGTCCGGATCGAGGGCCACGTCGACGCGGCCGCGATGGTCGAAGCCCATGGCGCGATGCACCGCGGTTTCACCCACCGCGCTTACCGGAAGCTTCTTCCCGAAGTGCTCTTCGAAGTCCACTTCCACGCGGGCGAAAGTGGCATAGGCCAACACGGCGTCGCTCTCCGTTTCGGAATCCAGGGGCGCCGCGCGGGCAGCCACCAGTTGCTCGGCAAGCGCCATCTCGCTCAGTTCGCGCGTCAGTTTAGCCCGCGAATCGGCCAGGTCGCATTCCTTTCGGGCGCGATCGAGATCGTCCCGCAGGGCGCCCAGCGAAAGCTCGGTGCTCACGCCCGCGGCCACCAGGCGCTGGGCGTCGTCCAGAGCCTTCTTGCGGCGGTTGAAGCGGCGCTCCGCGGCGCCAATCATGTCGCCGGCCTGCTCCACGGTCAGGTCCTGCCCGTAGGCGGTTTTGCGAAGCAGCGCGGCATCCGCGGCGTCGGCGAGGGATTCTTGGGCCTTGGCTAGTTGAGCGCGTGGAGCGGCGCCGGCTTCCACCAGGGCGCGCACTTTGGCCATCTCGGCGCGGGCGGCGGACACTTCCGGATCGTCTGCCGTTTGCGCGGAGAGAAATCTCGCGCCAGCAAGCAGAATCAAGGCCGGGACCAAGCGCATGAAACTCTATTGTAACTATTTGAGCGCACGACCTAAATTTCCCGCTGCCGTCATCCACTTCTAAGGTCGCGCACCCTAGCTATTTCCGCGGATTCGCGCATCTCCCACGATGTAGTACGATACCTTCAGGAGCGTGTTCTGACCAAGGCAGATTTGAAGCCAACCCCCGCCACCGAAACCCCTACGCCATCCTGGCTGGTTGCCGTCCGCGCCGCACAATCCAAGAAAGCTACCGACGTGCTGGTGCTCGATCTGAGCGGCGTCACGTCCTTTGCCGACACCTTTGTGATTTCGACCGGCGCCAACCAGCGCCAGATTCAGGCCATCGCCGACGAGGTCGGTTTGCAATTGAAGCACCAGGCCGGCGAACTGCCCATCAGTGTCGAAGGCTACAACCAGGCGGAATGGGTGCTGGCGGATTATGGCGACATGCTGGTCCACATTTTTTCGCCCAAGGCCCGCGAGTATTACGGGCTGGAGCGCCTTTGGCGCCACGGCAAGCGGCTTGAGATCCCTGCAGAGTGAAAATCTACGTCTACTTCGTCGGCAAGCCGAAAGATGCCCATGCCAATGGGTTGGCGCAGGAATACGTCAAGCGAGCGTCCCGTTATTGCCCGACCGAGATGCGCGAAATCCGGCCGCAGCGAACCGACCTGTGGGTCAAGCACCCCGCCGCGCGCAAAGTTTTTCTGGACCCGGCCGGCAAGCTGATGGATTCGGCCGCCTTCGCCAACTGGATGGCGCGGGCCGAAGGGGAAGCTCGCGACCTGGTTTTTTTGATTGGCGGCCACGACGGTTTGCCGCCCGGTTGGGCCGGGCGGGCCGATACCCTGATCTCGCTTTCCGCCATGACATTTCCACACGAACTGGCGCGCGCCATGCTGGCGGAACAGATCTATCGGGCCTTTGCCACCTTGCGGGGTCATCCCTACCCGCGCTAACTTGGTCGATGCATGTCTTGGTTTAGGCGCGACAAACCGGCTGACGAGAATCGCCCGAAGCTGGAAAACGGCGAGCGGCGCGTCCGCACTGAGGGGCTGTGGCAGAAGTGTGAAGGTTGCCGCCAGATCATCTGGAAAAAGGATCTCGAGGCCAACTGGAGCGTCTGCCCGAAGTGCGGCTGGCACTCGCGCATCGACGCGGTCACGCGGCTCAGGCTGCTGGTGGACGATGGCGAGTTTGAACAGTTCGACGCCGCTCTGCGTTCTTCCGACCCGCTGGGCTTCGTGGACGCCAAACCGTACAGTGAGCGGCTGGAGGGCATGCAGCGGTCGACCAACCTGTCCGACGCGCTGATTTCCGCCGCCGGATGCCTGGCGGGCCGGCCGATCCAGATTTGTTCCATGGAGGCGCGCTTCATCGGCGGCAGCATGGGGTCGGTGGTGGGCGAGAAGATCGCCCGCGCTATCGATCGCGCCATCGATCTGCGCACGCCGCTGGTGATCGTCTCGGCTTCCGGCGGCGCGCGCATGCAGGAAGGCGCCGTCAGCCTGATGCAGATGGCCAAGATTTCGGCTTCGCTGATGCGCCTGGATGAAGCGCGGCTGCCTTACATCAGCGTGCTGACCGATCCTACCACCGGCGGTGTGACGGCCAGTTTCGCCATGCTGGGCGATTTGAATATCGCCGAACCCGGCGCGTTGATCGGTTTCGCCGGACCCCGCGTGATCGAGCAGACCATTCGCCAGAAGCTGCCCGAGGGCTTCCAGCGCAGCGAATTCCTGTTGAAGCACGGCATGCTGGACGCCGTGGTGCCGCGCCTGGAATTGAAGCCCTACATCGCGCGGGCACTCAAGTTTTTCGCGGCATAAGCTTTTGAACTACCCCGATTCGGTCCATTTCCTCTACGCCCTGGGCAACGAAATCCAGACGGCCAAGTTCGGCCTGGAGCGCATCCGCGCCACGCTCGAAGCGTTGGGCCGGCCGCAGGACCGCCTTCACTTCATCCATGTGGCGGGCACCAACGGCAAAGGCTCGGTGTGCGCCATGATCGAATCGGCGTTGCGCTCGGGCGGGCTGCGCACGGGATTGTTCACTTCGCCGCACCTGGCCGAACCGACCGAGCGCATCCGCATTGCGGGCCGCCCGGTCGCGGCCGGGCGATTCGCGGACGCTTTCGAACGCGTGCATCGCGTGGTGGAGCGTCTGCTCGAGGCGGGCTCGATCGATCTCCACACCACCTATTTCGAAACGGTTACCGCTATGGCGTTGGTGATTTTCGCCGAGGAAGGCGTGGACCGCGTGGTGCTCGAGGTCGGCCTGGGCGGCCGGCTGGACGCCACCAACATAGTGACCCCCGAGTTGTGCGTGATCACGCCGGTGGATTTCGATCACGAAGCTTTTCTAGGCAAGAGCCTGGAATCGATTGCGAGCGAGAAAGCCGGCATCCTGAAAGCCAACGTTCCGGCAGTCTTCGCCGAACAGCGTCCGGAGGCGGCGCGCGTGCTGGATGACCGCGCGGCCGCGCTGGGAATTGCCGTGTCGCGCACCACGGACTGGCGGACGAGTAACCTCGAGATGGACTCCAGAGACAGCCGGTTTGTTCTCGCCAACGGCAGCGAGCTGCGGATTCAATGCGGACTGGCGGGCGAGCACCAGGTGCACAACGCGGTGACCGCGGCCGTGGCGCTGTTGCGCCTGGGCGTGTCGCATCGTGCTATCGAAGCCGGCATCGCGGCCGCCGAATGGCCCGGAAGGCTGGAGCGCGTGCGCGAGCAACCCGAGATCATTCTGGATGGCGCGCACAATCCCGCCGGAGCGCGCGCTTTGGCCGCCTACATCGACCGCTTTCACGCCGGGCGCTGCGTGCGGATGATATACGGCGCGATGCGCGACAAGGCCATTGCGGAAATCAGCGGCATCCTGTTTCCGCGGGCGCAGCAGGTGGTGGTCACGGCCCCCAGGCAGGCGCGCGCTTTTTCCCCGGAGGCCATGCATCAGGTTTCGGACCACCCGAACCTGACCACGGCGCCGACCATCGAAGGCGCGCTGGAACAAGTGCGGGACGCTTCACCGGCCGACGTCATCTTCATCACGGGCTCGTTGTTCCTGGTGGCGGAAGCGCGGGCGATTCTGATCAAGCCCGGCCTCTAGCCTAGGGTAAGCGCCAACACTGTCCACTGCACAGGGCGGGCATTCAGTTCGGTGCCGCTGGTCTAGCTAGAGAGCTCACTTCAAGGCACGATCGACCAGGGCCCCTGTTCTGCCGCAGACCCTGGTACGATCACACCAAGAGCATGTTCACTCGTTTGTTCGACGAGGCATCCGAACGACCTCATAACCGACTGCATTTCCCGGTGAGGATGGTTCTCGTTAACGTGGCAGCGTCAGCATCTTGTGTGGTCTGCGCTATTGCGTACCTAGGCGAGGCTTTCGCAATAGATTCTCGTGGGCCGGTGCCATTTTACGCTTGGGCGTTTCTGTGCTCCATGGTTATAGCGGTTGCGACAGTCGGAATCGTGGTGGGTGCCAGGGCGAGATTCTTCCCTTGGCTAGCCGCTTTCCTAACGCCCCTGGTTTTAGGGCTGATCTTCTCAGGAGATCGAGACGGTTTTTCGGCGGGATTGTGGTTGGGTGGTGCTACGTCGGCTGTGTTCCTTCTTGGTGCGGGCGCGGCCCGGGGATATAGGCGATGGGCGAGTATTAGAAAGTCCGTCAGTCATCCGTGAAGCGAGAAGCAGGCCATGCGCGGCTGGCGCCGACGCCGCGCTATGATTGGCTCGAAGCCATGAGTTTTCTCCGGTCCCTGTTCATTTCCATACCGCTGATCGCGATCTCCACCGTGGTGACGGGCCTGGTGTCCATGGTGTTGGCTTTTTTTGACCGGTCGGGCAACTCTGCCCACCATGCCGCGCGGGTTTGGGCCAGGATGCTCTTGGCCGAGAGCTTCATCCGCGTGCGGGCCGAGGGCCTCGAAAAACTGGACCCGCACGGCAGCTACGTCTTCGTCTCCAACCACGCCAGCTATATGGACATTCCCGCCATTCTCGCGACGCTGCCCCAACAGTTCCGCTTTTTTGCCAAGAAGGGCCTCTATTCGATTCCCTTTCTCGGCTGGCATCTGCGATGGGCCGGCCACATCCCGGTGGACCGTTCCAACGCGCGCGCTTCGCTCAAGAGCATGAGCGATGGGGCGCGCATCATGTCCGAACGGCGCATTTCGGTGCTGCTGTTCCCGGAAGGCGGCCGGTCGGCGCACGGTCTGCGCGGGTTCAAGGAAGGCGCCGCCTATATCGCTATCAAGGCTGCAGTGCCGGTGGTCCCCATGGCCATCGTGGGAATGCGGGAATTGCTGCCCATGGGTTCGATTCACATCCGCAGCGGGCGCGTTACGGTGCGCATCGGCGATCCCATCGACACCCGCAACCTGAAACTGGGCGACCGCATGGATCTGACCGGGCGGCTGCACACCGAAATAGCGCACATGCTGGAAGGCTCCGCCGAGCCGGTGATACACTCCTCGTCATGATGCGTATGGGTTGGGCGGACGCCCTCGTCCGCGCGCGACCCCCTGGTCGCGCTCTTGCTGGCATCACCCTTCTGCTCGTCACCCTGACTCCAGCACTGGCCGCGCCGCACGATCCCTGGCTGCGCATTCAATCGCCCCACTTCGAGCTCTTTACCACCGCCGGCGAACGCAGCGGCCGCGACCTGGTACAGCATTTCGAAATGGTCCGCAGTTTCTTCCTCCAGGCTTTCGGCAGCGAAGCAGCCGGCTCCAAGCCGGTCTCCATCATCGCCTTCCGCAACCGGCGGGAATTCGCTCCCTACACGCCCAACCAAGCGGCTTCGGCTTTTTTTCATCCCGGCGCGGCGCACGATTTTATCGTGATGACCAACGACTCAACCGGCCAGTACCAGGTGGCCAACCACGAGTACACGCACCTGCTGGTCGGCCAGACCAGCGAGACCCTTCCGGTCTGGCTGAATGAGGGGATGGCGGAGCTGTATGAAACCCTGCAGCGTGAGGGCCCGCTGATCGTCGTCGGCAGAGCCGCCCCTGGTCGCGCGCAAGCGCTGGCCTCTGAGAAGTGGATCGATCTGGACGTGCTGCTCTCCGTCACAAACGATTCGCCGCTCTACAACGAAAAGGACCGCGCCGGAATGTTCTACGCGGAAAGCTGGGCGCTGGTTCACATGCTCAATCTCGGCGAGGCGTACCGCGCGCGGCTGCACGCTATGCTGGACGCGCTCAAAACCGTCGATGCCGCCGCGGCCTTTCACCAGGCGTACGGCAAAACCGTGGCGCAGGTCCAGCAGGACTTGCAGGCGTACATCCGCTCGCCGCACGCGAATGGCGTTGCCATCCGGGTTGAACTGCCAAAATCCGTGGCAGCGCTGGAAGTGCAGACTGGCGCCGGCATGGCGGCGCGGCTGGCATTGGCGGAACTGCTGTCCGCCTATCCCGGCAAAGTGAGCCAGGCGCGGGCGGCCTACCAGCAGTTAGGCAGCGAGTATCCCGACCGGTCCGAGGTGCAATCGGCCTGGGCGCGCTTCCTGTTTCGCGAGCGCCGCAATGACGAGGCGCTCGCGCATTTCGCGCGGGCCGCCGAACTGGGTTCCAGCGACCCGCAAATGTTTGTGGACTACGGGCGCGCTTTGGGAGCGGCCGGCCGCGAGCCGGACTCGCTGGCGGCGTTCCAGAAAGCCGTCAAGCTCGATCCCGCCCGCAAAGAAACGCACTTCGACCTGGGGCTGGCTCAAGTGCGCGCGGGCGCCTGGCGCGAGGCCGTCGCCGAATTGCAATCGGCCGTGCCCGTGACGCGCCAGCAGGCCTCCCGGTACTTCTACAACCTGGCCTATGCCGAATACCGCATGGGCGATGCCGTGAAAGCGCGCGCGCTCATCGCGCAGGGACGCGGATTCACCCACATTCCGGAGGAAACCGCGGCGCTCGAACGCCTTTCGCAAGCCGTGGGACCGCCGGTGGTCGAGGGGTTGCTCGAGACCATCC
>JBEKYE010000187.1:0-9256 GCA_049511275.1 Bryobacteraceae bacterium
CTGCCCAAGACCGCCGGCATGCAGCCGGGGCCCGGGCTATACCTTTCGCAGCCCTTGAACCAGACGCTGGAACGGGCCTTCGACGAAGCCACGCGCTTCAAGGACGAATTTGTCTCCACCGAGCACATGCTGCTGGCCATCGCCGAACAGCGCGGCGACCCGGCCGGCCAACTGCTCGATCGCGCCGGCGCCACGCACGACGCCATCCTCAAAGCCCTGGTGTCGGTGCGCGGAACCCAGCGCATCACCGATCAGAATCCCGAAACCAAGTACCAGGCCCTGGAGCGCTACGCCCACGACCTGACCGAATCGGCCCGCCAGGGCAAGCTCGACCCGGTGATCGGGCGGGAAGAGGAAATCCGCCGCGTCATGCAGGTGCTGAGCCGCCGCACCAAGAATAACCCGGTGCTGATCGGCGAGCCCGGCGTGGGCAAGACCGCCATAGTCGAGGGCCTCGCCCAGCGCATCGTCCGTGGCGACGTGCCCGATCAGCTCAAGAACAAGAAGCTGGTGGCGCTGGATTTGGGCTCCATGATCGCGGGCACCAAGTTCCGCGGCGAATTTGAAGACCGCCTGAAGGCCGTAGTGAAGGAAATCATCGATTCCAATGGCGAGATCCTGTGCTTCATCGATGAGCTGCATACCCTGGTGGGCGCCGGCTCCGCGGAAGGCGCCATTGACGCGGCCAACCTGTTGAAGCCCGCCCTGGCCCGCGGAGAGCTGCGCTGCATCGGGGCCACCACCCTCACCGAGTACAAGAAGTACGTGGAAAAGGACGCCGCCCTGGCGCGGCGCTTCCGCACCGTGATGGTGGGCGAGCCGTCCGTGGACGACACCATCGCCATTCTGCGCGGCCTCAAGGAGAAATTCGAAATCCACCACGGAGTGCGCATCCAGGATGCCGCCATCATCGCCGCCGCCGTGCTCTCCCAGCGCTACATCGCCGACCGCTTCCTGCCGGATAAGGCCATCGACCTGATCGATGAAGCCGGCTCCGCGCTGCGCCTGCAGATTGGCTCCATGCCCATCGAGATCGACGATCTGGAGCGGCGTATTTCCCATCTGGAAATCGAGCGCCAGGCGCTCGGCAAGGAAAAAGACGCGGCCTCGCGCGAGCGGCTGCGCCATGTGGAGAATGAACTCGAGGTCATACGCGGCCAGGCCGCGCCGCTCAAGGAGCGGTGGGCCCGGGAAAAGACCGCCATTTCGCGCGTTCGCGAACTCAAGGCCGAGCAGGACCGGTTGCGCGTCGAAGAAGAGAAAGCCAGCCGCGCCGGCGATTGGGAGAAGGCCGCGCAGTTGCGCTACGGGCGGCTCTCGCAGATCGAAAAGGACATTCAGGCGGCCGAGCGCGAAATGGAATCCGTCAAAGAGACCGCGCTCCTCAAGGAAGAGATCGGGGAAGACGACATTGCCCGCATCGTGGCCAAGTGGACCGGCATTCCGGTGGCGCGCATGCTGGAAGGCGAAATCCAGAAACTGGTCCACATGCCGGAGCGGCTCAAGGAGCGCGTGGTGGGCCAGGACGAAGCCGTGCGCCTGGTTTCCAACGCGATTCTGCGCAACCGCGCCGGCTTGAACGATCCCAACCGGCCCATCGGCAGCTTCATTTTCCTGGGGCCCACCGGCGTCGGCAAGACCGAACTGGTGCGCGCCCTGGCCCAATACCTGTTCGACGACGACAAGGCCATGATCCGCGTGGACATGTCGGAATACAGCGAAAAGCATTCGGTGGCGCGCATGATCGGCTCGCCTCCCGGCTACGTGGGATACGACGAAGGCGGCCAGCTCACCGAACAGGTCCGCCGGCGGCCCTATTCGGTGGTGCTGTTCGACGAGGTCGAGAAGGCCCATCCGGAAGTCTTCAACACCATGCTGCAGATTCTGGACGATGGCCGCATGACCGACGGACAGGGCCGCACCGTAAGCTTCAAGAACACCGTGATCGTCATGACCTCGAACATCGGCACCGTAATGGTGGAGAAGAACACCATCGGGTTTTCGGCGCTCGGCAAGGACGCGCGCAGCAGCGATACGCGCAAGCGCCTGCTCGAAGCGCTGCGGCGCGAATTCCGTCCGGAGTTTTTGAACCGCATTGACGATATCATCGTCTTCAACACCTTGACGCGGGAAAACCTCAGCCGGATTGTGGACATCCAGTTGGCCAACGTGGCAAAAATGTTGAAAGACCGGAAACTCGAGTTGCAGGTGACTCCCGCGGCCAAAGATGCCATCATCGCGGAGGGCTTCGATCCGCAATTCGGAGCGCGGCCCATGCGGCGCGCCATCCAGCGGCTGGTGCAGGACCCGCTGGCGCTGAAAGTTCTGACCGGCGAGTTTGTGGAAGGCGACCGGGTCGTCGTGGATGCCGTGCCGGGCGAGGCGGAACTGCAATTCCGCAAGAGCGAGCCGGCGCCCGCGCAGGAGGAGGTATTGCAGCCATGAACACCCTCAAGACCGCGCTTCTGCTGGGACTGCTGAGCGCCGTGCTGGTAGTGGGCGGCGGCATGATCGGCGGGCAGAACGGGCTCTACATGGGCCTGGGCCTGGCAGTGGTGATGAATTTCTCGAGCTATTTTTTCTCCGACAAGATCGCGCTGATGTCCTACGCGGCGCAGCCCGTCACCGAGACGGAGAACCCGGAAGCCTACCGGCGGGTAGCCCCCATCGTGCGCAACCTGTGCCAGCGCATGGGCCTGCCCATGCCCAAACTCTGGATCATCCCGGAGGATTCGCCCAACGCCTTTGCCACCGGCCGCAACCCGGCGCACGCTTCGGTGGCCTTCACCAGCGGCATCCTGCGGCTCATGGACGACCGCGAAATCGAAGGCGTGGTGGCGCATGAGCTGGGACACGTGCTGCATCGCGACATCCTCATCAGCTCCGTGGCCGCCACCCTGGCCGCGGCCATCACGCTGCTGGCGCGCATGGCCTTCTGGTTCGGCGGCTCGCGCCGCAGCGACGATCGGGAGGGCGGCGCCATGGGCGCCATCGCCATGATGATCCTGGCGCCCATCGCGGCGGCGCTCATCCAAATGGCCATTTCGCGTTCCCGGGAATACGAGGCCGATGCGGCTTCGGCGAAATACACCGGGACTCCCTACGAGCTGATTTCCGGCTTGCAGAAACTGGAGTCCTATTCCAAACGCATCCCCATGGACGCCACACCTTCCACGGCCCACCTGTTCATCATCAAACCCCGGCTGGGCTTCGGCCTCGGCACTTTGTTCTCGACGCATCCCTCCACCGAGGATCGCATCCGCCGCCTCGAGCAGATGCGATGAACGAAGTGCGGGTCAATCGCAAGGCCGCCGGCCGGGTCGCGTCCGGGCATCCGTGGATTTTTTCCAGCGATGTGACCGATCGCGGCGCTGCCCAGGCGGGCGAGGCCGTCAAAGTGGCGGATCCGCGCGGCCGCTGCCTGGGCGTCGCGCACTACAGTTCGACGTCGCAGATTGCGCTGCGCATGCTCTCTAGCCAGGTGGAACCGATCGGCCGTGAATTCTTCCGGAACCGGTTGCGCGCCGCCGAGCTCCACCGGCGTCAGGTCGTGGGGCAGGACAGCAATGCTTATCGCGTGGTGCATGGCGAGGCCGACCTGCTGCCCGCGCTGGTGGTGGACCGCTACGCCGATTACCTGGTGATGCAGACCCTCGACCAGGGTATGGACGCCGCCAAGGTTGAGATTGCCGCGGCCCTCGGCGAAATTTTCCAGCCCCGCGGAATTGTCGCGCGCAACGACGTAGCGGTGCGCGCCAAGGAGCAGTTGCCCCTTGAGACAACCGTGGTGGCCGGGGAGATTCCCGACTCGGTATCCGTTCGGATCAACGGCCTCGTCATGCGGGCCGACCTGCTGCGCGGGCAGAAGACCGGCATCTTCCTGGACCAGCGCGAGAACTACCGCGCGGCCGCTCAATATGCCCGGGGCGGGACGGCGCTCGATTGTTTCGCGTCAACCGGCGGGTTCGCCCTGCACCTGGCGGCCAGGTGCGAGCAGGTGGAAGCCGTGGACAGTTCCGCGCCGGCGCTGGCTGCCGCGCGGGCCAATGCGCAAGACAACGGTATCGGCAACATTCAATTCCAGGAAGCCGATTGTTTCGACTTGTTGGCCGCGCACGCCACCGCGCGGCGGCGCTATTCGCTGGTGGTGCTGGACCCGCCGGCCTTCGCCAAGAGCCGTGGCAACCTGGAGGCCGCGGCCACCGGCTACAAGCAGATTAACCTGCGGGCCTTGCAGCTTCTGGGGCCGGGCGGCATCCTGGTGACGTGCTCCTGTTCGCACCACGTCAGCGAGGCCATGCTGCTGGAACTGGTGGCGCAAGCCGCGTTGGATTCCAGGCGCACGCTGCGTGTGCTCGAGCGCCGCACCCAGGCGCAGGACCACCCCATCCTTCTGACGGTCCCCGAGACCCACTACTTGAAGTGCCTGGTGCTGCAGGTAGTGTGAAACCCGGTACCACCGGCGGTCTTGCCGCCGGTTTCCTGGCCTAAGGGACGGCTGGGTGGGGCGGGCAATCCGCCCACACCCGGCCGCTAGCCCTCTGACCGGGTGGTTTAGTGCCTTTCCGCAGCCGCCCCATCGTGCTTACAACTCCGATGCGAGCCACGACCGTGAGGGAGTGGTTTCCCGGACAAGAGCAACATCAGCCGGTCAAAGCGCTAGTAGCTCGACCGCGTGATTTTGTGCTTTTGACGAACACCCGCCTATCGGCCGCCAACGCCTCCTCAGCGAGCCGCGACCGTAAGGGAGCGGACTTCCACTGGCACCAAATCACCTGGTCACGCCACTAGCCCGGCCCTGGAGTTTGGACATTCTCTCGCTGGGTGGGGCAGGCGGTGCCGCCTGCCCGCTATTTCCCTCCGCTCTTCGCGTAGTACCCCGTCTTGGCCGCCACCGTCAGCCCGGGTTGCTTCACGCGGAGCGAGATCTTCCGGAAGGTCCCATCGGCTTCGGGGTTGGTGGAGTGGTAGGAAATCTCGTAGGCCAGGCGGAGCTGCTCGCCGATCTGTCGGAAGTCCTCGGCCAGGCCCTTTTCGCGCGCGTCGAAATCGGCGCCGCCGGTTTCCTTCGCGATGCGCGACATCACACTCATGCCGTACTTGTTGCGGGCATTCAGGCGATGCCCCGAGATTTCGGTGTAGCGCACGGTAAACAACAACACGTTGTTGGACTGTGCCGCCTCGATGGCATCCATCATGTGATGAGCGCTCGAATTGTCTTCACCGTCGCTGAGAATCAGGAGCGCCTTGCGGCCCTCACGGACATTGCCCAGCATCTGCGTGGCGGAATAATAGATCGCGTCGTAAAAGGCGGTTCCCAAAATGCGTGTCTCGGGCGGGCCCAGCTCGGGGTAGGCGGATTTGTCGCGGGCGTCCATGAATCCGGCGAGTGCCGCCGCGAGATCCTTGTCCGGCGCGGAATAGTCCGTGACCAGGCGCAGCCGGTTGCCGAAGCACATCAGAAAGGCGCGGTCCTTGGGGCCGAGCGCGGTCGTCAGAAAAGTCCTGAGGTCCCTCTCATGGGCTCTCACAAAAGAGCTTTGGCTGCCGCTGATGTCCACCACCAGGCCCAGCATGAGCGGAACGTCCACGCTGCGGGCAAAGAAGGAGATCTTCTGGGGCACGCCATCCTCGAACACCTCGAAGTCTTCCCGTCCCAGGCTGGTGACGAGCTTCCGTTGCGCGTCGCGCACCGAGAAACCGACGTTGACCAGTTGAACGTCGGCGCGAAACTCGGCCCTTTGGCCGGCGCCGCACACCGCCAACAGGCACACGCATATCCAGAGCCTCACCGGCTGCATACCAGATGATACGGCGAAAAGCCCCCGTGAGGTGGCAGAAATCCGCTTCAGTCGATTCTTCGGGTACGGCGCGAATCCTCGATCCCCCTACCCCACGAAATGCGCGGCCAGCGCCAGATAGAACAGCGTGCCGACGGCAATCACGGCGCCGTGCGGCAGCCCGAGGGCTTTGGGGTGATGGACATCCAGCTCCTCCTTGCCCATATAGGCCGGCCGCCCGCTCTTCATCTCATTGATAATAAAACCGACGTTCCAGAAGGTGCTTTTGACCTTCTTGCGCACCAAGATCAGGATGAGCGCCATAATGCCGCCGACGATGGCGGTCACGATGAAGATCCCGAACCAGTCCGGCCCGCCGACGATGGCGCCGATCGCGGCCATTAGTTTGACGTCGCCCGCGCCCATGGCGCGCAGCGCATACAGAGTCAGATAGACGCAGAAGGCAATGGTAAATCCGACGAGCGATTGGCGAAAGCCCGGCCAACCCCAAAGGAAGCCGTTCAGGGCGAACCCCAGCAGGACGCCGGCTACCGAGAGCCAGTTCGGAATGCGCCGGTAGCGGACATCATAAACCGCGGCACCCAATACCACGGCCATGAGCAGAGCCTCCACCCCCGGCGGCGGGAGCGTGAACCTCATTGATAAATCAGTATAACCTCTTTCCCGCAAAACGGGGACAGGCTACTCAACCCCTAAATAGCCGCCTTCACTCGCCCAGCGCTCCCACGTGCGCGGCGGCGGCGCTGGCCAGGCCTTCCAGACTGTAGCCGCCTTCCAGCACCGATACCACGCGGCCGCCGGCGAGTTCCATCACGGTGCGGGTAAGATCGGCGAAATCTTCGTCGCTGAGAGTGAAACGGCCGAACGGGTCGCCCAACCGCGAATCGAAGCCGGCGGAGATCAACACCAGGTCGGGGCGGAAGCGTCGCGCGGCGGGCATCAGCGAATTTTCGACCGCGCCCAGAATCTCCTCGCGGCCTGCCCCCGCCGGGAATGGGAAGTTCATGGTGGTTCCTTGCGCGGCGCCGGCGCCCGACTCATCGGCGCGGCCCGTGCCGGGATAGAGCGGCCACTGGTGGCTGCTGAAGAAAAACACCGAGGGGTCGGAGTAGAAAATCTCCTGCGTGCCGTTGCCGTGGTGGACGTCCCAATCGACGATCAGGACGCGCTCCAGCCCGTGCCGGCGCTGCGCGTAACGCGCCGCGATGGCGACGTTGTTGAAGAGGCAGAAGCCCATGCCGCGGCCGGCGGTCGAGTGATGGCCGGGCGGGCGCACGTTGCAGAAGGCGTTGCGGGCGCGGCCGGAGATCACCGCATCCACCGCATTGAGCCCACTGCCCGCGGCGTGCAGCGCGGCGTCCCAGGAGCCGGGGGTGATGTTGGTATCGCCGGTCGAGAGGCAGGCGAGGCCTCGCTCGACGTCCCGTTTCGCCGTGCGCAAATATTGCGGCGTGTGGCAGAGCAGCAGCTCGTCCTCGGCGGCCGCGCGCGCATCCAGCGACAGAAGCCGCTCCAGCAGTCCCGCCGAGCGCAGACCATCGAGCACGGCGTCGAAGCGCTCCGGGCGCTCGGAATGTTGGCGGCCGGCCAGGTGGCCGCGGCAGGCGCGATCGGCGGCGAGAGCCGTAGGTAATCGCATTTCAGACCCCCCTTTGGTTGCCCCACAGATCCACGTGCAGGCGGGGGCTGAAGCGGAAGCCCTCCTCCTTGCAGATTTCGGCAAGCCATGCCCCGCGCTCGCGCAGCACGTCCCGGTCCGTGCCCTCGGGCATCAGGATGGTGTGGTGCCGGCCCGCGCCGGTCGCCGCCAGCAGGCCGCGCACTTCTTCCACGTCGCCCGGCTTCTGGATCACGAACTTGAGCTGATAAGGATAGCGCGCCATCAGTTCCAAAAGCGGTTGGATGTCGCTGCGCACGCGGTCGTGCTGCGCCGCCCATGGGCCCCGCGGCGTGGAATTGGAGAGCTTGGGGCTGATGCTCATCAGGTCGCAGGCCACCGGTTGGAAGACCGTGCCGGCGGTCTCGATGGTGACGTGCAGGCCGAGCGCGCGCAGCCGTTCCGTGAGCGGAATGATGTCCGGCGCGATCATCGGTTCGCCGCCCGTGATCACCACGTGGCGCGCGGGATGCGCGCGCGCCTCGTCCAGAATCTGGTCCAGCGAAAGCTCCGCGCCTTCCGGCTGCCAGGAAGTGTACGGCGTGTCGCACCACGCGCACCGCAGATTGCAGCCGCTGGTGCGGATGAAGACCGACGGCACGCCCACCAGCGCGCCTTCGCCCTGCAGCGAGTAAAAAAGTTCAGCGATCTTCAAGGCCGGCCTCTTCAAAACCTTTTCGCCGCAGCAGGCAGGCGTCGCATTGGCCGCACGGGCGGCCCTCCTCGCCCGGATCGTAACAACTGTGGGTCAGCGCGAACGGCACCCCAAGCTCGTGCGCCAGTCGGACGATCTGCGCCTTGGAAAGACTGAGCAGCGGCGTGTGGATGCGCAGCCGCGTGCGGCCCTCGACGCCGGCTTTGGTAGCCAGGTTGGCCATCCGCTGGTAGGCTTCGATGAACTCGGGACGGCAATCCGGATAGCCGGAATAATCCAGCGCGTTGACGCCCATGTAGATGTCGGAGCTCTCCAGCACTTCGGCCCACGCCAGCGCAAACGAAAGGAAGATGGTGTTGCGCGCCGGCACGTAGGTGATGGGAATGCCGTGGCCCATTTCGCCGGCTGAGCGGTTCTTGGGCACCGCGATATCGGCGGTCAGCGCGGAGCCGCCGAATGCGTCGAGCCCGGCCTCGAGCACCAGGTGTTTCTCCGCTCCGTAATGCGCCGCGATGCGCGCCGCCGCCTCCAGCTCGAACTTGTGGCGCTGGCCGTAATCGAAGGAGAGCGCGTAGCAGGCGAACCCCTCGCGCCGGGCCAGAGCCAGGCAGGTGGAGGAATCGAGGCCGCCGCTCAGCAGGCAGATGGCTTTCTTGGGAGATGCGTTCAACGGAGAGTCCTCTATAATTATAGCGGTCGTCGCCACTTGCGAATCCGCTTCCTCACCTCCACTCCACTCGATATCGCCCGCGGCAGCGGTACGTACGTGGGAATGCGCGTGCTGGCGCGGGCTCTCGAAGCTCTGGGTCACACCGTGGATTTAGAAACGCCGCGCCTGCGGCTGCCGGTCTACACGGCCCAGCGGCTGGTCTTCAACCATGGCCTGCGGGCGCGGCCGGAATACCATCTCACGGTGGGCTTCGATATGGATGGCTACCGCATCGCGGCCGGCCGGCGGCACGTGGCGTCGCTCAAGGGAGTGATCGCCGACGAGGTGCGCTTCGAATCCGGTTTGACGCGCCTCACCATGGGCGTGCAGGCGCGCTGCGAGCGGCTGCACGCGCGGCGCGCCGCGCGCGTGTTGGTGACCAGCCGGTATTCCTCCGGCCGCGCGCGGGAGTTCTACGGGTTGGAGCGTGCGCC
>JBEKYE010000188.1:0-9249 GCA_049511275.1 Bryobacteraceae bacterium
GAAGATGGCATTCGTTTCCTGCTCTGTTCCGGCCAGCCGCTCCAGGAGCCCGTCGCCTGGTACGGCCCGATTGTGATGAACACGCAGGAGCAGCTTCGGGAAGCGTTCAAGGAACTCGACGAAGGCACCTTCCTGAACGCCGCGAAGCAGAAGTAAACTCCCCGCCGCACCCGCCGCATGACGCGACGTCCGGTCTCTCCAGGTCAGTGCATAGCCTGCGGAGCCGGTGTCCCATCGGACCATTTGCCGACCCAGACCAGGAAAATAGTTGCCCGTTCTTCAGGGTCGTCCGCCGCCATAACTGGCGAGCCGGGTAGATCGGCTCCCCAGCTTTTCGCCGCGCTGCCCGCAACAAAAAACATCAGATGGGGATGCCAGCTCATGCCGCTGTCGCTTAAGTACTGCTGCTTCGACATCATGTAGCACATCGCTCCAGGCTCCAGCGCGGGCAGTTCTTTCTGATCCAGTGCAGATGCGGTCGCCTGAACGATCTCCGTCTTCGATTTTCCTGCCAGCACTAGCTTAGTTTTCATGAGGAAGATGGGCGCAAAGGTCCTTGCGGCTGGCGGATTGAAGCAAATAGGAGCGCGCACTTTGGGATTCCAGAAATCCGGATCATCGGTAGCGGCGCCCCATGATCGTTCCACGATACAGAGAAAGCCATTCCCCCCCTTCACCGCGGTTGCGTATCCGTCCCGTCGCAGCACCATCACTTCGGCCGCGTCCGAAATGGATGCTGGAGCAGCACTGCGAGCCAGCGCGACTTCGGAATTCTCGTCCGGCACCAAATACTGATCGAGAAGCGCCATGGCTGGATAGGGAGCTTTCTCCGCCTGCGCCTGTGCCCGGCAGGTTGCGCCGGGGAAGATAACCTGCACGAGGAATACTACAGCCAAGAAACTGAGCCTCTTCTTCTGCATGGAACTCTCCGCTACGCGCACTTTCCGGTTCAGGTTTGGGAACACCCCGCTCACTCCAGCGTATAGGGCGGTTCGAAATTGGGCACGCCGGCGTGGCGGCCCGCTATCCACCGGAGCACATAGACCTGGCGGGGATCGGTCAGGGAATTAGTGAGCTTGTTCGTAACCACTTCCAGCAGGGCGTGCGCCGCCAGGTCCTTGTAGTAGTCGATGTCCGGCTCCACCATCACGCAATCGAGCCCGTTGATCGTCTTCGTATTGCCTTCGTGAAAGGTCAACTGGACGTTGGCTTCCCCGAACTGAATCTGCTTCCAGCTTCGGGTGGCGCCGGGATGGAACGCCGCCGTGCCGACTTCGGGGGAAAACTGGCCATGCGCTGCCGCCTGAATCACCTGGTCAATCATCGCGGGATCCGCCCAGGCAAAGAAGCGGTCCTGCTGCATGGTGTCGTCCCAGATCAGCTCACGAATGTAATCGAGCGGGGTCTTGACAGGCAACTGAATCTGCGACATGGCGGTGACCAGGTTGAAATAACAGGCCAGCACCTGAGGTCGATCTTCCATGAGCTGGCCGTAGCGGTCCGCGGCAGACGCGTTGTCCGCCGCCCCGGCGCCCAGCAGAGCGGCATAGGCTGGACATTGCTGGTTCAGCCGATCCCACGTAGCGTTCCGGAAGTTGAATGTCGCGTCCTTTTTCAACAGCATGATGTCGATAACCGCGGGATTTACCGGATTGACAGTCACCGGGACGAATCCCGCTTGCTGATAGCCGTCGGCGGACGCTACCACCGCGTAGTTGTCACCGAAATTGTTGAAGAACGGAAGGCCGCCGATCAGGATGCTCGATTCGTTGAAAAAGCCGTTGTTCGGGAGAGACACGGTCTGCTGGTTGCCATCGCGGACAGTCAGCAGTGCTTCCGTGGCCGGCGGCAGAGCCGTTCTGGCTCCGGAAAAGAGGTTCACATTCAGCGTGCAGGTCTTCGGTCCGAATGCTGGGGTGGCCATGGTAATCCTCCTGTTAGTGTTCCCGATGGTACAGCGAAAGCAAGACAAATGAAAGGGCGCACGCGAATCAGGCAATCCCGAACGTACGCCTGCGGGCTGCCGTCATCCACTTTACAGTCGCGCACGGAGAAACCGGGGAGAAACCGGAGAAACCGGGGACGCACGGAAAGTTTCCAGTGGCTTTCAGCGATTACTCCCGTGAAACCCCGATCACGCCGCCGACCGCCCCATGAAACCCACAAAGCCAGCCCGGCTGATTCGCTGCTATTATGAAAACCAAAGGCCATTCTCCATGCGCTATACAGTCGTCCTTGAGCGGGAAGCCGACGGCGGATACGTTGCCACTGTGCCGGCTCTGCCCGGCTGTGTATCCCAAGGTGACACCCGTGAAGAGGTCACCAGGAACATCCGCGAAGCGGCGGATCTCTACATCGAAGACTGTATCGCCGCCGGCGACCCGGTCCCGACTGAAGCGGGCAGAGAATACTTCGAGCTCACGACCAGCACCCCCCAGTGAAGCTGCCGGCGGACATTTCCGGCCACGAACTGGTGCGGGTGCTCCTACGGGTGGGTTTTGTCGTGAACCGCCAAAGAGGGAGTCACATCATCCTTAGGCGCGGTAACCCGTACGCCCGTGTCGTCGTGCCGGATCACAAGCGGGTCCGCCCTGGCACTCTTCGGCAGATTCTGAACGAAGCGGGGATGACTGCAGAGCAACTGTTGGATCCATCTTCCCCTACGTCCCCCCTCGCCCCACCGCGTGCACCACGATCTCTACCTTATCTCCCACCCGCAGCAGCAGCACGCTGGGGTTCTTCATGCCCCACTTCTGATACGGCACGGTGAACCGCAGCGTCGCCGTATAAACCCCCGCGCTCGCATCCACCTCCGCCGGGATCAGCATCTCATGCTCCGCCCCGTGAATGCTGAACTCGCCATGCACTTCGACCTGCGAGCGGCCTTGCGCCGCTACTTTGCCATCCACGCGGTCGGGGCGGAAGACGATTTCCGGGAACCGGGCGCTCTCCAGAATCTCGCTGGTCATGCGCCGGTCGCGCGACGCATTGCCGCTCGCTCCGCTGGCCGCGTCCACCGCCAGTTCCCCGGATGCTTTGCCGGTGGCTGCGTCGACGCGAAACTCGCCCCGCGTCAACTGAAAGGTCCCATGCACGGTGTGCAGCACGTCGCCCAGCGTAAACTCCACTTTGGTATCCGCCGGTGCAAAGCGCAACGCCAGGTCCTGCGCGGACGCCGCCCCTGCCCAGGCAATCGCCCAGGCGGCCACCCCCGCCGCCCGTCGCGCCATCATGTTCTTATGGCCGCCCCCGTGGCCGCTCCGGTGTGATACGCCAGCATCCCCGCAAACAGCGGCGGGTGCCAGGCCATCGCGCCGATCACTCCGCGGCGCAGGCGCGCGCTGCGGTCCAGCAGCAGCATCAGCCGCGCCATCAATTCCGCCCGCCGTCCCACGCGGCGATGCTCGCACTGGTACAGAGAAAGGTCGCCCCGCTCCAGCGCCGTGGCCAGCGCGGCGGCCTGCTGGAACAGCAGGCACAATCCTTCGCCCGTGATGGCGTCCACCGAACCGGAAGCGTCGCCCACCAGCGCCACATTGCCGCGCCACACCGCGCGCAGCCGGCGCGAGGCCGAAACCGCGCCGCGTTCCCCCGGCAGCGCCGCCAGACTTCCCACCCGCTGCTCCACCGCCGGAAACTGCGCCAGCGCCTCGCCCAGCCGAAGCTGCGGATCGCTCGAAATCAGCACCACGCAAACTTCGTCCTCCGCCACCGGCGTGATGTAAAGCTGGCAGCGGTGGCCCCAATGGATCTCCATGAACTCGGTCCACGGCGCCATCCGGTAATGGCGGCGGAAGCCGTAGCGCAGGCTCTGCCGCTTGCATGCATCCAGGCCGGCCCAGCGGCGGACGCGCGAATGCCCGCCATCCGCGCCCACAATCCAGCGCGCCGCCACGCGCTCGCCGGCCGCGTAAACTCGCTCACCATCCAGACCCGTCACCGCGGTGCCCCACGCCAGCCGCACCCCCGCCTGCCCGGCGTGGTCGATCAGCGTCTGGTGCAGCGTGGTCCGCCGTATCCCCAGCCCGGGTCCGCGCGCAAACCGCGCCTCCACCGCAGTCGCGCCTTCGCAAAAGCGGATGCCCGGGAAACGGCGTCCCGGCGCACTCTCCAGGTCGAGTCCCAGCGCCCGCGCGGCAGCCAGTCCGTCCGGCATGATTCCTTCGCCGCAAGGCTTGTCGATCGGCGGTCGCCCGGGATCCGCCACGGTCACATCCAAGCCGCGTCGCCGCGCGGCAATGGCGGCAGCGAGGCCCGCCGGGCCGCCGCCGATGATGAATACATCGGTGGAAGAAGGGAGAATCATTAGGTCAGATATTGGCGGCGCGCCGCGCCATCCCCAGGGCCTCGGACCAGAACAGAGCGGAGGAATGCGCCAGTTCCACCACCGCGCGCGCCGCCGCGACGAACTCGCCCACCTGCTTCTCGGTGACCACCAGCGGTGGCGCCACCTTCAGCACCAGAAACTGGTTGCCGCAAATCTGCGTCAGGATGCGGTAGTCGCGGAACAACCGCATCACCAGCACCTGCCCGAACATCGCCGGATGTATGCGCTGGAAAGCCGCGTAGGCCACCCGCGGCCGAAGCCCTCCCGGCGGTTGGATTGACATGCTCCGCGTAGAGGCTGCCGGCTGAGGGCATTGGTATTGGGGCTGTCATCTCGATTTAGCTAGGCTCTTCCACTTCCGGCCATCCCTGCCACGTTGTAAGAGGGCCCCTCATCCGCGGCCGGCGCACAAGTCATCCATTTATCTTATCCAGTGGGACGCGCGCAACCCGCAGTCCGTTGCGACGCTCCACGCTGGGCCGCTGTACGGTACCACCCAGCCGGCCGTCTGGCCGCCGCGCCGTTTGCCATAGCCTCTGGCCGCTCTAGGAGTTACCATGGCGCCATGAACCGCTGCGTTTTTTTCATACTCTCATTGATTCTGGCGTCTCCGTGGGCTTCCGGAAGCGCGCTTCTGCTCATTTCGATTGATGGCCTCCGCCCCGACTACGTTCTCCAGGCCGATGCGCACGGCCTGAAGATTCCTCACTTGCGGCGCATCCTGCGGGAGGGCGCCCATGCGTCCGGCGCGCGCGGTGTGTTGCCCACCGTTACCTATCCGAGCCATACCACCATCGTGACGGGTGTCTGGCCGGCGAAGCATGGGATCTATTCCAACACCACTTTCGATCCCCTGGGGATGAACTTCGAAGGCTGGTACTGGTACAGCGAAGACATCGCCGTGCCCACCTTGTGGGAAGCCGCGGCCAAGGCCGGCATGACCGTGGGAAGCGTTTCCTGGCCGGTCAGCGTCGGCGCGAAGGGAATCCGCTACAACATTCCCGAGTACTGGCGCGCGCCGCAAGGAGCCGACGACCTGAAAGTGGTCCGCGCGGTGAGCACGCCGGGACTGGTTGCGGAGATCGCCAAGGACGCAGGGCCCTATAACAACGACATCAACGACGCCATCCCCGGCGATTGGGCGCGCACACGCTACGCGGTGTGGATTCTGCGCCACGGGAAGCCGCAGTTTATGACCGTCCATCTGGCGGCGCTCGATCACTTGCAGCATGCCACCGGTCCGTTCAGCCCCGAATCCAACAGCTCGCTGGAACAGATCGACGAAATGCTCGGGCAATTGGAGGAAGCGGCGCGCACGGCTTTTCCGGACTATGCGGTCTGCGTGGTTTCCGATCACGGCTTTTCCCGCATCGACCATAGCCTCAATTTGATGAAGGCCTTCGCCGGCGAAGCGCTGGTAACGCTCGGGCCGGGCGGCGGTTTCCGGGGAGCCCCGCTGGTATTGGATTGGAAGGCGTTTCCGAAAGTGGATGGCGGCTCGGCAGCCATTCTATTGAAAGATCCCAAAGACGAGACGACCCGCGTCAAAGTGGAGCAACTGCTGCGCCGGCTGGCCGCGAATCCGGCCAATGGCATCGCCCGGATTCTGGACCGTAAGGCCATCGCCGCGATGGGTGGGAATCCGGAGGCCGCATTCTGGGTGGACATGCAGGTTAACTTCTCCGTCGTGAACTCGGTGGGAGAGCTTGTGATTCCGACCAAAGGAGGCACCCACGGCTATGCGCCGACACATCCGGAACTGCTCGCCTCATTCTTCATCGCGGGGCCTGCGGTCGGGAATGGTCTCACACTCGGCGAGATCGACCTGCGCAGCATTGCTCCGACCCTGGCGGCGTACTTGGGCTTCCCATTTCCGTCGGCCGATTTGAAGCCGCTGGCGTTGGCCGGCACCAGGTGATACGCGCGTTGACCTTATTCCCTTGACCCCTCCGCGATGCCTGAGCAGGGTCGTGGGAAGCGGCTGCATCGTTTTCCGGAATAGTTGGTCCATTTACTCCGAAATGCCCGCCCGGCGGTGATTTTTGGCGCCGCGCAAATCAGTTTGCAGAAAATTCCTAGGACGTTAAAGATTTTCCTTGACTGTGTGCCGGGAAGCACTTATCCTAGCAGTTTGACATAAGAAAAATCCTAATCATATTTGGGATCCTAATATCTTTAGATAGGAAAAAACCGAGATGGCAGCCGGAACGATGGTCCTCCCCCACGCCTCCACTGAAGAAAGAAGCCGCCTCCTGTCAATGGACTTGATCCGCAGTCGCGCCCTGGATCGCCTGTACCAGCGCCGCGCGGCCGTGGAAAACCTGATCAGCGCCCTCGAAGACTATCAAAAGTCGCGGGAAGCGCGCATGGCACAGTGCATCAGTTTTAGTTCTGTTCGGAAGTGCTCGTCAGATTTCGCTCAATCGCGAATTTGACCAGCCCGACGATATCGTGGACGTTCAGCTTGCGCATCAGGCTGGCGCGGTAGGTGTCCACGGTCTTGGGACTGATGCGGAGCAACTCAGCGATGTCTTTGGCGCGCATCCCCTTCACCAGGTAGGTGAAGACTTCCATTTCGCGCCGGCTGAGCAAAGCCATCGGGTTGTCCGGCACGTCCCGTTCGGGCTTCGTAAACAACCCCGCTCCGCGCAGCAGCGGCGAGACGTACTGGCCGCCGTCTTTCACAAAGCTGATTGCATCCAGCAGGTGGCGCACCGGGCCGTCTTTCAACAGGTAGCCGTCGGCGCCGGCGCGCAGGGCTTCGATCACGGTCTTGTCCTCGCGGCTGATGGAGAGGATCAGAAGTTTGGCGGTGCAGCCCCGGCCGCGCAGCCGGCGGATCACTTCCACCCCCGTCAGCCCAGGCATATGCAGGTCCAGAATGGCGAAGTCGGGCCGCAGCGCCAGAATCATTTCGAGCGCCTCCGGACCTTCGGAGCATTGGCCTATCACCTCCATCCCGTTGGCGGCGCACAACGCGGCGAAGCCTTCCCGCACGATATGATGATCGTCGGCCAGCACCACCGTGGTCCCTTGCGGTTGCTCCATCATTCTCCTTCCTACGACTCCAGCGCCGCGAACGGCGCGCTCAGTTCCAGTTTAGTGCCTCCCGGGCCGCTCGTGATTTCCAGCCGCCCGCCCAGGGCCGCCGCCTGCTCGCGTATCGACCGCAGTCCGATCCCGGACGCCACGCTGGCCGGTGCTGCCAGCAGTTTGGCTACGTCAAATCCTACCCCATTGTCCTCCATCGTGAGGACGATCCGGTCCTCACGCGCTTCCAGCGCCGCATCGACCTTGGTCGCGTGCGCGTGACGGGTCAGATTGGCCAGCGCCTCTTGTGCTCCCCGGTAGATTAGCACCTTGATCTCCTGTTCCGGCTCGCGCGGCAGCGGTTCGATCCGCAGCGAAGCTTCCATTCGTTCCGGAATGCCGCTGTACTCCCACAGTTGTAAGAAAGCGGCTTCGAGCGTCAGCCGCTGCCACTCCGGCGGGTGTAGCCGGTGCGAGATCGCGTGCACCTGTTCCAGGGCGTCGGCGGCCAGCGTGCCGATGCGCTCCAAAGCCTTCGCAACCAGCTCCGGTGGATGCGGCAGTTGCGACGCAACCACCTCTAATTGCAAGCGAATAGCCGCCAGAAGTTGCCCTAATCCGGTGTGCATCTCGCGGCCCAGGCGCTGCCGCTCCAGCTCGATCTGGCGGATGGCGCCGCCACCGGTTCCGCGCTGCAACGATTCGGCCCGGATTGCGAGGCCCCGCGCGGCCTCCTGCAACCGGAAATAGTGCTTCACCAGGCTGCTCTGCAGGGCGAGCAGACCTCCAGTCTCTTCATAGAGGGCCACGCGCAACTTGTCGCTTATCAGCCGTGCAGCGCCGCTCAGGTCAAAATGCCATGACCGGGGGTCACCACCGTCGTCGCGGGACTCGGATTCCGAGACGTACTTCAACCAGATGTCTCCTGTGGTGGAGGATGTTTCCTAAGTCAGAATGGCAGTATCCCGACCGCTCCGCAATCTCGGTACGTACCTAGTACGTTTATAACTAAACGAACTACTTGCATCGCGTTGTGGAAACGTATTATAAGTGAATTGCGAATGTCACGATCTATCGATCTCTTGCCACGCGTCGCAATTTTTCTCGTGGGGGTTGCTGCGGGAGCTTTTACCAGCGCTCGGCGGGAGCGCGGCGGCATGGATCCCGCCGCCCTGAAAGGCCTTAAGGATTCCCTGAGCGGCCTCGAAAACCGCCTGGCTGCACAAGAAACAGCCAGCGCCAACCGGTTTACGGAGATCGAGGCCCGGCTGGACGAACACGCCTCCAAACTGGCGGATGTCCCATCCACCACGCAAATCGTGGCGGCCATGGAGCAACTGCTCGCAAAGACCATGTCCTCGTTGGATGAGCGCCTCTCCACCCAGGCGCATTCCATCGAAGTTCTGAAGACCACCGTGTCCCAGACCGATAGCCTGCTCGAGCGCGTCCTGGAATCCCTCGATTCCCTGCAGACCTATACGGACCCGGCCGAATTCACCGGCGACGCGCTATTGCAGCGCCCGGCTTAGTTCATTCTCCTATAGAGTTCTAAGTATCGTCTGAATTTGCATTGGCGCCAAAACGTTCTATCCTCTAGAACGTTCTATGGACCTCGACAAAGTGCTGATGCAGCTTCGCGCGGAGTTGGAGAATCTCGACGCCGCCATCGTGAGTCTGGAGCGTTTGCGGACCGAGGGGCCCCGCCGGGGCCGCCCCCCAAAACTGCCGGCCGCGCCCAGAAAGACCGGCACCATCGCCGCCAGAAAGACCGGCACCGACCTGGGGTCGGCGCGTGGTCAGAGGCCCGGCTAGGTCCGATCCCGGCGCGTACGTAAGCCAGCGGCGTTCGTCCATGCGGCATGCTGCCCACCGTCGGCCATTTCACCTACACC
>JBEKYE010000189.1:0-9170 GCA_049511275.1 Bryobacteraceae bacterium
GCACAACGGAGAAATCAACACGCTGCGGGGCAATGTGAACTGGATGCACGCGCGGCAATCGGTGCTGGAATCTCCGCTGTTCGGCGACGGACTGAAGAAGCTGTTCCCGGTGATCCAGCCGGGCGGCAGCGATTCGGCGGCCTTCGACAATGCGCTGGAGTTGCTGGTGATGGCGGGGCGCTCCCTGCCGCACGCCATGGCCATGCTGATTCCGGAAGCCTGGTCCAAGAATCCGCACATGAACCCGCAGAAGCGGGCCTTTTACGAATACCACGCATCGCTGATGGAGCCCTGGGACGGACCGGCGGCGGTGGCCTTCACCGACGGCCGTTCCATCGGCGCGGTGCTCGACCGCAACGGTCTGCGGCCGGCACGCTACCTGGTGACGCACGACGACCTGGTAATCATGGCGTCGGAAGCCGGCGTGTTGCCGGTGAAGCCGGAAGACGTGAAGCGCAAGGGCCGGCTGCAGCCGGGCAAAATGCTGCTGGTGGATACGGTGGAAGGGCGCATCATCGCCGACCGGGAGATTAAGCGCTCGCTCTATGGACGCAATCCGTACCAGCTCTGGCTCAAGGAGAACCAGATCACACTGGACCAACTGGCGGACCCGCCGCGCGAGCACGCCGCCGACCACGCCACCCTGGTGCGGCGGCAGCGCGCCTTCGGCTATACCTCGGAAGACCTGCGCATGATTCTGGCGCCCATGGCCCAAAACGGCGAAGAGCCCGTCGGCTCGATGGGATCGGACACGCCGCTGGCCTGCCTCTCCGATCAGCCGCAGCCGCTCTTCCATTACTTCAAACAGCTCTTCGCGCAGGTGACTAATCCGCCCATCGATCCCATTCGCGAAGAGATGGTGATGTCGCTCACCAGCTATATCGGCACGGAGCGCAACATCCTGGCGGAAACCGCGCAGCACTGCCACACCTTGAAGCTGCCGCATCCCATCCTGACGAATCGCGACCTGGAAAAGCTGCGGCGCGTCTCGCAAGGCGATTTTCTCGCGACCACCCTGCCCATGTTTTTCCCGGTGGCGGAAGGCGCGGCAGGTTTGGAGCGCGCGCTCAACCAGTTGTGCCGGCGCGCCTCGCTGGCCATTCAATCCGGCTACACGCTGTTGATTCTTTCCGACCGGGGCCTCGACCCGGAGTACGCGGCCATCCCGAGTTTGCTGGCGCTGGCGGCGGTGCACAACCACCTGGTGCGGGAAGAGAGCCGCACCCAGGTGGCGCTGATCGTGGAATCGGGCGAGCCGCGCGAGGTGATGCACTTTGCGCTCCTGATCGGCTACGGGGCCAGCGCGGTGAACCCGTATCTCGCGCTTGAGACGGTGGGAGCGGCTGGCATCAGCCATTACATCAAAGCCGTCAACAAAGGCCTGTTGAAGACTTTTTCCAAGATGGGGATCTCCACGCTGCAAAGTTACCGCGGCGCGCAGGTGTTCGAAGCCATCGGGCTGAACCGCGAAGTGATCGACCGTTACTTCACCGGGACGGCCTCGCGCATTGCCGGCGTGGGGCTGGAGGTGATCGCGCGCGAGGCCATCCTCAAGCACGATCACGCTTTCCAGCCGGTCACCGGGTCCGAGCCGGAATTGCCGGTGGGCGGCAATTATCAATACCGCGCCGCGGGCGAGTATCACCTGTACAATCCGCAGACCATCGGCAAACTGCAGCACGCCGTGCAGCAATCCAGTTTCCAGACCTTCCAGGAATACACGGACCTGCTGGATGGCGAAGCCAGGCGGCTTGCGACGCTGCGCGGGCTGCTCGATTTCAAAGCGGCGGCATCGCCGATACCGGTGGAGGAAGTAGAGAGCGCGGCGGAGATCGTGAAGCGGTTTGCCACCGGCGCGATGTCGTTCGGATCGATTTCGAAAGAAGCGCACGAGACGCTGGCCATCGCCATGAACCGCATCGGCGCCAGGTCCAATACCGGCGAAGGCGGCGAAGACGAGGCGCGCTTCGGCACCGAGCGGCGCAGCGCCATCAAGCAGGTGGCATCGGCGCGCTTCGGCGTGACGGCCAATTACCTGGTGAACGCCGACGAGCTGCAGATCAAGATGGCGCAGGGCGCCAAGCCCGGCGAAGGCGGCCAACTGCCCGGCCACAAAGTGGATGAGAACATTGCGCGGGTGCGGCACTCCACTCCCGGCGTAGGGCTGATTTCGCCTCCGCCGCATCACGATATTTATTCCATCGAAGACCTGGCGCAGCTCATCTACGACCTCAAGAACGTCAACCCGCGGGCGCGCATTGCGGTGAAGCTGGTGGCCGAGGTTGGCGTGGGAACCGTGGCGGCGGGAGTCGCCAAGGCGCATGCCGACGTGGTGCTGATCTCGGGAGACAGCGGCGGCACCGGCGCGTCGCCGCTCAGTTCCATCCAACATGCCGGCATTCCGTGGGAACTGGGGCTGGCGGAGGCGCAGCAGGTTCTGGTGCTGAACGACCTGCGCGGCCGCGTCCGGCTGCAGACCGACGGCAAGCTGCAAACCGGCCGGGACGTGACCATCGCGGCGCTGCTGGGCGCGGAGGAATTCGGATTCGCCACGGCGCCGCTGGTGGCCATGGGCTGCATCATGATGCGCAAATGCCATCTGAATACCTGTCCCGTGGGGATCGCCACGCAAGACCCGGAATTGCGCGCCAAGTTTCAGGGCACGCCCGAGCAGGTCATCAATTTCTTCTTCTTCCTGGCCGAACAGGTGCGCCGGAACATGGCGCGCATGGGCTTCCGCACGTTCGACGAAATGGTGGGCCGCGTGGATATGCTGGAGGCGCGCCCCGCCGTGGAGCACTGGAAAGCCAGGGGGCTCGACCTCTCGATGTTGCTGTACGACACCCAGGCGCCCAGCCGTGTGGCGCGCCGCTTCGTCCAACCGCAGGACCACGGCCTCGACCAGGCGCTCGATTACAAACTGATCGACCACGCGCGCGAGGCCATCGAGAACTCGACGCCCATCGAATTCAAGCTGCCCATCCGCAACCAGCACCGCACCGTGGGCGCGATGCTTTCGGGCGAGATTGCGCGCCGCTACGGTTCGGCGGGCCTCGCCGACGATACCATCCGCTTCTACTTCACGGGTTCGGCGGGCCAGAGTTTCGGCGCGTTTCTGGCCAAGGGCGTGACGCTCGAACTGGAGGGCGACGCCAACGATTACGTAGGCAAAGGCCTTTCGGGCGGACGGCTGATTGTCTACCCGCCGCGCAATTCCAGCTTCCTGCCGGAAGAGAATGTTCTGATCGGCAACGTGGCGCTCTATGGCGCCACCAGCGGCGAAGCCTTTCTCAACGGCGTGGCCGGAGAACGGTTTGCGGTGCGCAATTCCGGCGCCACGGCCGTGGTGGAAGGCCTGGGCGACCACGGCTGCGAGTACATGACGCGCGGCACGGTGGTGGTGCTGGGCAAGTGCGGGCGCAATTTCGCGGCTGGAATGAGCGGCGGCTTCGCTTACGTGCTGGATGCGGACGGAGATTTCTCCGCCAAGCGCTGCAACCCGGGCTCGGTGCAACTGGTGCCGGCCACCGGCGACGAAGACTGGCTCCACGCGCTGATCTCGCGCCATGCGGCGGCCACGGGGAGCCCGCGCGGCAAGTGGATCCTCGAAAACTGGGAGCAGATGCGGGGGCAGTTCATCAAGGTATATCCGAACGATCTGCGCGCCGTCGAGCCGAAGCCGGAACCGAGGGATTCCATCCATGCCTGAGCGCGCTGCATTTCTGACGGAGCCGCGGGAAACGGCGCCGCGCCGCGCGCCGGCCGAGCGCGTGCGCGACTGGAACGAAATCTACCTGCCGTTTCCCGATGGATCGCTGCGCAGACAGGCCTCGCGCTGCATGGATTGCGGCGTGCCCTTCTGCCACAGCGGGTGCCCGCTGACCAATCTGATTCCGGATTGGAACGAGATGGTGCGCGAGGGCAAATGGCGCAAGGCGGTGAGGCTGCTGCACGCCACCAACAACTTTCCGGAGTTCACCGGCCGCGTCTGTCCGGCGCCCTGCGAAGCGGCTTGCGTGCTGGGAATCAATACCCCCGCGGTGACCATCAAGCAGATCGAAAAGACCATCATCGACCGCGCGTTTGAAGAGGGCTTCGTGCCGCCGGAACCGCCCTCGGTGCGCACCGGCAAGCGGGTGGCCGTGGTCGGCTCGGGTCCGGCTGGGCTGGCGGCCGCGCAACAACTGGCGCGCGCCGGCCACAGCGTCACAGTGTTCGAAAAGGCCGACCGCATCGGCGGGCTGCTGCGCTACGGCATTCCGAATTTCAAAATGGAAAAGCGGCTCATCGACCGTCGCCTGGAGCAGATGCGCGCCGAAGGAGTGGAATTCCGCACGGGCGTTCACGTGGGTGTAAACGTGCCGGCGGAAGAGTTGCGCGCGGGCCACGATGCCGTGTTGCTGGCCGGCGGCGCCGAACAGCCGCGCGATCTGCGGGTGGCGGGGCGCGACCTGGCGGGAATCCATTTCGCCATGGAGTACTTGCCGCAACAGAACCGCCGCTGCGAGGACGACGAAGTGCCCGGCCAGATTCTGGCCACCGGAGAACACGTCGTGATCATCGGAGGCGGCGATACCGGCGCGGATTGCCTGGGCACGTGCCACCGCCAGGGCGCGCTTTCGGTGACCCAATTCGAACTGCTGCCGCAGCCGCCGGAAGAGCGCTCGCCTTCCACGCCGTGGCCGCTGTGGCCCATGCAGTTGCGCACGGAAGGCGCACACGAGGAAGGCGGCAGGCGCGATTGGAGCGTCTCGACGGTGGCCTTCACGGGCGATCGCAACGGCCGCGTGCGCCAACTCCACGCGGTGCGCGTGGATGCGAAGCTGCATCCCGTGCCCGGCACGGAATTCTCAGTGGAAGCGGGCCTGGTTCTGCTGGCGATGGGTTTCACCGGCCCGGTGAAGCGCGGCCTCGTCGAACAACTGGCCGTAGACCTGGACGCGCGCGGCAATGTGGCCACGGACACCAACCACATGTCGAGCGTGCCTGGAGTTTTCGCCGCCGGCGACATGCGTCGCGGCCAATCGCTGGTAGTGTGGGCAATCGCCGAAGGCCGCCGCGCCGCGGCCGCCATCGACCGCTACCTCGCAGGGCGAGCAGGAAGAGCGGCGTAAGCGAGGATGGAGCCGATGGCCGAGTATACCTACATCGTCCGTTTCAAGACTCCCGAGACCAGCGTTCAGCCGGTTAAGGCTGCGACCGCTGAAATTGTTGAAGATTATCTGGTCTTACCTCACGAGGATGGAACCGTATCAGCACTGTTTGCTGCCAAGGTCGTGGAGAGTTGGTTTTGTGAGCCAAATTCAAGGTAGCCCACGATCCTGCTTCCTTGACCGGGGTTATGAGAACGGAGTAGGGTGAAAGAGCATGGAACTCACCGTCCGAATTCCCGATGAGCTGGCCAGTCGCATGCGCGCATCCGGCGGCGACCTCTCGCGCCGCGCCCTCGAAGCCCTGGCGCTCGAAGAATTCAAGAATGGTCGCATCACCAAGCCTGAACTGCGGCGGCTGCTCGGTTTTGGAACCAGGTACCGGCTCGATGGGTTCCTAAAATCCCATAACGTGTATGAAGACTACACCATGGAAGACTTTGAGCGGGATCGTGACGCTCTCAAACAATTGGGATTCTAACCGGTGCGGCTCATCATCGCCGATACCGGGCCGATCAATTACTGGGTCCTGATCGGGAACATCGATCTCCTTCCAGTCCTATTTGAGAAGGTGATCCTGCCATCCGCCGTACAAGCGGAGTTGACTGACCCGGACGTTCCGCCCTCGGTGCGAAACTGGATTGCCGATCCTCCTGCTTGGATTGACGTCCACAGAACGCCAAGCCGTCAATTCGGCCTGCCTTCCGTGGAAGGACTCGATGAAGGGGAGGCAGCCGCAATCGCCTTGGCCATTTCGCTCGACGCCGATCTGCTGCTCATGGATGATCGGAAGGGCGTAAGTGTAGCTCGTGCCAAGGGTCTCCGTGTAACTGGTACGCTGGGGATCCTCGATCTTGCTGCCCAGCGCGGCCTGGTTAGCTTTCCTCAAGCGGTCGAGCGTCTTCGGCAGACAACTTTTAGAATCCCGGAAGCGCTTCTCGATTCGCTGATGAAAAAACACCCGCAACCAGGCGGCAATGTCTGAGCCTGCTCTCGCGCTCCCAGCCCTGGAAGAGTCCCCGACGATGTGAACGGAATCTTTTTGGGCGTTGGCTACCTTCGATCCCACGCCAGGTGCAGACGGTCTTGGCCGTCGGTGGCGTCGAGCGTGATATTGGTGATCTTCTGTGTGCCGTCCACCGTGAGATACATGGGGCCGTGGAGCCGGCCGTCTTCGGTCACCATGTCGGCCTTCAGGCGCCCGTCTTCCCGCGCGATCACAGAGCCGGTGTACACCACGGGGCGCGGCCCCTCGCTGCGGAAGGAGACCACGATCCTGCCGCCGCGATCGATATCGATGGTGGCATCCTGCAGGCGCCGCGGCCCGTTGCCATTGATCCGCACTTCGCCCGTGCCGCGGCCACGGAAGTTGAGGGCATTGTTCGCGGTGTAGCCCTCATCGCGGCGGCCGGCTGCCTCGCGCTGCAATTCGCTGACCGGGCCGGTCTCCCAGCTCAAGCGGAAGCGGTAACGGCCGAAGCCGCCCGCGGCGTCCCGAATCTGCACCATGGCGGCGAAATCGTTGTGTCCCGAGGGCGGCTCGCCGAGGTGCATCTCGTTGCGGCTTTCGACCACCTGGAAATGGAAACCGCGGACCTCGTGGTCGGGCAGCGGGAAATTGCATTCCGAGCCGTCGTCGCGCGCGTCCTGTCCGGAAATTGTGTGGATGATCACCATGTCGCGGCGTACGGCGACTTCCACCTGGCCATCCACCTGGAGGCGGATATCGCATTGGCCCTTGCCGGGGGGCACATCGGAGCGTGTCATATGCCGGGCGCGGAAACGCGTGTCCGCGCACGCGGGAATCGCCGCCAGCGCGGCGAGAATTATCACCCAAGATCGCATATGCCCAGGATACACTCGTCCGCTTGCGACCCTGTGACGCCAGGCTGAAAGCCTGACCCCACAAGCACGCGTTCGGCCCCTGTTAAACTGGTTAGAGTACCCCTGCTATGAATACTCCCTCGGAGCGTCAAAAGGCGCTCGGCGACATTCTGGCCGAACGTGTCCTCGTCCTCGACGGGGCCATGGGGACCATGCTGCAACAGCGCAACCTCACGGCCGCGGACTTCGGCGGGCCGTCGCTCGAAGGGTGCAATGAGAGCCTGAACCGCACGCGGCCGGGCGTGGTGACGGAGATCCACCGCGCGTATCTCGAGGCGGGGTCGGACGCCATCGAAACCAATACGTTCAATTGCGACCGCATTTCGCTGGGCGACTATGGCTTGTCGAACGACGTGTATGAGCTGAACGTCACCGCCGCCAGGCTGGCGCGGCAAGCGGCGGCAGAGTTTTCGACCGGCGCCAGGCCGCGCTTCGTGATCGGGTCGATGGGGCCCACCACGAAATCGATCACCGTGGTCGGCGGCGTGACCTTCGCGCAACTGGTGGATGTGTATTACGAGCGCGCCAAGGGCCTGCTCGATGGCGGCGCCGACATCCTGGCGGCGGAAACCTGCAACGACACGCGCGCGGTGAAGGCCGCGCTGGTGGCAATTGAGCGGTTGCGCCGGGAATTGGGCCGGCCGGTTCCGACCATGGTCTCGGGAACCATCGAGACGCTGGGCACCATGCTGGCGGGCCAGACGGCCGACGCCTTCTGCGCTTCCGTGCTGCACGCCGACCTGCTTTCCATCGGCCTCAACTGCGGCACCGGGCCGGAGTTCATGACGGACCACCTGCGCACCATCAGCGAGATGGCGCCGTTACGTGTCTCGTGCTACCCCAACGCGGGACTGCCCAACGAGGAGGGCAAGTATCTGGAGACGCCCGCCTCGCTTGCGGCGCAACTGGAACGCTTCCTGGAGAACGGCTGGCTGAACATGGTGGGCGGATGCTGCGGCACCACCGACGCGCACATCCGCGCCATCGCGCAGATGGCCGGACACAGGCGCCCGCGCCCCATTCCGGGCCGCTCGCATCGCGCGTATTATTCCGGCATCGACCTGGTGGAAGCCGAAGAGAGCGTCCGGCCGCTGATTGTCGGCGAGCGCACCAACGTGATCGGCTCGCGGCTGTTCAAGAACCTGGTGGCGGATGAGAAATGGGAAGAAGCCAGTGAGATCGCGCGACGGCAGGTGAAGAACGGCGCGCACATTGTGGACGTCTGTCTGCAGTCGGCCGACCGCGACGAGATGGCCGATATCGAGCCTTTCTACGACCGGCTGATCCGCAAGATCAAAGCGCCCATCATGATCGACACCACCGATCCGCATTCCATCGAGCGGGCGCTCACGTGGTGCCAGGGAAAGAGCATCATCAACTCCGTCAACCTGGAGGATGGCGAAGAGAAATTCGAGCGCGTCTGCCCGCTTGCCAGACGCTATGGCGCGGCGCTGGTGGTGGGCTCCATCGACGAAGACAAGCTGCAGGCCCAGGCCTTTACGCGCCAGCGCAAGCTGGCGGTGGCGGAGCGCTCGTATCGGCTGCTGACGGAAAAATACGGCATCCCCGCCGAGGATCTGATCTTCGACCCGCTGGTTTTCCCGTGCGCCACCGGCGACGTCAACTATATCGGCGCGGCCGTGGAAACCATCGAGGGCATACGGCTGATCAAGGAAAAGCTGGCGTACTCCAAGACCGTGCTGGGCATTTCGAACATCTCCTTCGGACTGCCGGCGGCCGCGCGCGAGGTGGTGAACTCGGTCTTCCTGTATTACTGCACCAAGGCCGGCCTGGATCTGGCGATTGTCAACGCCGAAAAGCTGGAGCGCTTCGCTTCCATTCCCGAACACGAGCGCCGGCTGGCGGAGAGCCTGCTGTTCAACTGGCCGGCCGTGGATGCCGCCGACGAATCTCTGCGCACCGCGCCGGAGGACTGGCGGGCGCAGACCGCGGAACAGAAGGCGGCCCTCAACCAGTGGCACATTGCGGCCGTCACCGAGCACTTCCGCAAGACCGGCGCGCGCGTGAAGCAGCGCGCCGAAGATCTGCCGCTCGACCAGCGCCTCTCGAACTACATCATCGAGGGCACCAAGGACGGTCTGATTCCCGATCTGGAAACGAAGCGCGCCGAGGGCG
>JBEKYE010000190.1:0-11184 GCA_049511275.1 Bryobacteraceae bacterium
TGCATATACGGATTGCCGGCTGGTACCAGAATGCCTTGGCGCGTTGTGAAATAGCCCGGTGCGAAGCCGTGAGGTTGCAGCCCGGTTACGGAAACGGCTGGGCCACTGGAACTACCAATGTGATTTTGCCGCGCCCGGCCGAAGCTGTGGCGCGCCATCTGCGGCGCGGCGGCATCGATACGCGCGCCTGGTGGGGCCAGGGATGTCACATGCAGCCGGCTTTTTCGAATTGTCCGTGCGGCCCGCTGCCCGTCACCGAAGAACTCGGCGCTTCCGTCCTCGGCCTGCCGCACTTCCCGGACATTCGCGAACGGGATGTCAATCGCGTGGCTGAGGCCCTGATGAACGCCATGTAAGACATTCCGCCAACGCCCTTGTGGGGCAGGTTGTTAACCTGCGGACCGATTGTCAATCGGTCCAGCCGGGCGTAGCCCGGCCGGACGGGCCTCCTGTCAGGCCTCCTGTCCTATTCGGTTGAACGGCACCAGGTGCGCCACATCTCCCGAAAGGCCTCTTCCACGGCGCGAACGGTGCCGGCTTCATCCATGAGCGGCGAGCATTTGAGGGCCTGCCGCACGTTACGGCGCAGATCGGGGATCTGGGGCACAATGCCGGCCAGAAAGGCGGCGCCTTCGCGGTAGCGCTGGGGCGTTTCCGTCACCATGTCCCCAAGGCCCACGGCTGAGAGGATGGTGGCGCCATCCCGCTGCACCCCGAGCCGGCCGGCCAGCGTCACGACCGGGACACCCATGTAGAGCGTATCCAGGGTGGTGGTGTCGCCGTTGTGGGGGAACGGATCGAGCGCAATATCCACTTCGCCAAACGCCGCCATGTATTCCACCACCGGGCTCGGGCCGGCAAAGCGCAACCGCTGGGGCGCGATGCCATCGCCCGAAAACCAATCGCGGAACCGCTCCTGTACGGCAACCCTCTCCATGCCCGTATATTTCAGCAGCAGTTGGCTCCCCGGTGCCGCGCGCAAGATTTCCGCCCACAGCCCCACCGCTTCGCGCGTGATCTTGCGGGGGCTATTGAAGCAGCCGAAAGTGACGAAGCCACGCTGGTGGCACGGCGCTGGACTCAGCGGAACTTCCGCCAGCGGCCGGTAACAATACCGCGGGCGCGACAGGCGATATACCTTCTCGCTGAACAGGTGTTCGGTTCCCGGGCACGGCATGTGGGTATCGCCGAGGAAGTAGTCCATGGTCGAAAGCCCGGTGGTGGCTTCCGTTCCCATCCAGGAAACCTGCACCGGGGCGGGCTTCCACGCAAACGCCAGGAGCATCTCCGGGTCCATGGTATGGCCGGCCAGGTCGACCAGGATATCGATGCCGTCGGCGCGCACGCGGGCCGCCAGTTCTCCCGCGGTTCCGCGAAACCCGATGAAGCGGTCGACGGCCGGACGGACACGGTCCGTCACCTGGTCTGGCCGGCCGCCCACGGCGTAGACAGACACTTCGAAGCCCGCGCGGTCGTGACGCTCGAATACCGGCGGCAGGAACTTCATGATGGCGTGGTTCACCAGGTCGGGAGAAACATAGCCGATGCGCAAACGGCGCTCCGGATCGGGAGATCCCCATCAGCAGCGAGCTGTGGAAGCGCGCGTCGGGCGCGATTTCGACCGCCCGGCGGAATCCCTCGACGGCCTCTTCGGCACGGCCGAGCGAAGCGCAAGCCAGCGCCCGTATGGCGTGCGCCAACAGATTGGCGCCGTCGGCCGCCAGCGACCGGTCGGCGGCAGCTACCGCCTCGGCCAGCCGCCCTTCGCGCCAGTTCAGCCGGGCGAAGACCGACTGCGCGCGGGCTTCGAGCGACCCGTCCGCGGCGAGCGCCCGCTCGGTCGCCTCGCGGGCGGCGGCGTAGTCGCCGAGTTCTTCGAGCGCGCAGCCCCGGTTGTACAGCTTGAGGGCTAAGGGGTCCATCTTACAGTTGGATTTATCGGCGGATCGGGGGCCCGGCAGTAGATCTACATCGGAAACGCCGGGCGGCCGATCTAAAGGATGCATGTACAGCGCGAGGACCCGGTGCTGATCACGTCGCGCCGCCAGGGCGAGGCCTTTCTCATCGGCGAAGAGATCGAGATCCTGATCGTGCGGGTCGGCCGCTCGCGGGTCCGGGTGGGGATTCGCGCGCCACGGGAATGCCGCGTAGTCCCGGGAGAAGATCTCACTCATCCGCTGGCCGCACCGGATCATCCGCTGGCCGCACCGGAGAGCGTCCGCCAAGATTCCGTCACGCGCTAAAATCTTGTCACTTCGAGTCGAAGAGGGAAGTGTCTGGCAAGATGCCGGAACTCAAACCCGAAGGACTTCACATGCTTTCCATTCAAACCAACGTAAACTCCCTGGTCGCCCAGGAAAACCTCAACGTCAACAACGAATTTCAAAGCAGGACCATCACGCAGTTGACATCCGGCTACCGGATCAACTCTTCCGGCGACGATGCCGCCGGCCTGGCTGTCGCCAACCAGTACCGCAATTCCGTATCGGAGCTGACGCAGGGCGTATCCAACGGCAACGACGGCGTCGCCCAGCTCCAGATCATGGACGGCGGCATGAGCAACATATCCCAGATCCTCGACCGCCTGAAGACCCTGGCGACACAGTCGGCGTCGTCCACCTTCACCGGCGACCGCGGCGTGTTGAACAACGAGTTCCAGACGGATATCAGCGAAATCGACCGCCAGGCCCAGGCCATCGGCTTGAACACCGGCGGCAGTTTCGCGCAGAGCCTGGGTGTCTACCTGGGCGGGGGCGCCGGCAGCACGGCGGCGAGCACTTTGGCCAACGGCGTGGTGACGGTCAACCTGGGCAATTCCACCGTGGATTCGCAAAGCCTGGGGCTCACCGGCGTGCAGTCCGGCAATAGCGGCTATGACCTCTCGACCAGCAACATCGTGGCCATCAAGGGCAACGGCAGCAACACCACGGTTTCTCCCGGCACCACCCAGTTCCAGATCTACGGGCCGGGATTCGGCAGCGGCGTGGACGTCAACGTGGCCACTTCGGCCATCACCGACGGCGCCAGCCTGGTGACGGCCATCAACCAGGCCATCACCTCGGCGGGCGTTTCCAACACGGCTTTCGCCAACGCCGGCATCACCGCTTCGATGACCACCGATGCCACCACCCAGCACCAGGTGCTCAGCTTCACATCGGCCGGCACGGCATTCCAGGTGCGGGCAGGAGACCGTATGGCCAATGCCTTCCTGGGCAACACGGGCGCGAACGGTTTGGGCACCGCGCTCGCCAGCACCCTGAACGGCACCCCTACCAATTCCTACACCGGCACTACGTTCGGTACCGCCGACGCCCTCAACATCACGGTGTCGGGCGCGGGCTTGTCGGCGCCCGTCACGTTTAGTCAGACCGCCAACACCGGCGCCGGATCGGCCGCTTCCACCGCGGTCCTGATTCAGAACGATGTCGCCGCGAACGCAGCTCTGGCAGCGGCGGGTATCACCGTCAGCAACACCGCCGGCTCTCTGCAGTTCTCCAGCGCCACGGGCGGAGCGGTGAACGTTTCGATCACCGGCGATACCCAGAATGTGCTGGGCTACGGCAGCTTCGTGGGGACCGCGCCGGCCACATCGTTTACCGCCGGTAACAACTTCGCTCAGTCGACGGCCGATGGCACAGTAGATCTCGACCTGTCCCTGGACGGCGGCTCCTCGACCACCCTCGCCGTATCCATGGCTTCCGCCACGAATGCCACGGCGGCCCAGGCCGTCGCCACTATCAACGCCGCGATTGCCGCGGCCGGTACGGGCTCGGCCTTCAACAAGGCCGGCATTTTCGCCCAAGTCAGCGGCAGCGCGATCGAACTGCTTTCGAGCAACAACACTTCCTTCCGGCTGGGTGTGCGCAACGACGGCACCAACACCAGTTCCCTGGGCTTCTACGGCGCCGCCGACCGCAGTACGGTGAACGCCTACACCGCGGCCCCCACGCCCACGGCGAACTTCGTCAACCAGGATGCCAAGGGCGAATACCAGTTGGGATCGAGCGGCACGGCCGCTCCGCTGACCTTCTCGCCGATTCTCTATGCCACCGACAAGCAGTCGCTCACGGTTTCGGCCGCCGACGCCTCGGGGGGCACGCATAACGTGGTGGTTTCGCTCACCCAGGCCAACGGCCAGAACATCGACCAGGCCATCAGCGCCATCAACACGGCCATCCAGGGCTCCGGCGATTCCACGCTGCAGCAGATCAACGCCGTCAAGGTGAATGTGAGCGGCACCGAGAAGATCGAGTTCGAGAGCACCGTTCCGAACTTCAGTGTGAACGTCGGCTCAACCACCAACGGAACCGGAGTCGGCTCGCAGGGAAACACCCTGACTTCGACCAAGGTCGGCGCGGGCGGCGCGGCGGATATCAGCACGCAAACCGGCGCACAAGCCGCGGTCACGGCGGTCACCGCCGCGGTAAGCGCCTTGGGCGTAGCCCAGGCCGCCGTCGGAATCGGCGAGAATCTGCTGAATTACGCCGTCAGCCTGGCGCAATCGCAGATCACCAACCTTTCGGCCGCGGAATCCAACATTCGCGACGCCGACGTGGCGCAACAGGCGGCCAACCTGACTAAGGCGCAAGTCTTGCAGCAGGCCTCGATTGCGGCCATGGCCCAGGCCAACTCGGCTCCCCAGGCGGTCTTGTCCTTACTGAAGACCTAAGAAAACCGCTAACCCGGCGGGGCGGTTCTGCTGAGGGCCGTCCCGCCGGCCCCTACCGTTGGTACCACAGGCTCCGGCGCACCGGCCGGGGGCCATGACATTTCGCGATCGGGCTCGCGCGAACGTTCGCGCGCGAGGCGTCCGGCGGCTAAGGTTTTTGGCCGCAAGTGACGATGAGTGGATTGTCCGGCAAGATGCCAGAGACCACCCCGAAAGGAATTTGAGAAATGCTTTCCATCCAAACGAACGTAAACTCCCTGGTGGCTCAGGAAAACCTAAACATCAATAACGAGTTTCAAAGCAAGACCATCGACCAGTTGACATCCGGCTACCGGATCAACTCTTCCGGCGACGATGCGGCCGGTCTGGCTGTCGCCAACCAATACCGCAATTCCGTCTCGGAGTTGACCCAGGGCGTTGCCAACGGCAACGACGGAGTGGCCCAGCTCCAGATCATGGACGGCGGCATCAGCAACATATCCCAGATCCTCGACCGCCTGAAGACCCTGGCGTCGCAGTCCGCGTCGGGCACCTTTACCGGCGACCGCAACGTGTTGAACAACGAGTTCCAGACCGATATCACCGAAATCGACCGCCAGGCCCAGGCCATCGGCTTGAACACCGGCGGCAGTTTCGCCCAGAGCCTGGGCATCTATATGGGCGGCGGCGGCGGCACAACCACTGCCAGCGTGCTGGCCGACGGCGTGGTGACGGTCAATCTGGGCAATTCCACGGTGGATTCCGAAAGCCTGGGGTTGACCGGTATGCAGACCGGCAACAGCGCCTATGATCTCTCGACCAGCAACATCGCGGCCATTACGGGCAACGGCGGCAACACCACGGTCTCCCCCGGCACCACCCAATTCCAGATCTACGGTCCGGGATTCGGCAGCGGCGTGGACGTCGATGTGGCCACTTCCGCCATCACCGATGGCGCCAGCCTGGTGGCGGCCGTCAATCAGGCCATGACCTCCGCGGGCGTCTCCAACACCGCCTTCGCCAACGCCGGCATCACCGCTTCCATAACCACCGACCCCACCACCCAAAACCAGGAGCTGACGTTTTCGAGCGCCGGCTCCGCCTTCCAGGTGCGCGCCGGGGACCGCATGGCCAATGCTTTCCTGGGCAACACCGGCGCGAACGGTCTGGGCAATTCACTCTCCAGCCCCCTGGCCGGCAATGCCTTTAACGGCAACTTCGCCACCGCCGACTCGCTCACCGTCACGGTGGAAGGCGCCGGCCTGGCGGCGCCCGTAAACCTGAACGTGACCGCCTACACCGGCGCCGGCTCGGCCGTTTTCACCGCGGATCTGATTCAGGCCGTGGTGGCCGCAAACCCGGCCCTGGCAGCCGCGGGTATCACCGTCACGGACACCAACGGCCCACTGGATTTCACCTCCGCCACGGGCGGAGCGGTGAAGGTCTCGATCACCGGCGACAGCCAGAACGTGTTGGGCTACGGCAGCTTCGTGGGGACCGCGGCGGCCACGTCGTTTACCGCCGGCGCCGCCTTCGCTCAATCGACGGCGGATGGCACCGTAGATCTCGACCTGTCGCTGGACGGCGGGTCCTCCACCACCCTCGCCGTATCCATGCCGTCCGCCTCGAACACCACGGCGGCCCAGGCCGCCGCCACCATCAACGCCGCGATTGCCGCGGCCGGTCCCGCGTCGGCTTTCAACAAGGCCGGCATCATCGCCGAGGACAACGGCCTCGGCCACGTCGAGTTGCTTTCGACCAACAATACGGACTTCCGGCTGGGCGTGCGCAACGACGGCACCAACACCAGCTCCCTGGGCTTCTATGCCGTCGCCGCCCGCAACGCGGCTGGGCTGGCCGCCGGTTACACGGCGCCCGCCACACCCACGGCGACTTTCGTCAACCAGGATGCCCAGGGCGAGTACCAGTTGGGATCGGTGGTCGCGGGAGCCGGCACGGCCCAGCCGCTCACCTTCTCTCCGATTCTCTATGCCACCGACGGCCAGTCGCTGACGCTCTCGGCGGCCGACGCTTCGGGCAACTCACACAGCACGGTGATTTCGCTCACGCAGGCGAACTCGCAGGACATCGACCAGGCCATCCGCGCCATCAACACGCAGATCCAGGCCTCCGGAGACTCCACGCTGATGCAGATCAACGCCGTCAAAGTGAATGTGAACGGCACCGAGAAGATCGAGTTCGCTAGCAATGTTCCGAACTTCAGCGTGAACGTCGGCTCGACCACCAACGGAACCGGGCTCGGCTCGCAGGGGAACACCCTGAGCTCGGTCAAGGTCGGCAAGGGCGGCGCGGCGGACATCAGCACGGAGTCCGGCGCGCAGGCGGCAATCGCCGCCATCACCTCGGCGGTATCCGCTTTGGGCGTGGCGCAGGCGGCCGTCGGAATCGGTGAGAACCAGCTCAACTACGCCATCAACCTGGCGCAATCGCAGATCACCAACCTTTCGGCGGCGGAATCGCAGATTCGCGACGCCGACGTGGCGCAGCAGGCGGCCAACCTGAGCAAGGCGCAGGTCTTGCAGCAGGCCTCCATTGCCGCCATGGCCCAGGCCAACTCGGCGCCGCAGGCCGTCCTTTCCTTGCTGAAGACCTAGGGCAAGGGCCGCGCCTCGAGGATAGGAAAGTCAGAAGTCAGAAGCAGAATCAAACCGGCTGTGCGCTGCGCGTTCTGACTTCTGACTTCTGACTTCTGTCTTCCGATTTCCTGGCTGCACATTCTGCCTTCCGGCTTCCTCGATTCCTGTCTCCCGTCACTCCGGTTGGGTCGTGAAGTTGGACAGCTCGACTTCGCGCACACCGTAAAGTTTCAGGACGTGGCGGCGGATTTCGTCGCCGATGCGCTCGGGGTTTTCGGCGGGGTCGTGTTCCACTTCAACCTTGAAGAAGAGATGGGTACGGCTCATCGGTGGAAGAGTCTCCAACCTCTATACTAAGGGAATGGCCTGCGCCTTGTGCGAGACGCGCCGGCCGCGGCGCTATTGCCCCGGAGTGCGGGGCGAGATCTGCACCATGTGCTGCGGAGCCGAACGCGAGATGACGGTGGACTGCCCGCCGGATTGCGAGTTCCTGCTGGAGGCGCGCAAGCACGACAAGCCCGTTCCACTGGACGCCGCGGCGATTCCCAACCAGGATATCCCCGTCACCGAAGAGTTTGTGGCGGAGAACGAAGGCCTGGTACTCCACCTGGCGGAAGCGCTGGTGGAGGCTGCCGAGACGTCTCCGGAGGTGGTGGATTTCGATGCGCGCGCGGCGCTGGAAGCCGCCATTCGCACCTACCGGACGCGCGAAAGCGGCCTCTATTACGAGAGTCTGCCCGGGAATCTGCTGGCGGCCGGGTTGGCGCGAGCTCTGCTGGATGGGGCCGAGGAGTTTCGCCGCGAGGAGACCGAGCGCCTGGGGATGTCGCGGACGCGCGATTCGGCGGTGCTGGGCGTGCTGGTGTTCCTGCAGCACTTCGAACTGGACCGCAATAACGGCCGGCGGCGGGGGCGCGCGTTTCTGCACGCCCTGCAGTGGCTCTACCCTTCCGGATCGGACGGGGAGTCCGCGGGAACCTCTTCACTGGTCCTGCCCTGAGACGGGTTGGGACGGATCTTATCGACCTGGCAGGCCCTCTTCCGTCCGGCTCCGACCATCTGGGCGGAGAACCGGTGCGTACCGTTGACCAGTAATTCCACGGAGCGGTCTACCGGATAGTCGAAGGTGAGCAGGTGGCCTTCGGTCAATTCGAGCAGGTCCCGAACCGCCAGAGTGGGGCCTTCCAGGCGGGCCTCCAGGGTAAGCGAGGCTTCGCGCAGCACCGCCAGTACGCGAAGTTGCTCGGCGACGCTGGCGTGAGTCTTGCGGACGGACCACTGCTGGTCGAATTTCTGCCGCATCATCTTAATCACGATGGAAGGCATGGCGATATTCATCATGCCGACGGTCTCTCCGATGCGGACTTCCACGCCCACCGATACGACAGCTTCATTGGGAGCCAGCAGGTGAAGCAACTGCGGCTCGGTTTCCATGGATTCGATGGTGAAATCGACGGCCGTGACGCCTTTCCAGGCTTCCCGCAGGTCATGCAGGATGATGCGGAAGAGGCCATCGAGGAGTTTCTGTTCGATTTCGGTGATTTCGCGCTGGATGCTGGTGGAGGTCTTGCCGGTGCCGCCCAGGAGCATTTCGAGGATGGGAAAGACCAGGGAGGGGTTCAATTCGAGAACGGCGTTGCCATCGTAAGGGCTGAGGCCGAGCGAAACCATGCAGGTGGGAGAGGGAAGGCCGTCGAGGAATTCGGCGTAGGAGAGTTGTTCGACGCTGACCAGGTTGACGGTGAGGTAGGAGCGCAGGTAGGCGGAGAGGCTGGAAACCAGGTTGCGGACGAAGGTGTCATGGAGCAAATGGATGGCGCGGACCTGGGACTTGGGAATGCGGTCGGGGCGGCGGAAATCGAAGCGGACGGCCGGAGAATCGCGTTTGCGCTCGGCCATATTGGAGAATACGGCATCGATCTCCTGTTGAGACAGTTCCCGGTTCAAATTCCACGCTCCCGGGTCTCATATCGACTTGGTTTGCGACAAACTTTAGCCCCCCGGCATAAATTCCGGCGCGGCCGCGGTGCGGGCGCCTTCCCCGGCAGAATCTCCGCTTTTGCACTAATGAAAGCCGGCCTTCGTTCCGATGAATAACAGTGTAAGGAGCCGCATGGAATCCGACGTCTTAGTCGTGGATGACTCTGCCGCGATCCGCAAGATCCTGCAGCGCGTGCTCCGGCAAACCGGCATGGCAATTCGCACCATCCATGAAGCGGGTGACGGACAGGAAGCGCTGGAGGTCATGAACGCCCACCCGGTGGATCTGGTTCTCACCGACATCAACATGCCCAGAATGGACGGATTGCAATTCCTGGCATCGGTCAAGGCATCCGCCCACTGGCGCCAGGTGCCGGTGGTCATGATCACCACCGAAGGCGGCGAAACCAAGGTGGGCGAAGCGGTCAAACTGGGGGCGGCCGGTTACGTGCGCAAGCCTTTCACGGCCGATCAAATTAAGGAGAAGCTGGCTGGGATTCTGGAGTCGGCGGTGCCGTTATGAACTTGCAACCGATACTGGTGGAGTCCCTGAGCCAAGCCACGGCGCAGGTTTTTTCGACCATGCTGGGCGTCGAGGTCGTGCGCGGCGAGGTTACGGCCGAGGATGGCAGGCAGGAAGCCAACGACGGCGTCGTGTCTTTCATCGGCCTGGCCGGCGAATGGGCGGGGACCGGGAGCGTGAGCTGTTCCCCGGTGCTGGCCTGCCGCATCTGCGCCACCATGCTGATGTGCGAAGCCCCGGCCGTCAACGAGGAAGTGCTGGACGCGGTCGCCGAGTTGACCAACATGATTATCGGGAGCGTCAAGACCGACATGGAAACCCACCTGGGTCCGCTCGGCCTGAGCATTCCGACGGTCGTTTTCGGGCGAAACTTCAGGACCAAGAGCGCCGGCAGCAGTGAATGGACGGTGGTGAAGTTCCACTGGGAGGATGAGACGCTGCAGGTTAGGATCTGCCTTGCGCCCAGCGGTCGTTCCCCTCACGTGATGTTGCACTCGGGCGGCACGCAAACCTGCGCCCTGGACGTCTGACGCCATCGGGATGGAGGCAGGTGATGCCGCCGACAAAGTGCTTTCGGGGTAGGAACTGCACGGCTGGAACGGCCTGCTGGATTGAGGAATCCGCCAGCCGCAATTTCACGGAGAGTGTGCTACGGATGAACGAGACTAACGGATCGAGCGACCAGATTTCGAAAACCGAACCGGCGACCGATGAGGCCGCCTTCCAGGCCAGCCTCCTGGCGCTGAGCGTGGCGGTCGAAGCGGCGACGCCCCGGCGCCCGGCCGAAACCATCGCCGACGTCGCCCTTGGGAGAAAACGCGAGAACCGCTTCTGACGAGTCACTCTCGCGCCGCATGCGGCGTGGGGCTGGCAATCCTGCCCGCGGACGCGCTTTCCAGCGCGTCCAAGCCGGCTGGAAAGCCGGCTTGCAGCCACGATTGGCCAATGCCACTTAGTTTTCCCCACTACCTCGTATCTGCACAAGCTGGAGGGCGGACCCCCCGGTCCGCGGCCGACGCCCCCGTCGTCCTGCTGGCGTTTGCATGAGGCTAACATCGCTGATCCGACTGCGGGACGAGGACGTCCAGCGCGGACCAGGGGGTCCGCCCTCCCACATCCCCTGAAGTTGACGCTAGGGCCCCCGGATCGTTACAGTAGAAGAGTTCACCTTTCCTTCGGCCAGAAAGTCCCCATCGTCTAGCCCGGCCTAGGACATCGCCCTTTCACGGCGGTAACGGGGGTTCGAATCCCCCTGGGGACGCCATCTCTCACGCCGTCGCCGTCCGCGCCACCGCCTCCAACCCGCGCTTCTCAATCTCCTGCTCGCGGATCAGGTACTTCTGCACCTTCCTCGTTATGGTCATCGGGAAGGTGTCGACGAAACGGATGTATTGCGGCACCTTGAAATAGGCGATCTTGCCGCGGCAGAAATCGCG
>JBEKYE010000191.1:0-9089 GCA_049511275.1 Bryobacteraceae bacterium
TGGCGGAGAGCATGAACTCCTCGATCAGGCGGTGAGCGATGTTGCGCGGGGCGCGGGTGACGCCGGTCATGGCGCCCCACTCGTCGAACTCAATGAGCGGCTCCGGGAGATCGAAATCGATGGAGCCGCGGCGCACGCGCTTGCGGTTGAGCACCAGCGCCAGCTCCTGCATCAGTTCGAAGCGCTCCACCAGCGGCCGGTAGCGCTCGCGCATGGCAACGTCGCCTTCGAGCAGCAGGTGGACATTCGTATAGGTCATGCGCTCCGCGCTGCGGATAACGCCGGGCGTGATTTCCTGCTCCACAATTTCGCCCTGGCGGTCGATCTCCAGCAGCGCCGAAAGCACCAGCCGGTCCTGGTGCGGCACCAGCGAGCAGAGGCTGGTGGAAAGCTGGAACGGCAGCATGGGGACGGCGCGGTCCGGAAAGTAGACGCTGGTGCCGCGTAAGCGGGCTTCGGCGTCGATGGGGCTGCCCGGTTTCACATAGTGGCTGACGTCGGCGATGTGCACCTGGAGCGCATAGTTGCCGTTGGGCAAGCGGTCCACCCACACGGCGTCGTCGAAATCGCGGGCGGTTTCGCCGTCGATGGTGACGATCGAGAGCTCGCGGAAATCGCGGCGGCCGTCAAGGTCTTGCGCCTCGATGGCGGCAGGCATGCGCTCGGCCTGTTCGATCACCTCGGGCGGAAACTGGTGCGGCAGGTGGTGCTTGCGGATGACGATTTCGACATCGACTCCGAAATCGCCGGGATGGCCCAGAATTTCGATGACGCGGCCGGTCGAGGCATCGTAATCCAGCAGCTCCACGTTGACGATCATGCCGTCGAGCGCTTCGACCGAATCCACCCGCGGCGCCTCGACGCCGATGCGGTCGACCACCGGCCCCGCGGGAGGAAATTCCATGCCCTCGGGAATGTCGATCCACCGGTGGATGCGGTCGTCCTGCGGCACCACGTACTGCCCGCGGCGCCCGATCTTGAACTGGCCGACCACCGTGGGGTGGGCGCGCTTGAGGATCTTGACGATTTCGCCATCGGCGCGGCCATCGGGCTCGATGCGGGCGATGCGCGCCACCACGCGATCGCCATGCATGGCCTTCGAGGCGGAGTCCGGCGGAATGAAAACGTCTCCGGTGATTCCCTCGACGGGCCGCTCGCAAACCACGAACCCGTAACCATCCCGGTGCATATTCAGGCGGCCGACGGCGTATTCCCGGCTGCGCGCCGTCACGACAAAATGGCCCGTTCGCGGCTCCAGCAGGTCGCCGCGGGCCGCCAGGCGGGCCAGCGCGGCCTCCAGTTCCTCGCGTTTCGCGCCCTTCGACGCCAATTCGCGGACGAGTTGCTTGAAGTTGGCGCGCGCATGAGGCAGGCTGGAGATGTGGTCGAGAAGCGCGCGATCCGTCATAGCCTCGATTTTACCTGCAACGCCTGGCGGCGTCGCATCGTCATCTAGTTGGACTAGAGCGGAGGTGTGGGTATGAAGGCCCTTACGCTGCTGTTGGTGCCCGCCGCGTTGCTGGCGGGCCAGACTCGTTACGCCCGGCTGGGCGAATTCCAAGGTACGGTCGGGGTTCAACTGACGGCAGCCGATCCCTGGATGCCGGCCGAACGCAACCTCCCGCTGGTGGAATCGACCTGGGTTCGCACGGGCCCGGGCTCACGCGTCGAAATCGAACTGGACGACGGCAGCGCCTGGCGGCTCGGGCCGGACTCGCTGGGCGAAATCTCCGATTACACGCAGCTTTCCACCGGTCAGCGCGTCACCCTGCTCTCGCTCGATCGCGGCACGGCCTACTTCAGCGGCGAGCCCTTGGGGAACGATGTCCTCATGCTGGTGGCGCCCGGCGCGCAGGCCACGCTGGGACAGGGCGCGCGCGTTCGCGTGACGGCGCAGGCCGGCTGGAGCCAGTTTTCCGTTTTGGAAGGCATGGTGCGCTTTTCTTCGCCTACCGCGGAAATGGGCTTGCGCGAGGGCCAGAGCGCGCGCGTGGAGCCCGCCAACCCGCAGCATTTCTACCTCTATCCCCAGGTGGGAGCGCTGCCGCTGGACCAGTGGAGCGAGGATCGCGACAAGGCGGAGGCAGCGCCGATTTCGGCCGCCCACGTGACGTGGCGCTTTGGCCTGGCGGACCTCGACACGGCCGGCGAGTGGATCCAGACCGAGGACCTCGGCATGGTGTGGAAGCCCAGAGTGACGGAAGGGTGGGCGCCCTACCAGCAGGGCCGGTGGCGCTATTACGAGGCGCTGGGCTACGCCTGGGTGAGCGACGACTCCTGGGGATGGGTGCCCTACCACGCCGGCCGCTGGGCGCATCACGGCGACATCGGGTGGGTCTGGCAGCCGGCGGTCAGCACGGTGTTCAAGCCGGGCGAGGTTTACTGGCTGCGCGGGGCGAACATGGCCGGTTGGGGACCGCTTGCCCCGGGGGAACCGTGGACGTCCGCCACGCCGGGCGCTGCGCCACCGCGATATTTCACCGCCGGAATCACCAGTTTCGCGGCATTCCAGCAGGATGTGCGGCTGATCGATCCCACGGGTTTCGCGGCGCCGTCACCCGAACAGCTCCAGGCCGCGGTCTATGCCCGCGCGCTTCCCTCCCCCGCTTTCGTCGCCGCGCGTCTGGATGCCACGCGACCCATCCTGAAAGTGGGACGCACGCGCATCGATCCCTTCGTGCCGGGCGTCACGTTGACCGACGCGCCGCCTGCTCCCGATCCCGCCATGACCAGCCCGCCCGACGATCCGCAACCCCCCGGTAACGTGGCGGCCGACGCGCCGCCCGCCATACCGCCGCCGCCCGATGGCGTCTACCCCGTGCCGGTGGTAGCCCTCCCGGTGGTGGAAGTGCCGGTGTTAGTGAGCCCGCCGGATCATCCTTCCTACTCTCGAACCACGCCGACCAGGCAAACCGGAACCACCGGCAGCCATCAGACTCAGACTAACGGAACGGGTACGGGTACGACTACGGGTACAAGCACGAGCACGAGCACTCAGGCAAGCTCGACGGTGCGCGGTACCGGCTCTCCGCCCGTGCACGAGCACGCACCAACCGGCACGCAGAATCCGCCGCCGGCCCCGCCTCGCGAGCCTCTGAGACTGGAAGTTCCGAAGACCGATCCGTCCAAGACCACGGACAAAAAAAGCAGCCTGATGACTCCGGACGAACGGAGCATCTACCAAAAGGTGCTCGCCGATTTCAACGTGCTCGTTCCCAACCTGGCAAAGAGCGTCCTGGATCTGGACGCCTGGGCGCGGGATTATCCGAATTCAGACCTTGCCAACGAACGCCAGTATTACTACGTCCAGGCATACAACGGGTTGGGGCGGCCGGATAAGGTTCTGGAAGCGGCAACTCGCCCGGTCGAGGCCGGAGCCCGGGCGACATACCGCAATCCGGAACAGATCCTGCAACTGCTGCTCGTTACCACGGCGAGCCTGCAGAGGCTGAGCGAGCCCAGTCCGCAACAACTGGTCACCGGCCAGATAGCGGCCCGGCAACTGCTTGACTACCTGCCGGAGTATTTCGCGCCGCAACACAAACCAGAGAGCGTGAACGATGGCTCCTGGCAAATGGCGCGTACGCAAATCGAGGGCCTGGGAAAAATGGCCCTGGCACGGCAGGCTCAGCCGCTCCACGCCGGAAAATAAACTTAGCGCGCCGGGAAGAGCGCCGGCTAATGCCGGCGGCAGGCTGAAGCCTGCCCCACCGGCACTATCCGATTGACAATCGCGCTGGACGGGTTATCATTTGATTTACCCTCCCCCGATTGACAACCTGAAGGAATCGTGAGCCCTACATTGAACCCTGCCATATTGGAAACAGACTTCCCCGGCGTCGAGCGTCACGGGCGCGGCAAAGTCCGCGATGTTTACCGCATCGACGGTCGGCTGCTGATTGTCGCCACCGACCGCATTTCGGCCTTCGACTACATCCTGCCAACCGGCATCCCGGACAAGGGCAAGGTGCTGACCCAGCTTTCCATCTTCTGGTTCGATTTCCTGCGCGAGCTGACACCCACGCATTTTCTGACCGCGCGGGTGGAGGATTACCCGGAACCGCTCCACCGCTTCCGGGACCAGTTGGAGGGCCGCTCCATGCTGGTGAAGCGCGCCGACATGATCGAGATCGAGTGCGTCGCGCGCGGCTATATCTCGGGCTCCGGGTGGAAGGAGTACCGCGACCATGGCACGGTTTGCGGCATCCGGCTGCCGGCCGGCCTCAAGGAGAGCGACCGCTTGCCAGGGCCCATTTTCACGCCGGCCACCAAAGCGCAATCGGGCCACGATGAGAACGTTCCCTTCGAGCGCGTCTGCGAATTGGTGGGAGAAGACCTCGCGGCGCGTCTGCGCGATCTCACGCTGAACATCTATGCGCGCGCCGCGCGCTACGCCGAAACCCGCGGCGTCATCATCGCCGACACCAAGTTCGAATTCGGCTTTGTGGGCGACGAACTGGTTTTGGGCGACGAAGTGCTCACGCCCGATTCCTCGCGCTTCTGGCCGGCGGACACGTACAAGCCCGGCGGACCGCAATTCTCGTTCGACAAGCAGTTCGTGCGGGATTACCTGGAATCGATTCGCTGGAACAAGCAGCCGCCGGCGCCGGCGTTGCCGGAAGAGGTGGCCGCCCGCACGGGTGAGAAATACCGCCAGGCCTACCGCGTGCTCACCGGTCACAGTTTATGAACTGGCTGGACGCAGTGCTGGCGATCCTTGTGGTGGCATCGGTCGCGGCCAGTTTCCGCAAGGGGCTCTCGCGCGAAATCATCGGCCTCGGGAGCGTGGTGCTCGGCCTGGTGCTGGGTTGCTGGTTCTACGGAAACGTGGCGGCCTATCTCACCCGCTACCTCAGCTCTCGCGGGCTGGCCAACTTCGCCGGGTTCCTGATGGTCTTTTGCGGCGCAGTCATCGCGGGCGGCGTCGTGAGCGTGATCGTCGGGAAGTTTTTGAAGGTGACAGGGCTCTCATTTTTCGATCACCTGCTGGGCGCGGCCTTCGGCATTGTGCGCGGCGTGTTGATCGCGGCCGCCGTGATCCTGGCGGTGCTGGCGTTTGCGCCGGGCGATCCGCCGCCGCAGGCGGTAGTGAATTCGCGCCTGGCTCCGTACGCGGCATCCACCGCCCGGATCTTCGTGGCAATGGCTCCGCGCGAATTGAAAGATGGCTTTCACAAGACTTATGCGGAAGTTTTGGAGGCCTGGAAGCGCACGCTCGAAGAGGGCGCCCATAAAGCTCCTGGAACGGATAAGGGACAAAGATGAAGAACGAATTTGATGCACTGGTGGAGCGCCTCTTGGGCGGCAATATCCTGTTGGAAGAAGCCGTCGGGATCCTGGAGCGAAGGATGATTCAAGGCGCGCTGGAACGCTCAGGCGGAAAACAGACGGCCGCCAGCAAGCTGCTCGGCATCCATCGCAACACGCTGCAGCGGAAAATCGTCGAGTACGAGTTGGGCACCGGCCGGCCGCGCGCACGCCGCAAGCCCCCCGCCCGCGCGGGCCGCATCCAGAAACGGAAAACCGGCGCCGCGTGAGCATCCGGCTTGTGATCTTCGACCTCGACGGCACGCTGATCGATTCCCGCCAGGACCTGGCCAACGCCGTCAACGCCACGCGCGCTCACATGGGACTGGGACCGCTCGACAACCAGCGGGTCTACTCTTACGTGGGCAACGGCGCCCCGGAGCTGATCCGGCGCTCTTTGGGAAATGCGGCGGGCGATGCCGAAATCTCGAGCGCACTTAGATTCTTTATGGGCTACTACCGCGCCCACGTCCTGGACTGCACCACGCTTTTCCCTGGCGTTCAGGAATCTCTCGAACGCCTGCATCACGCGGGTAAGCGCATGGCGGTGCTGACCAACAAGCCGGAAGATATGAGCCGCGCGATCGTGGACGGCCTGGGCGTGGCCGGTTATTTTTTCCGCGTCTACGGCGGCAACAGCCTGGAAACCAGGAAGCCCGATCCGTCGGGAGTCGCCGCGCTCATCGAAGAGGCGGGTTCGACCCGCAACACCACCGTGATGGTGGGCGACAGTTCCGTCGACGTTGTGACGGCGCGCAACGCAGGCATCGCCTGCTGCGCCGTGACCTATGGATTCCAGCCCGAGACGCTGGACGATCCGGCGCCCGACAAGCTGGTAGACCATATGGAACAGGTGGTGGAGTGGATATTGGGCCGGCCCTGAGCGGAAGAGACGATCGCTTTGTGCCGTCTATCGAGCTGCCGGGGCACAGCGGGGAATCACAGACGACAAACTGCGATCGTCTGTGCCACACGGGTGAACCGTGTTGGGGCTGGCTTGGGTTCCCGCTATACTTGGTCCAGACGCACCCGATGACGCGGCTAACGAGGCGGTTTCTCTACATCCTGGTGGCTATCGGGACGACGCTCCTGATCGGAACGGTGGGATTCTCCATCATCGGTGGTTACCACCCGTTCGACGCCTTCTACCTCACCCTCACCACCATGACCACGGTGGGTTACGGAGATTCCCTCTCGCGCGCCGGGCGGATTTTCAACACATTCCTCATCATCATCGGAGTGACCACCATCTTCATCGCGATGGGGGCCATGACCCAGACCATCATCGAACTCGAATTCGGCGATGCCATCGCCAAACGGCGGAATCAACGCATGATCGACAAGCTTAAAGATCACTTCATCATCTGCGGCTACGGGCGCGTGGGACGCGGCGCGGCCGCGGAACTGCAGCACGCTGGCGTGCCCTTCGTCGTGGTGGATATCAACCCGGAGCGCGTGGAACCGGCCATGCTGGCGGGAATGCTGGCGGTGGCGGCCGATTCCACGCGCGATGAGACCCTGCGTCAGGTGGGCATCGACCGCGCCCGCGGCCTGGTGGCGGCGCTGTCCACGGACGCCGACAACCTCTTCGTCCTGCTCTCCGCCAAGGGCCTCAACCCCAAAATCTATGTGGCGACGCGCGCCGCCGAAGAAGGCGCCGAGGAAAAAATGCGGCGGGCCGGCGCCGACGCGGTCTTCGCCCCGTATTCCATCACCGGCCACCGGCTGGCGCAATCCCTGCTCCGCCCGCACGTGGTGCAGTTTCTGGATTTCACCACCAACGGCATTGGGCCGGACATCAGCATCGAGCAGGTGCGCGTCTCGGAATCGAGCGAAGTGGTCTCGAAGACCATTCGCGAGATGCAATTGCGCCGCAACATGGGCGTGATCGTGATGGCTATTCGCCGCGGCGACGGCGGTATGCTCTTCAACCCGCCCGCCGACACCGCCGTGGAAGCGGGCGATTTTCTGATCGTGATGGGACGCCAAGACGACCTCACCACGCTCGAAGCATTGCTGGCCGACCCGCGCGGAGCGCGCCGCTAGCCCGGTCGCAAGCTATAATGGGCTTCGGCCGGCATCCGGCCGTTCATATGGCAAGCCGCTTTCGAAACTTCCTGGAATCCATCGTATACGCGGGCATGAAGCCCGGAAAGCCCAAAACGGAGTCCAAGCGCATGCGTCTGCTGGGCCCGCTGCGCGGACCGGTGGAGCGGTGGATCTCCGGCGGCGCCCGGCAGGACCCGCTCTACCTCAGTAACCGCACTTTCGGCCAAAAGCTGATCGGTTGGATGAAAGTTGGTGTGCCGCTTTTGGTGGTGGTAGTGGCCGTAATATTCGCGTTTCGCGCGCACCAGCGCACGGACAAACCCGCGGAAGTGTTGTCACCCGCGGAAGTCGCGGCGAAGATGTTGCCCGAACTGAACAAGCCGATTCACGTGGACACCAACACCGACCTCGAGGTAGTGGAAGTGTACGTGGATCACGCGGCCGACAAGTTGCTCGGAAAGGTTCGCAACACTACCAGCCACACGATTCAGTCCGGTGAAGTGGATTTCGTCCTGACCGGGGTCACCGGCACTCAGGTAGGCGCCATCAGCGTCAAAGTGAACAAGCTGGCCGCGGGCGAGACGGTCCCGTTCGCGCTGCCGCTCGTGGACAAGGCCGCCATCGCCGCGCAAGTGCGCGAAGTGCATACCCGGTAGTTCGGTTGGCAGGCGAACCGATGTTGGGACAGGCACTTTCGTCTGTCAACCCGGCGGCTTCAGCGAACGAACTTGTGAGAACAGCCACTACGCTCTCGGCGGAGCGAAAAACTCCAGCGGCTCGAACGCCACGATGCGCCATTCCTTTCCGGTCTTCCGCAGGCTGCATTTAACGGTTTCCTGGCGGCGGACGGAACCCGCGCCTCGCTCGCGGCTGTCGATGCGGAGAATCCAGTCGAGTTCCAACACGCGGGTGGCGTCATCGCCCTGGTTGCCGGTCACTTCAATGGAACACTCGATCTCCGCCGCGCTCACCAGCGCCGTTACGGCATCCCTGAGCTTTTCGTAACCGGGCATCGCCGGATCGAAAGCTTCCAGGAAAACTTCCGGCTTGCCGGCGCTCAGGCCGGCCGAGGCGCTGGTGATGAGGTCCACTACCTCGTGCTGGGAATCGGCGCGGAGGCAGGCGGCCAGCGGAAGCAGAAATAACAAGCGGCGGGTCATGGTCACGTCCGGTAGCTCGCGTTGATGCGGATGTAGCCTTCGGTGAAATCGCAGGTCCAGAACCGCGCCGCACCCTTTCGCTTGCCGCGGATGGCGAGCCGGATCTCGCAATCGGGCGAGTCCAACTTCCGCTTGAGCGCTTCCTCGGAAAACGGCGCAGCCATGCCGCCGCGGCACACCACCACGTTCTGCAGCGAAATATCGGTGCGGGCTGGATCGAACGCCACCCCGGCATTTCCGGCGGCGCAAAGGATGCGGCCCCAGTTCGGATCGGATCCCGCGATGGCGGTTTTCACCAGGGGCGAATTGGCGATGGCGCGGGCCAGGCGCGCGGCGGCATCGTCGGAAGATGCCCCCGTCACCACGATGGTGACCAGTTTGCGTGCACCTTCGCCATCGCGCGCAATAGCCCGGGCCAGGGATTCCATCACCTGGGCCACGGCTTCTTCCACGCGCGCCAGCTCCAACCCGAGCGGGCGCGCGCCGGAAGCGCCGTTCGCCATCAGCACCAGGGTGTCGTTGGTGGAAGTATCGCCATCCACCGACAGGCGGTTGTAACTGCGCGCCACCGTG
>JBEKYE010000192.1:0-9055 GCA_049511275.1 Bryobacteraceae bacterium
GCCACAATCTCGCAGTCGCGATCTTGTGCGGCGAAGGCGTTCAGCAGGCTACGCAGGTAGACTTCGTTCCCCGTCAGGTGCCGGCCAATGGCGTGTGCATCAACCCCGATGCGCATGGATCGTACCAGTATAACGGACCGTCATGCCGGCCGAAGCATCAGAGGTCCAACTTTTTCCATGCTTTTTCCCATGTAAATTCCGCTTCCAGCAAAAGCCGTCCGGCCCTGCCCAATTCCTGCCGAAGCGTAGAGGAACTCAACAGCCGCGACACCGCCGACGCGAACGCCGCGCCGCCCTCCGCCAACAGCAGGTTCTCGCCGTCGCGCCCCGGCAGGCCTTCGGCCCCGACCGGCGTCGAAACCACTGGCAGCCCGGCCGCCCATGCCTCCAGGATCTTCAACCGCGTGCCGCTCGCCGCCAGCAGCGGGACCACCGCCACCCGGCACCGCGCCAGTTCCTTCACCGCGTCGTCAACCGGCCCCGTGGCTTCAATTCGCGGGTCTCCCGAGATCCATTGCCGCACCGCCTGCGGGTTCTTCCCGATCAGCCTCCATACCAGCCGCGGCCACTGCTTGCGCAGATGCGGCCAGACTTCCTGCCGGAAGAATTGCACCGCGCCCCGATTGGGGTGGTATTCCATATTACCCGAAAAGGCGATCGCTTCTTCATCGGCTTGCGCCGGCAACCCGACCGCCGGAATGGCATTCGGATACACCACCACGCGCGCGCCGGGCGCGATCGCCCGCAGCCGTTCGGCATCGCTCTCGGACGTCGCCAGCACCTCGAAAAACTGCGGCAGCCAGCGCCGCTCCAATTTAAGCGCCGCGGCGGCAAAGACCCGATGGGCCAATCCCGTCGCGCCGCCTTCCACCGCTCCGCACCGTTCGTGCAGCACGGATTCGATGTTGTGAAGGTCCAGCACCATCCGCGTGCAAGCCTTCGCCAGCACCGCCCGGTACGGCGCGCACCAGGAGTGTTCCACCACGCCAATGTCATACCGCGCGCCGCCGATGGCCGCCCTGACTTCGCGTTCGAACCCGGCGAAGCGGTCCACCAGCGGGGGCACTTTGCGCGCCACTCGGCCCGCGTTCCTCGCCGCCCGCGCCGCCCCGTTGCGGGAATGCGCGGGCAATTCGATCACCGTGATCTTGCGCACCAGGCCGGCCGGCAGTTCTTTCCCCGGGTCCGGCGCTCCCGGCTGGCGGAACACGATCAGGTCCACCGCGCCGCGCCGTGCCAGGTAGTGCACCAGCGAAGCCGTGCGCAACGCGCCGCCGCCCGCCAGCGGGTAGGGAGCTTCGGGAGCCAGCACCAACGCCTCAGTTGCCAAAACGCCTCCGCGCCTCTTCGTAAACCTCGCGCGTCAGCCGGGCGGTGCGTTCCCAGGTGAACTCGCGCGCCCGTTCGAGCGAAAGCGCTCGCCGCTGGGCGCGCCACTCGGGCCGCTCCGCCGCATGGCACATCGCGCGCGCCAGTTCCTCCACGCCATCGGCGTAAACCGCCGCGTTGCCCGCCGCCTCCGCCACCGCGCGCGAGGCGATCACCCCCGCGCCGCATTGCATGGCCTCGATCACCGGCAGCCCGAAGCCCTCGTAGAGCGACGGGTAAACAAATGCCAGCGCACCCGAATACAACCCAGCCAGTTGCGCGTCCGGCACTTCGCCGGCCAGCCGCAGCCCCGCTTCCCCGGCAAAATCCGGCGCATCCTTGCGCCGCCTGCCGGCCAGCACCAGGTCGATCGGATGGCGCCGCCGCACCTCGCGCCACGCGGCCACCAGGGTCTCCAGATTCTTGCGCGGTTCCAGAGTTCCCACAAACAGGAAATACGGTGCGCCGCCAACAGTCTCGACGGGCCGCGGCTCCACTGGTGGCGGCTCCACTGGCCGCAGCCATGGCGCGGCCGCTTCCGGTACGGCCACCACGCGATCCGGCCGCAAGTGGAATCGCTCGATGGCTGCTTTGCGCACTCCTTCGCCCGGCGTCACGATCATGGTGGCGATCCCAAACTCCAGCAGCACTGGCGTCCGCCGCCGCACCCGTTCCGCGGCATGGTGCCAGCGCGGCTTCATCCACGGGGAAAGGTCGTGGATCGTGAGCACGCTCGGGCGCCGTGGAATGTAGGGCACCGCGAAGTCCGGGCCGTGCACCAGGTCCGCGCCCAGGCGATCCATTTCGCGCGCCAGGCCCCAGATCCACCAGCGCCGCTCCATGGCGTTGCGCGGGCCGCCGCCGCGGCGCAGATTCGGCGGGCCGCCTTCCGGCATGCGGAACGCCTGGTCCGAGACCAGGTAGAACTCATCGTCCGGAAAGCCACGCGCCAGCGCCAGGCTCAGTTCGCCCGTGTATCGGGCCAGCCCTCCGCTGGTCAGGCCCAACGACGACGCTTCAATCGCCACGCGCATGGATCACTCAGGCTGGCACCGCTGAAAAGTATTACACCCTGTCCGAATCTTCTGTCGAGGCGAAGATTTCATTTCGCTCGTGGCGCACGCACTCGTGCGTGCCGCGTCGACACTCTTGTCGACGCCTGGCTGCATCTCACATTGGCTTCGCCGCTCTGTGGGGCAGCCAATCTTGGCTGCCGCCGGCTTTCAGCCGGCGCCTGCCCGCCGAGGAACACCCATGAACGCGGATTGAAAAAGCTTGGTCTATCTGCGTTCATCGGCGTTCATCGGCGGCTGAATTCCGCGCACTACCTTACTGTCTCCCGTCCCCCGTAATTCTTCTCGTAATACTCCCGATACGCGCCGCTCCGCACCCGCGCCACCCACTCGCCGTTCGCCCGGTACCACGCGATCGTCCGCGCAAGGCCGGTCTCAAAGTCCATCGCCGGCGCCCATCCCGTTTCGCGCATCAATTTCTCGCTCGATAGCGCGTAGCGCCGGTCGTGCCCCGGCCGGTCGGTCACGTATTGAATCAGGCTTTCCGGTTGGCCCGTCAGCGCCAGAACCTGGCGCACTACGTCCAGGTTCGGCAGCGAGCGGTTGCCGCCGATATTGTAGATCTCGCCATCCCGTCCCTTGCGCAGCACCGCCAGTATCCCGCGGCAATGGTCGTCCACGTACAGCCAGTCGCGCACCTGCTGTCCGTCGCCGTAGACCGGCAGCGGGCGGTCGTCAAACGCGTTGGTGATCATCAGCGGAATCAGCTTCTCCGGAAAATGGTACGGCCCGTAGTTATTGGAGGCCCGCGTGATCAGCGCCGGCAGCCTGAAGGTCACGAAATAGGACCGCACCAGCAGGTCGCTTCCGGCCTTGGACGCGGAATAGGGGCTGCTGGGGTTCAGCGGAAACTCCTCGGTGGCTTCGAGCGGCGCTTCGAGACTGCCGTAGACTTCGTCGGTGGAGACGTGCACGAAGCGGCCGACCTTGTGTTTGCGCGCCCCTTCCAGCATCGTGAAGGTGCCGTTCAGATTCGTGCGGATCGCCGGCTCAGGCGAGAGAATGCTGCGGTCCACGTGCGATTCCGCGGCGAAGTGCACAATCGCTTCGGGCTTCTCTTCCTCCATCAGCGCGTCCACCAGCGCCCGGTCGCAGATATCCCCGTGAACAAACCGGTACCGCTCGCTGCGCTCCACCGCCTTCAGGTTTTCCAGGTTGCCCGCATAGGTCAGCTTGTCCAGGTTGACTACGCCGAATTCCGTCTCCGCAATCGCCATGCGAACGAACGCCGATCCGATGAACCCGGCGCCGCCCGTTACCAGAATCTTCACAAATCGTCTGCCTTTATCGACGGGCGCGGTTATTTCCGCTGCGTCTCCCAATCGTAATTGATGGATGGGTCGTCGTACGGCAGGCGCCCTTCGTCGGCGGGATTGTAAAGCTGGTCGGTCATATAAACCAGCATCGCGTCCTCGCTGCCCATCACCTTGTAGCCGTGCGCCACGCCGCGCGGGATCAGCACCTGCCAGGGCCGCAGCGCGCCCACGTACAACGTGTTGCGCTTCCCGAATGTGGGCGAGCCGAGCCGCAGATCCACCAGGGCCACTTGCAGCATGCCTTTCGCCGGCGTCCAGCAATCGGTCTGGTGCAGGTGAAAATGAAACGCCTTGATGGTGCCGGCGAAATTCATGGCCGCGGCGACTTGCGTGGTGGCCGGCGGAAACGCCGCCCCGAGGCCCTGCCCCATGCGCTGCACTTCCAGGAAGTATCCCCGGTCGTCCGGGTAAATCGAGAACGCCTGGATGCGCACGCCGTCGATGAGTTCCGGCGAATCCGCTTTGACAATCACCGCGCCGATGCCCCTGGCGCACTCCGGCACTCCCAACTGCATGTCGGGTGTGGATGCCAGCCGACGCGAAGCCGCGATTGATTCCGCCATCAGGCTCGGACCGTTCCTTCCACAGCGCTCGCCGGCGAGCCCACTTCCATCTGCCGCCCCGCTGATTGCGCCACCAGGTTCGCCGCGCGCAGCAGCGAATCGAACGTCCCGGCGTCCGTCCACCAGCCCTCCAGCAACGAGTGCGTCATGGTTCCTTCGCGGATATAGGCGTTGTTGACGTCCGTAATCTCCAGCTCGCCGCGCCTCGAAGGCACCAGCGTCTGGATCTTGTCGAATACCGTGGCATCGTACATATAGATGCCCGTCACCGCGAAGTTCGATTTCGGGCGCTTGGGCTTCTCTTCGATCCCCACCACGTTGCCGCCATTCACTTCGGCCACGCCGAAGCGCTCCGCGTCGGGCACTTCCTTGAGCAGGATGTGAGCGCCTTTTTCCTGCGCCCGGAATTTCTCCACCGCGCTCTTCACATGGCCTTCGATAATGTTGTCGCCCAGCACCACGCAGATCTTCTGCCCGTCGGCGAAGTGTTCGGCCAGCGCCAGCGCGTCGGCGATGCCGCCTTCGCCTTCCTGGTACGTATAGTTGATGTGCTTCAGCCCGAATTCTTTCCCGTTCGACAGCAGCCGCAGGAAATCGCCCGAGTTGCGTCCTCCGGTGACGATCATGATGTCGCGGATCCCCGCGTCCACCAGCGTCTGGATGGGGTAATAAATCATTGGCCGGTCGTAAATGGGCAGCAGATGTTTGTTGGTTATCTTGGTCAGCGGGAACAGTCTGCTCCCCGACCCGCCCGCGAGCACAATACCCTTCATAAGTTTTCATCATACAATACGTTCACATGCAGCTCTACGATTGGAACCACATGCCGGTCGAGCGATTGAATCCGCTCGTCACGCGGCGCATGATCCACAGCGGCCAGATGACCATCGCCCGCCTGGAATTACAGAAGGGCGCGGCTGTTCCCGAGCACAGCCACATCAACGAGCAGATCTGCACGGTGGAGCGCGGCGCGCTCGATTTCGTGATCGATGGCCGCCACCAGGTGGTCCGCGCCGGCGAGTCCCTGGTGATTCCGCCCAACGTGCCTCACGCCGTGGTGGCGCTCGAAGACAGCCTCGCCATGGACATCTTCTGCCCGCGCCGCGAAGATTGGATCAGGGGCGACGACGCCTATCTGCGCAAGTGAACCGAGCCGCGACTTGCGGGGGCTGTGACTGATAAAGGTTTCATCAGTTTCGCGGCCGAGCAACATCGAGGAAGCCACGGTTTTTTCCCGGCCGGGCGAACGCCGGCTCAAAGCCGGCGGCAGCCAGGATTTGGCTGCCCCACAATTATTTCGCGTCGCGCCAGTTGTCTCCCACCCCCACGTCCACTACCATCGGCACTTTCAATTCGCAAGCGCCTTCCATTTCGCAGCGCGCCAGTGCCGAGACGGCCTCGACTTCCTCCGGCGGGCATTCGAACACCAGCTCGTCGTGAACCTGCAGCAGCATGGCGCTCTGCCACCCGGCCGCTTCCAGCCCTCGCGCGATGCGCACCATCGCCAGCTTGATCAGGTCGGCCGCCGTCCCTTGCAGCGGCGAGTTCACCGCCACGCGCTCAGCAAATCCGCGCGCGTTGGGGTTGCGGGCATTGATATCGGGGATGGGCCGCTCGCGCCCGAACAGCGTTCGCGCCACTCCCGTCCGCCGCACTTCCGCGATGGTCTCATCGATGAAGCGCCGCACGCCGGCGTAGCGCGCGAAATAATTCCGGATGTATTTTTCCGCCTCGCCGCGCCCGATTCCCAACTGCGCCGCCAGTCCGAACGCGCTGATGCCGTACACGATGCCGAAGTTCACCGCCTTGGCGTCGCGTCTCGCTTCCGGCGTCACCAGCATGGGCGGCACGCCCAGCACTTCCGACGCCGTTCGCGTGTGAATGTCCTCGCCGTTGCGGAACGCTTCCACCAGCAGTGGGTCGTCCGACATGTGCGCCAGCAGGCGCAACTCGATCTGCGAGTAATCCGCCACCAGCAGTTTCCATCCCTCCCGGGGCACGAAGGCGGCGCGGATCTCGCGTCCCAGCGCCGTGCGGATGGGAATGTTCTGCAGGTTCGGATTGGATGACGACAGCCGCCCCGTAGCAGCGCCCGCCTGGTTGAAGCTGGTGTGCAGCCGGCCCGTGCGCGCGTCGATCAGCGCCGGCAACGCATCCACGTACGTGCCCTTCAGCTTGGTGAGCTGGCGGTATTCCAGGACCATGCGCACAATCTCGTGGTCGGCGGCAAGCTCTTCCAGAATCTCCGCCGCCGTGGAGCGCTGCTTTCCCTTGCCATACCGCACCGGCGCCTGGAGCTTTAGGTCGTCGAACAACACCTCGGCCAGTTGCTGCGGCGAGCTGATGTTGAAAACGCGGTTCGCCAGCCGGTGAATGTCCCCGGTCAGCCGCGCGATCTCGCTCTCCATCAACCCCGAGAGCCGCTTCAATTCCGTGGAATCGATGCGCACGCCGGTGCGCTCCATCCGCGCCAGCACCCCCGCCAGCGGCAGTTCGATGTTGCGGTACAGATCGCCCAGACCGCGCGATTCGATGGCCGGCGCCAGTTGCTGGCACAGTTCCAGGCAGATATCGGCGTGCTGTTCCGGCGACGCCCCCAGCTTCAGATCCAGACGCCGCTCGGCCTGCGCTTCCAGGGTGACGGCGGCCGGGTCGGCGTCCAGCAGGAAGGCGTAAAGCATCACGTCGTGCTCGAAGCCGCGGCCCGCCATCCCCAGCCGGTCCAGTTCCAGCAGCGCCGCTTTAACATCGCTGGAGATCTTCGGCGCGCCCGCATCCTCCAGCCACGGCTTCAACTCCGCCAGCCTCTCCGCGTTCACCGCGCGCGCTTCCCCCGCGCGCCAGGCCAGGCCCGCCGTATCCAGCGCGAACTCCCCCTCCGCCGATTTCAAAATCTCCACCGCCACCGGAGCGCCCTGGGCCTCCGCCAGCCAGGCCTTCAGTTCCTCCACCGACTCCACCACGCGGTAGTCCCGCGCCCGCGTGTCCTCGCCCGGCCCCAGCTCTTTCAGCAGGCTGTGGAACTCCATCTCCTGAAAGACCGCTTTGAGGGCCGCTTCATCGGGCGGCTGCGTCTTCAATCCTTCCAGCGAAAACTCAATCGGCACATCCGTCGAGATAGTCGCCAGGCGTCTGCTCATGCGGATCTGCTCCACGTTGTTCTGCAAGCTCTCGCGGTAGGACTTGCGCTCCACTTCGGCGGCATGCTCCATGGCCGCTTCCACCGACCCGAAACGCTCGATCAGATCCTTGGCGCCCTTATCGCCGATTCCCGGCGCGCCCGGAATGTTATCCACCGCGTCGCCCTTGAGCGCCAGCAGGTCCGCGACCTGGTCCGGCCGCACTCCCAGAAACTCTTTCACCTTGGCCGGGTCGTACCATTCGTCGTCCTTGGCCGGGTTCAACATCGCGACCCGTTCCGTGACGAGCTGCATCATGTCCTTGTCGCTCGAGACGATCACCACTTCGCAGCCGCTCTGTTCCGCCCGCCGCGCCAGCGTGCCGATCACGTCGTCCGCTTCATATCCGGCGGACTCCACCACCGGAATGCGCATGGCTTCCAGCAACCGGCGGACCGCCGGAATCTGTTCCAGCAGGTCGGGCGGCGTCTCCACGCGGTTGGCTTTGTATTCCGCGAATTCCTGCAGCCGGAGGGTCGGCTCCTGGCTTTCGAACACCGCCGCCATGTAAGCCGGCTCGTACTGCTTGGCCAGCTTGCGCAACATGTTGTTGAAGATGAAGACCGCTTCGGTGGAAAGCCCGGTCGAGGTCCGCATGGGCGGCGCGCCGCTGCGGGCGCGGGCATGGTACGCCCGGAAGATAAATCCGAAGGAGTCGATCAGGAACAACCGCGGCATCGGCACGTCGCCCATCATAACCCTCACGTCACCGGCCCGGGGTTAAACGGCGCCAGTCCGTTCGCCAGGCCCCAGTGTTCCGCCCAGGTCTTCTTGCGCCCGCTGGCCGTTTCCAGAAGAAATCGGAAGATCTCCCAGCCCACCTCCTCGACGGTGGCGCGCCCCGTGGCAATGCGCCCCGCGTCGATATCGATCAGGTCGTGCCACTTCTCCTGGAGCGCCGTGCGCGAAGAAACCTTCACCACCGGAACCATCGCCAACCCGTACGGGCTGCCTTCGCCCGTCGTGAAGACATGCACGTTCATGAAGGCAAGCTGCTGGGTGCCGCAGATAAAATCGCTGGCCGGCGTGGCTGCGAACACCAGGCCCCTGGTCGAAATTCTTTCTCCATGCGTGGCCACCGCCCGCAGCGCCGTCGTGCCGGACTTGGCCACGCTGCCCAGCGCCTTCTCGACAATGTTGGACAGCCCCCCGCGCTGGTTGCCCGGAGTGGTGTTGGCGCTGCGGTCCGCCATTCCCCGCCCCAGGTACTCGTCGTACCACCGCATTTCGCGGATCAGCGCCCGCCCAATCTCCGGAGTCTCCGCGCGCGGCGTCAGCAGATGCACCGCATCGCGCACTTCGGTGACTTCCGAAAAGGCCACCGTCGCCCCCGCGCGCACCAGCAGATCGGCCGCGTACCCCACCGCCGGGTTGCAGGTCACCCCGGAAAAGGCGTCGCTGCCGCCGCATTGCAGCCCCACCACCAGCTCCGACGCCGGCACGCTCTGGCGCCGCCGCCGGTCCAGTTCCGCCAGCCGTTTCTCCGCCGCGCGCAGAATCGCCGCCACCATCTCCGCGAAGCCACGCTCGTCCTGCAGCCGGATCACGTTGGCTTC